>JAIRJX010000214.1 GCA_031260425.1 Gemmobacter sp.
GGGCGTGCGTCCTGCCGGTGCAGCTCTGGGCGATCAGAAGCGGGTGGCGACCCCGGCCCGGGCCATTGCCGACGGTGCCGATCATATCGTCGTCGGCCGCCCGATCTGGCAGGCTGCCGATCCTGCCGCTGCCGCCCGCGCGGTGATCGCGGAGATCGCCGGCGCTTAAAACCCGCGCGCGCGCCAGCTTCCGCGTTGGGTTTTACCTTGTTCCGGGCGGGGACGATTTCATCAGGGTCAGGAAGTTCCGCACGGCCCCCGCCCGGATTCCCGAATGTCATCCGCCCGGGGGGCGCGCGGGTTCGGAAAGGATCGGGATCAGTCGTTGATGTCGCGGGTCCAGCGCTTCACCTCGCCGCGCTGCAACGGCAGTGCTCGGCGCAGCCCGCCCCAGGCGGCCAGCGAGATCAGCGCGAAGACCAGAATCTGCATCGGCAGCGACAGGATGAAGAGACCGGACCACATTACCAGCCCGGTCATGATCCCGCCGGCCATGAAGCCGACGAAGTAATAGCCCGGCAGCATCACTTCCAATGCGCCGATCGCCACGCCGCCGACGAACCAGATCCACCAGTCCATCACCTTCCCCGCAACATGCCGAAGGCGTTGGTGAAGGCTTCCAGCGCCTGCGCGGGCAGGATGACGGTCTGCCGCCCCTCACCTTTCGCCAGTTCCTGCAATGCCTCCACCTGCTTCAGCGCCACCTGATATTGCGCCGCCTCCAGCCCGTTCTCCTTGATCGCGAGGGCGATCACATTGGTTGCATAGGCTTCGGCATCGGCCAGAACGCGGCGGGCCTTGGCGAGTTGTTCGGCAGCGTAAAGCTCGGCATCGGCGTTCAGCTCCACCGCGCGGCGCTTGCCTTCGGCTTCGGTCACCTGGGCGCGGCGCGCGCGCTCGGCATTGAGCTGCTGGAGCATCGCCGCGCGGGTCGCATCGTCGAGGTTCACGTCCAGGACTTCGGCCCGCGTCACCTCGATCCCCCAGTCATCGACCATCGCCGCCACCTGCTCGCGCACCTTGGAGATCAGCTCGGCGCGGTTCGACTGCACGCTGTCGAGCTCCATCTTGCCGATCTCGCTGCGCACGATCCCGGCAACCGTGGTGGCGATAGCGCCGTCCACGTCGCGGATGCGGTAGACGGTCTTTTCCGGCTCGATGACCCGGTAAAAGACCGAGGTTTCGACCTTGACCAGCACATTGTCGGCGGTGATCGCGTCCTGCGAGGCATTGGGCAACTGCCGCTCCAGCACCGAGACCTTGTGCGCCACGCTGTCGAAGAACGGCACGATCAGGTTGATACCGGGGCCGAGCACCTTCTCCAGCTTGCCGAAGCGCTCGATCACGTATTTCTGGCTTTGCGGCACGATCTTGACCGCCTTGAGGATGGTCAGGATGATCAGCGCCGCCAATGCCAGCAGGACGGCATTGGTCCCCAGGAATTCCTCGATATCCATTTCTGAAACCCCGTATTGAAACCCCGTCAAGCATGGACCTTGGGGCCCGGCTATTCAATAGGGAGTTGATTCTCGCGATGTCGCCGCACTTGAGAGAGATAGATTGCGTGTACTCCTGCCATGTCGTTGATTTCTTCGACATATCTCGCATATCGCGCAATAATATTCGACTATGTCTGCCCGTGCCCGTGCAGAACGCCAGGAAATTCCCCTGCCATGATGTATAATTTCGCGAAATCCAGCAAACCCGCGAATCCAGAACCCGGAGCGGCCCATGAAAATCGTGATCCTCGGTGCAGGCGTGATCGGCGTGACCTCGGCATGGTATCTCAGCCGGCAGGGCCATGAGGTGACGGTGATCGACCGCCAGCCTGCGCCGGCGCTGGAGACGAGCTTTGCCAATGCCGGGGAGGTCAGCCCCGGCTATTCCGCCCCCTGGGCCGCGCCGGGCATCCCGCTCAAGGCGCTGAAATGGATGTTCCAGAAACACGCGCCCCTGATCATCCAGCCGCGCCCCGATCTCGCCAAACTGGGATGGATGGCGCGGTTGCTGATGAACTGCACCGCAGCGGCCTATCATGTGAACAAGTCGCGCATGGTGCGGCTGGCGGAATATTCCCGCGATTGTCTCGCCGAACTGCGTGCCGAGACCGGTATCACTTATGACGAGCGGATGCAGGGCACCTTGCAGGTGTTCCGCACCCAGAAGCAGGTCGACGGTGCTGCCAAGGATATCGAGGTGCTGCGCGAGGACGGCGTGCCCTTCGAGGTGCTGGACCGCGCGGGTTGCGTCGCCGCCGAGCCGGGCCTTGCCGCCAGTGCGGGCAAGATCATGGGCGGGTTGCGCCTGCCGGGCGACGAGACCGGGGATTGCTTCAAGTTCACCAACAGCCTGGCCGAGATGGCTGTGGCGGCGGGCGTCACCTTCCGCTGGGGTGTCCAGATCCGGCGTATCCATGCCGAGACCGGCCGGGTTTCCTATGTCGAAACCTCGGAGGGCCGGGTGCAGGCCGATGCCTTCGTGCTGGCCATGGGATCCTATTCGCCGCTCCTGGCCGCGCCGCTGGGGATCAAGCTGCCGGTCTACCCGCTGAAGGGCTATTCCATCACCGTGCCGATCGTGGATGAAGGCCGCGCGCCGGTTTCGACCGTGATGGACGAGACCTACAAGATCGCCATTACCCGGCTGGGCGAGCGCATCCGCGTTGGCGGCATGGCCGAGATCGCCGGGTTCGATCTGTCGCTCAGCCCGAAGCGGCAGGCCACGCTGACCCATTCGGTCGAGGATCTGTTCGGCGGCGCCGGCGACCAGTCGAAGGCCGAGTTCTGGACCGGCCTGCGTCCGATGACGCCCGATGGCACGCCGATTGTTGGCCGCTCGCCGCTGACGAACCTGTTCCTCAATACCGGACATGGCACGCTGGGCTGGACGATGGCCTGCGGTTCGGGTCGACTGCTGGCCGATCT
>JAIRJX010000241.1 GCA_031260425.1 Gemmobacter sp.
GCCGAGGCGCTGACGCGCCAGCCGACGATGCGGCGGGCCCAGGCGTCGATGACGAAGGCGACATAGACGAAGCCTCGCCAGGTGGCGACACAGGTGAAGTCGCTGATGCCTTCACCGCCTGGGTAGGCCGGTGCCTCGCGCCCACGCTCACCCCCGGCGACGTGGTCATTGCCGACAACCTCGGCAGCCACAAAGGCCTGCCCGCCAGACAGCTGATCCGAAATGCCGGCGCACATCTGTTGTTCCTGCCGCCCTGCAGCCCGGACCTCAATCCGGTCGGGATGGTATTCGCCAGGCTCAAGATCCTGCTCCGAAAAGCTGACGAGCGCTCCGCAGAAACCGCGTGGCGACAAGTCGGAACCCTCCTCGACGCCTTCTCTCCAACTGAGTGCCAGAACTACCTTCGGCACGCAGGATACGATTCAGACCAAATCAGACAGGCCCTAGACCAGCAATGATCGAACATGGGCGCGGGTGCCGCCATGGCTTGGCCTCAGCGTGATGTCTGCGTTCGAGGGGTACTCTTTGGCGTGCAGGAGCGGCCGCTTCATCTGGGGGCGGGTAAACTTTGGGCGAATGTCGATCCGTTCCGAAGCCCGCTGTTGGTTCAACCGCCAACGGGGATGTGGCCGAGATGCTGGCCACGACAGCAAAGGGGAAAGGGATGGGCGCGCCTGCGGCAACACAAGCGACAATCGAGCATGCATTGGAAGTGGTCAAGTCGAAAGGCTCGACCGTATCGCGCGATGGCTTGGTCTCGGCTGCTGTCTGCGAACCACAGGCGGTAGACAGCCAGCGCGGCAATGCGCAACCTCCGGCACCAAGGCAATGGTCCAGAGGTGACGGCCGTGCGGAGGGAAGGACACGGGCGGCCTTCCGGCCGCCCGTCTGGTATCCCTCATCCGGCTCAGGTCACTGACGGGCTGCCGCGACCGATTCTTCCAGAATGCCCATCGCCTCGGTGAAGATCGCGTCAGGGATGGTGATCGGAGCGAGGAAGCGCACCACGTTGCCATAGACGCCGCAGGTCAGCAGGATCAGGCCACGCTTCTGCGCCTCGTTCTTCACGCGATTGGTGAAATCGGCATCCGGCGCCTTGCTGGCGGGATTGGCGAATTCCACCGCCACCATGAAGCCGGGGCCTCGGATGTCTGAAATCTCCGGCGTCACGGCGCGGATCGCCTCCAGCTTCTGCTTCAGGCGCGAGCCAAGCTCGTTGGCGCGATCGCAGAGCCTTTCCTCCTCGATCACATCCAGCACCGCATGGGCGGCGGCGATGCCGAGCGGGTTACCGCCATAGGTGCCACCGAGCCCGCCCGGATTGGCGGCGTCCATTATCTCGGCCCGGCCGGTCACCGCCGCGATCGGCAATCCGCCGCCAAGGCCTTTGGCCATGGTGGTCAGGTCTGCTGCCACCCCGTAGCCCTGCATGGCGAACATGTTGCCGGTGCGGGCAAAGCCGGTCTGCACCTCGTCGGCGATCATCACGATGCCGTGCTCGTCGCAGAGCTTGCGGATCGCGCGCACCAGATCGGCCGGCGCCGGATAGAAGCCGCCTTCGCCCTGCACCGGTTCGAAGATGATCGCAGCCACGCGGCCCGGGTCGAGATCGGCCTTGAAGAGCTTGGTGATCCCCGCCAGCGCATCCTCGGTCGAGATGCCGTGCACATCCTGCGGGAAGGGCACGTGGTAGACATCCGGCATCATCGCGCCGAAGCCCTTCTTGTAGGGCTCCACCTTGCCGGTCAGCGTCATGCCCATGAAGGTGCGGCCATGGAAGCCGCCGCCGAAGGCGATGACCGCATTGCGCCCGGTATGGGCGCGAGCAATCTTCACCGCGTTTTCAATGGCTTCCGCGCCGGTGGTGATGAAAATCGTCTTCTTGGTGAAATTGCCCGGCACCGCCGCGTTCAGGCGCTCGGCGAGGCGGACATAGTTTTCATAGGGCAGGACCTGATGGCAGGTATGGGTGAAGCGCCCCATCTGCTCGGCCACCGCCGCCATGATCTTCGGGTGGCAATGGCCGGTATTCACCACGGCGATACCGGCCGCGAAGTCGATATAGCGGTTGCCCTCGATGTCCCAGACCTCGGAGTTCAGCGCGCGATCGACATAGACTTGGGTCTGCACCCCTACGCCCCGCGCCACCGCCTCTGTGCGCCGCTTCGCCACTTTGCTATTTTGCATCTTTCTCTCCATCCGGGCCCGGCAGGGGCCGCTTGCCGCGGAGTTTGATCAAAATCGGTCGCAGCTTCAACCGGAATTGCAGCATAGGATCATGTGGAAAGGGCATGGAGCGGGGGGCGAGGGTGGGGCCGCATTCAGATGCCCCGGGGCCGTCGCAGGCGGGAACGGTCGCGAATGCTGTTGTCCAAGCACCGTGTTAGCCCTTCCTCGCCCGGAATAAGGCACGAAGTGCCGTGGGGTAGCGCCCAACCGCCCTCCGGGCGGGTGCTTGGGTGACGTTTGCGCGGGGATAGAACATAGGCGGAGTGTCACCATTAAGTGCAGACCACAACCGAAGGAGCACCCACCCGCGGCCGGGCACTGCCCTCTGTGGTGTCGGGCGTCGCGGCCAGATCCACTGAAAGCCGACCGTTTGCAGTCGGGTGTTGCCCTTTCGTTGAATGAGGAGAGGTGCGAGTTATAATTTATTAAACAAAATCAGTATGATATCTGAATGGTCGTCCTGCTGCTCACGACCCGAAATGCGAGAAGCGATAGGGGGATACCCCGTATTTCTTGCGGAAGCTCTTCGAGAAATGGCTGGAGGAGGCATAGCCGCAAGCCACCGCCACTTCGGTCACGCTCATGTCGGTTTCCGCCAGCAGGGCGCGGCCGTGTTGCAGCCGCAGGTCGTTCATGTAACGCACCGGCGTTACGCCGAGATAGCGGTTGAACAACCGCTCGATCTGGCGGCGCGACACGCCGAGGTGATCGGCGCAGGCGTCCAGATCGAACTCTTCCTCGATCCGCGCCTCAAGGAAGGCCACTGCCTTGATGAGCTTCTCGTTGCGGGTGCCCAGCCGGGCGGCAAGAGAGGTGATCTGTTCGTCCTCTTCGGTGCGCCGCTGGGTCAGCAGGCACATGTTCATCACCTCCTGGCTGAGCTGCACGCCATAGCGGTCATGGATCAGCTTCAGCATCAGGTCGGCGGCAGCCATGCCGCCGGCGCAGGTGACGATGCGGTCCTCGATGCAGAAGACCTGCCGGGCGGGTTCCAGATCGGGGAAAGTCTCGCAGAAGCCGCCGAGATTCTCCCAATGCAGGGTGAAGCGGCGGCCTTTCAGGATGCCGGCCCGCGCCAGGGCATAGGCTCCGGTGCACAGCCCCCCCACCGTGCGGCCACGCCGCCATTGCGCGCGCAGCCAGTCGGCCAGCGTGGTGGTGATCTCGGTCTCCGGCTCCACGCCGCCGCAGACCAGTACATAGCCCGGCGGCGGTGTCTCGGGCAGCGGGCCGTCGGGCACCACCGGCACGCCGTTGGAACAGGCGACCGGCTGGCCGCCTTCGGAATGGGTCTGCCAGCGGAACAGGATCTGCCCGGTAAGCTGGTTGGCGACACGCAACGGCTCGATGGCGGAAGAGAAGGCAAGCATGGTAAATTTCGGCACCAGAACAAAGGTCACCGAAACGGGCTCGGTGACCCTGGGCAGTGCCACATGCGCGACACCGCGCGCGACATATTTTCTGGCGTCTTCTGATTGCGGACTGATCATGATGATGGCTACCGCGCGGTGCGCCTTGCGGCAAGCGGCGCGTGATGGCGAAGGCATATTTGCGAGGCTCTTTACCGGCTGTTAACCGACTCGGGGCAAGGTGGCGGGGCGAATGAGGAGCGGACGATGGCAATCGGGCTGGCCAGTGACACCACACCCCACACCCAACGACCCTGCACCGATCAGGACCGGCTGGCGCGGCTGCGCCTCATTCGCTCCCGCCGGGTCGGTCCGGCAACCTATCACCGGCTGATCGCCGACCATGGCTCGGCCGAGGCGGCGTTGGCTGCGCTGCCACAGATCGCCCGCGCCGCCGGGGTCGAGAAATACGAGCCCTGCCCGCCCGAAGTGGCACTGCACGAGATGCGGGCGGCTCGTGCGGTGGGCGCGCGTATGGTCTGTCTCGGCGAGCCAGCATATCCTGCTCACCTCACCGAGATTCCCGATGCGCCGCCCATTCTCTGGCTGCGTGGCGATCCACGCTTGCTGATGCGGCCAATGGTGGGACTGGTCGGCGCACGCAACGCTTCCAGCCTCGGGTTGCGCATGGCGCGGCGGCTGGCCGAATCGCTGGCGGAGGCAGGGTTCGTCGTGGTCTCCGGTCTCGCACGCGGCATTGATGCCGAAGCTCATACGGCCGCGCTGGAGCATGGCACGGTCGCGGTTTTCGCTGGTGGTGTCGATGTGGTCTATCCGTCCGAGAATGCCGCGCTGGCCGGGCAGATCGCCGTACGAGGCTGCATCCTGTCGGAGCAGCCCCCGGGGCTGCAGCCACAGGCACGCCATTTCCCGCTGCGCAACCGCATCGTCTCGGGCCTTGCCCGGGCGCTGGTGGTAGTGGAAGCTGCGGCGCGCTCCGGCTCGCTCATCACTGCACGTGAGGCGGCGGAACAGGGCAGGGAGGTGCTGGTGGTGCCGGGCCATCCGTTCGACGCCCGTGCCGCCGGCTGTAACCTGCTGATCCGCGAGGGAGCGACGCTGATCCGTTCGGCTGCCGATGTGATCGAGGCGCTGGGTCAGGCGGTGCGGCCGGAGGTGCCGCCGCATCAGGCACGGCCTGATCTGCCGGACAGCCCGCCGCCCCGCCGCCCGCTGCGTGACCTTGCCGCGCTGCACCGGCTGATTCTCGATCGGCTGTCGCCCAGCCCGATGGCGGAAGACCAGTTGATCCGCGACCTTGCTGTCCCGGCGGCGGAGGTCGTGCCGCAGATTCTGGCCCTGGAACTGGAGGGACAGGTTCTGCGCCAGGCCGGCGGGCTGATCTCGCGTCCGTGACGAGGCGGTTTGTTTCCAAGGCAGACCAGCAAGCAGGCCGATCGTGATGCGAACCGGGGCATGGGGCGCGGCGTGCCATCAGCCGGCATCCGGTTTCAGTGACAGAGCACGCGATGCAGGGCGCGGCAAGCAACCCCGCCCTCCCCGATCCGCACGCTCCGCAACGTGCCGTAGCGGCCCGAGCGGGCTTGGCCTTGACATGGGGGGATGGTTGCACTCATTTGCCCCGGGGCCAGCAGGGCCGGGCGCGTCAAGAGGTTTCCATGGCTGTCGTCGTCGTCGAATCTCCGGCCAAGGCCAAGACGATCAACAAATATCTCGGCTCCGACTATACGGTGCTGGCCTCTTACGGCCATGTCCGCGACCTGCCGGCCAAGGATGGCTCGGTCGATCCGGAGCACGATTTCGACATGACCTGGGAAGTGGCGGCGGAAAGCAAGAAGCATGTCCGCGCCATCGCCGAGGCGCTGAAAACCGATGATACGCTGATCCTCGCCACCGACCCCGACCGCGAGGGCGAGGCGATCTCGTGGCACCTGAAGGAGGCGCTGGCATCCAGCCTGAAGAAGGGCAAGAAGGTTTCGCGCGTCACCTTCAACGCCATCACCAAGGCCGCGGTGACCGAGGCGATGAAGACCCCGCGCGAAGTCGATGCGGCGCTGGTCGATGCCTATCTGGCGCGACGGGCGCTGGATTACCTGGTGGGCTTCACGCTCTCGCCCGTGCTCTGGCGCAAGTTGCCGGGCGCGCGATCGGCGGGGCGGGTGCAGTCGGTCTGCCTGCGCCTGATCGTCGAGCGCGAGATGGAGATCGAGGCGTTCCGGGCTCGCGAATACTGGACGGTCGGCGCCGTGCTCGCCACCCCGCGCGGGCAGGAATACGCTGCTCGGTTGACTGTGCTTGGCGGCCGGAAGTTGGACAAATTCGACATTCCGACTGTCGAGGCGGCGGAACTTGCGGTGCAGGCTGTCACTTCCCGGACATTGGCGGTGGCTTCGGTGGAATCGAAACCGGCGGCGCGCAACCCCTTCCCGCCCTTCATGACCTCCACCCTCCAGCAGGAGGCCAGCCGCAAGTTCGGCATGGGTGCGAAAGCCTGCATGTCGGCGGCGCAACGGCTTTATGAGGCCGGGCATATCACCTATATGCGGACCGACGGCATCGACATGGCCCCCGAGGCGGTGATGGCGACGCGGGCGGAGATCAAGAGCCGCTTCGGCGCGGCTTACGTCCCCGACAGCCCGCGCATGTACAAGAACAAGGCCAAGAATGCGCAGGAAGCGCATGAATGCATCCGTCCGACCGAGATGTCGGCGGCGCCCGAGACGCTGCGGCTGTCCGAGGCCGATCAGCGCAAGCTCTATGATCTGATCTGGAAGCGCACCATTGCAAGCCAGATGGCTGCGGCGCGGCTGGAACGCACCACGGTCGATCTGGTCTCGCCGGATGGCCAGGTCGGTTTGCGCAGCACCGGGCAGGTGGTGATGTTCGACGGCTTCCTCAGGGTCTATGACGAGGGCCGCGACGAGGAGGAGGAGGGCGAGGGCCGCCTGCCGCAGATCATGCAGGGGGAACCTGCGGAGAAGCGCCGCGTCACGCCAGAGCAGCATTTCACCCAGGCGCCGCCCCGCTATACCGAGGCGACGCTGGTGAAGCGGATGGAGGAGCTCGGCATTGGCCGCCCCTCCACCTATGCCTCGATCATCACCACGATCCAGGACCGCGAATATGTCCGCAAGGACAAGAACCGCCTGATCCCCGAGGACAAGGGCCGGCTGGTCACCGCCTTCCTCGCCAATTTCTTCCGCCGCTATGTGGAATACGACTTCACCGCTGATCTGGAGAGCCAGCTTGACGATGTGTCGGCGGGCGAGCGTGACTACAAGGAGGTTCTGGCTCGGTTCTGGCGCGATTTCTCTGCCGCCGTGGCGGAAACCGCCGATCTTCGGATCGGCGAGGTGCTGGAGAAGCTGGATGAATTCCTCAGCCCACATCTCTACCCGGCCCGCGCCGATGGTAGCGACCCGCGTGCCTGCCCGATTTGCGGCAATGGCCGGCTGCATCTGAAGACCGCACGTTCGGGCGGCGCGTTCATCGGCTGCGGCAACTACCCGGAATGCCGCTATACGCGCCCGATCTCGGGCGAGGAGTCGGATGCGGTGACGCCGGATGGCAAGCTGCTGGGGCAGGATGAGGATGGCCTGCCGATCACGCTGCGCACCGGCCGGTTCGGCCCCTACGTGCAGCGGGGCGAGGCGACGGCGGAAGCGCCGAAACCGCCGCGGGCCAGCCTGCCGAAGGGCTGGTCACCCGAGAGCGTGGACCTCGCGCGCGCATTGCAGTTGTTGAGCCTGCCGCGCGAGATCGGGCCGCATCCCGGGGATGGCGCCATCGTCGAGGCCGGGATCGGGCGCTTCGGGCCCTATGTGAAACATAACGGCACCTATGCCAACCTGCCGGAGGTGGAGGAGGTGTTCACGATCGGCATGAACCGTGCGGTCGAAGTGCTGGCGCAGAAAACCAGCCGGGGTGCGGGCCGCGCCGCACCGGCGCAGCCGCTGCGCGAGCTGGGCCAGCATCCCGAGGGCGGCGTGGTGCAGGTCATGCCGGGCCGCTATGGACCTTATGTGAAATGGGAGAAGGTCAATGCCACCCTGCCCAAGGGTGTCGAGCCCGAGGCGTTGACACTGGACGAGGCGTTGGTCCTGATCACGGAGAAGGCCGGGAAGTCGAAGACGCCGGCGCGGAAGGCCGCTGCCAAGAAGCCCGCCAGGCCCCCCGTCAAGTCCAAGGTGACGAAAGCCGCCAAAACCGGCAAAGCCGTCGCCAAGGGCGTGAAGAAGACGGCAGAGTAAGGGATAGGGACGGAGCAGGGGGCGCTCGCGCGCCCTCGCTCCTGCGGGGTTCACTCTCCGAGGATATTTGGGGACAGAAAAGGGAGGGGAGCTCGTCCTTCTGACTTCATCTGTTCGAAAATATCCTCGGGGGGTGAATTGGCCGCAGGCCAAGAGGGGGGCGGAAAGCCCCCCTTCCTTGCGGGAACCGCTTGCGATGGAAGGCCGTATTCAGCGGTTCAGCTTGCCGAGCGCATGGACCACGATCCCGGCGAGAAGGCCCCAGAACGCGGCGCCGATGCCGAGCACGGCGGTGCCGGAGGCGGTGGTGGCGAGAGTGACGGCGGCGGCGAAGCGGGTCTCGGTCCCGGTGAAGGCGGAGGTCGCGGCGCCGGCGAAGGGGGCGAGCAGTGCAAGCGCCACGATGGCGGCGATCAGCGGTGCGGGCAGCGCCGCGATGATGGCGAGGAGCAGCGGGCTCAGCAGGCCCAGCGTCAGCCAGAACCCGGCATAGGCGAGACCTACCTGCCAGCGGCGGCTGCGGTCGGGATGCACGTCATCGCCGAGGCAGATTGCGGCGGTGATGGCGGCCATCGAGACGGTATGAGCGCCGAAGAAGCCTGTCAGCGCGGAAAGTATACCAGTGGTGGCGAGACCGGCGCGCACCGGCGGCTCGTAGCCTGCGGCGCGTAGCGTGGCGAAGCCGGGCAGGTTCTGCGAGGCCATGGTGACCAGATAGAGCGGCAGGGCAAGGCCGATCAGCGTGCCTGGGTCGAACTCCGGTACGAGGAAGGTGAGGCGGGGCAGCGGAAGCGACAGCGGCGGCAGTTGCGCGGCTCCGGACAGGAAGGCGGTGGCGAGGCCAGCGGTCAGCGCCGCCAGCACCGCGACGGCGGGATTGCGCAGCCGCACCAGCAGGAAGGCGGCGATGGCCGGCAGCGTGACCAGCGGTGCGGTCTGTACCGCCAGCGGCAGCTTCAGGCAGAAGGGCAGCATCACCCCGGCCAGCATGCCGGCAGCGATGCCATCGGGAATCAGAGCCACCGCCCGGCCCAACGGGCGCAGCGCGCCGGTCAGCGCGATGAGCAGGCCCGCCACGATAAAGGCGCCGGCGCCTTCGGCCATCGAAATCCCCTTGGTTGCCGCGATCAACGCTGCGCCGGGGGTCGACCAGGCGAGGACCACCGGGATCTTCGTGCGCCAGCTCAGCCAGGCCGATCCGACCGCCTTGCTGATGCAGATCGCCAGAACCCAGCTTGCGGTTTGTCCCGGTGTCGCGCCCAGAGCGGCAGCGGCGGCCAGGACCAGCGCTATGGTCGAGCCATAGCCGACCAGGGCGGCGACCAGGGCAGCGGAAATCAGGGAAGGACGCATGCGGAACCTGCGGGCAATGGTCGTGGGACCATGCTTGGCCGAGCAGGACGATGCAAGGGAAGAAATCGGATGGAAAAGAAACGGCGGCACCCGATTGGGAGAAGGGGCGCCCGCGCTTTTTCCAATGACGTTCGGGCAAATGATTGTCCGGGGAGGCGGGCCGCGGAACCGGCTCCGGACCGGAAAGGGTTGCGGCGATCACCGGGAGGAGGAGGGATCGCCGCTGCGGCGCATGATCAGACGGGAGGGTGGATCATCGCGCCGCCCCGGAAGCCTCGGCTTCCGGAAAAAGAGGATGGCGGCGACGCCAGGGGAGGAGGAGAGGCGCCGCCGCGTTTGCCATGGACCCCGAGGGAGGAGAGGTGGGGCCAGGCAATGCTTATTTGCCGTAGGCGGCCTCATGGGCCAGTTGTGTGATCATCGAGCGCTCGATGCCGAGATCGGCAAGCTCACGTTGGGGCAGAGCATCCAGTTCGCGCAGGGTCTGGCGGTAGATTGCGCGGCGGGCCAGCATGGTGTGGAATGTCTCGATCATCGTCTGAATGCGGTGAGCGAAGCCCGGATGGGCGATGCGGTCGGTGGTGGTGTAAGCCATTTCGGATGCCTCGATATCTTTCTGGTAAGCGCTCATATCGGCAGATCGTCGGTGCCTGCCCTGCGCTGATGACAGGAAGATGGGGGGGATGCTGCGATTGCACAACACTGGAATGCTGCATTGCAGCTATGCGGGTGTCGCATGGCTGATGTCGCGGAAATTTTCAGATCATTTAAGGGGTCCGCCGGTTTTCGGGCAAGCCGGCTAAAGGGCAATCCGCGAAGGGGGCTTGCCCTTTTCCTTCGGCTGAACAAGGTTTGCACGGGTCAGGGAGGATGCAATGGCGGTCACACGGGAACAGGTTCTGGCGGCGCTTGCGGAGGTTCCGCTGCCGGAGGGCGGCGATCTGGTCGCGCGTGATGCGATCCGGGCACTGCGGGTCGAGGATGGCGTGATCAGCTTCGTGATCGAGGCGGCGACGCCGGAGGAGGCGCGGAGCTTCGGCC
>JAIRJX010000325.1 GCA_031260425.1 Gemmobacter sp.
TCCCACCTCAGCGACAACGCCGGTCCCCCGATCCGTCAGGATTGCACCCATTTCGCGCGCTCATCCGCCGGATTTTCCGTTTCCTGACAGGATGTTGGCTGAATGCTGCCTGATGCGCGGTTTCTGCTAGGCAATGTCGATTTCATGCTGGCTGAAAGCTCCGCCAATCGACATTTTCACCCGCCCGATTTCATCGCGCCACCAGAGGATTTCAGGCTCAAGTCACATGTTTCTCTGGCGTTTTCAAAGCCTTGCCGCTTCGGCCCTCAAGGTCTGACGTTCCGACAAAGCTGGCGCCCCCCTACACTGACGCCGCGCAACACGGTGGCGATCAGTTCGCGCAACATGCCGGGTTTGAACTTCGCCAGCGTGCCGGCGACCCTGGCCCCGGCGCGCTTCCACAGGTCCAGTGCCTCGGGGTCGTCACGGAATTCGAGGCCGGTCTCGGCAAGGATGCGGTCGGCGCTGGTTTCGATCTTCAGCAGGCTCTCTTCCGACATGATGTCATAGGTCGGGATGCCCCGCACGATATAGGGTGCGCGAATACCGGCGCGCGGGCCGCTGCGTTCCGCATGTTTCGCGTTGCGCCCGCCGCCGCGCCCTTTGCGGGCCGATCCGGTGTTTTCGGTTTCCAGAACTGCATCGGTCATCGGCGCTACCTTGGAAACGGGATTTTATCTTGTTGGTAGCTGGTCGGGTGGAACTTGTGATCCACAGATCGCAGTCCGGTTTTCATCACTTCAGCTTATGGATTGATTTCCGAGAACAGGCCCGACAACCATGATGCGACCGCCGCCGCACCGGGAGAAAGTGGCTGGTCGGACCGGACAAGCAAGTGAAACCGATGCTCTGGCACCACAGTGTGATCACAGGCTCGCACCAGCTTTCCTTCGGCGAGATTCTCGGCAAGCAGGCTGGCCCGGCACAGAACGACGCCCTCCCCCGCGAGGGCGGCCTGGATGGTGTCGGAATAATGGTTGAAATGCAGGCCGCTGAGCTCCGCGGCACGGATGAGAGCGGGGCCCGCATCGGCATGGCGCGCCCACTGCTTCCAGGACATCCAGGTCGGATCGAGGAAATCCGAGACGAGCAGGGGCGCTTCGGCCAGTTTCGCCATGCTGCCATCTAGCCCCAGGCGATCCCGCAGGCTCGGACTGCAGCCGGGAAAGACCGTATCGGGGAACGTCGCCACGCTTTCGGCGCCCGCGAAGGGCGGCAGGCCATAGCGGATCGCAACATCGAGTCGGTCTTGGCGCATATCCGAAAACGTATCGTCCGCAATCAGCCGCAGCCGGATTCCGGGATGGGCCGCCCGGAAATCCGACAGGCGGGGCATCAACCAGAAATGAGAGAAAGCCAGGGAGGAACCAACGGCTACCGTTCCCGGCAGAACGGGCTGGCGGATGGTCTCGACCGTTTCATTGATGCGTCCGAACCCGGCCGAGACTGCCGCGAACAGGGCTTCGCCCGCCGGGGTCAGCAGGACGCGGCGATGGGCTCGGGTAAATAGCGGCATGTTCAGATCGGCTTCAAGCAGCCTGATCTGGCGGCTGACCGCTGGCTGAGTGACCCCAAGCTCTGCAGCCGCGAGGGAGAAACTGCCCCGCCGCGCCGCGACCTCGAAGGTCACCAAGGCGCCGATGGAATGCACGTTGCGCCGCAGACCTGACATACCGCCCCTCTTTGGCCATGGGGTAGCTGTCGAGTGTCTCTAGTGCCGCGCGCTCCAAGCGGAACTGCAATTCCCTGTTGACGTGGTAAGGGGAGCATTTTGCAGGGTCAAGCTGCGCTGTCCTATAAGGCCGAGTGATGGAAACGTCATCTGAAAAGGCAGGTGCAGGAGCAATGACGATATCACCCATCGCCTCCGGGTCACTCCCCCGGATCGCGGGCGTTCAGCGCGCGGAGAGGAGCCGCTCCGGATTGTTCGCGCCTATGGTGGCAGGTGTGCCGCTGCCGGTCATCGTCGCCGTTCTCATCGGAGGAGGGCGGCGCGACACTGGCCCGTGATTACCGAGATCCACGCCCAGCCTGACGAGATCGAAGATGCCCAGTTCCGGCGTGGTCTTGCCGCGGTGTCTTCAGGGGGCGGCGACGGGCCGGGTGCGATGGCATCCGAAACCAGTCCCCGCTCTTGTTCCTTGATACATCCGAGGTTGATGTCCGCATTACGCGGTTGCGGGCGCCGTATCTTTCGGCCGCTCAGCGCGCGGCGCTGCGAGGGAGCATGGCGAGACGCAGGCGGATGCTGCGTTGAGTGCGGCGGAGCAGGAAGATGCAAGCAAGAACGATTAATGAGCGTCATGTGCGGGATTTGTACGAATCGTTTCCGTTTGTTCGGGTTTGTTCGCGTGATTTTCCGCATCTTGTGCACTCCACGCCTCAATGTCGAAGAGGAAAGATATTGATTTTAAAGTGATTTTTTGGCGACCCCGACAGGACTCGAACCTGTAACCTGCCCCTTAGGAGGGGGCTGCTCTATCCAGTTGAGCCACGGGGCCGGGCTGTTTGTTCATGTAGGGAAATGATGCGCCATGCAACCCGTTCCATATCGGAAGACGGAAAAAAGGGGCGGTGAAATCCGATCTTTTGTCGCCTTTTCTCGTCCATGCGCCAGCCGAGGGCCTGCTGGCGACGGGGCGCGCGGGCCGGTGAAGCGGTGCCGGATGATCTGATCTTGGACAAGGGCCTCCTTTGACGCTAACTAGGAAGCACTCCGATTTCATGCGAAGGTCATTGTCCCCGTGTCCAGACCGCCGGTTTCCGATCCCCGCCGCACCTTGACGTTGCGTGATGTCTCCGAAGCCTCGGGGGTGAGCGAGATGACGGTGAGCCGGGTGCTGCGCAACCGGGGCGACGTGTCGGAGACCACGCGGGAGAAAGTGCTGCTGGCGACGCGTCAGCTTGGCTATGTGCCGAACAGGATCGCGGGGGCGCTGGCCTCGCAACGGGTGAACCTGGTGGGGGTCATCATTCCCTCGATGTCGAACATGGTTTTTCCCGAGGTGATGACCGGTATTTCCGAGACGCTGGAGGATACCGGGCTGCAACCCGTGGTCGGCATCACCAATTACTCACCCGATCGCGAGGAGGCCGTGCTTTACGAGATGCTGAGCTGGCGCCCCTCCGGACTCATCATCGCGGGGCTGGAACATGGCGAGGCGTCGCGGACGATGATGGAAAGCGCCGGGATTCCGATCGTCGAGATCATGGATGTCGACGGCAGGCCGGTAGATAATGCCGTCGGCATCTCGCATCGCAGGGCCGGGCTGCAGATGGCCGAGGCGATCGTGGCGGCGGGTTACCGCCGGATCGGGTTTCTTGGCACCAAGATGCCGCAGGACCATCGGGCGCGCAAACGGCTGGAAGGTTTCCGCGAGGGGCTGGCGGGAGCAGGGCTCGATCTGGTCGATGAGGAATATTACAGCGGTGGCTCGACCCTGCTGAAGGGGCGCGAGATGACCGAAGTGATCCTGAGCAGGACGCCGGACCTCGATTTCCTCTATTGTTCCAATGATATGATCGGGGCAGGTGGGCTGCTCTGGTGCCTGGAGAACGGCTTGGACGTGCCAGGAAGACTTGGGCTTGCCGGATTCAACGGGGTTGATCTGCTCGATGGTCTG
>JAIRJX010000088.1 GCA_031260425.1 Gemmobacter sp.
CGGTGACGAGACGGCTCCACATGATTTCCAGCGCGATCGGATCGGATTCGATCTTCTCGACCGCCTCCGCCCTGGTCATCTCCGGCGTGACGAGTGCGATGCCCTTGCCGGCAGTGGCGATCCTGATGCGCAGGCTGCCCGCAGCATCGACGGTCAGCACATCGCCGGGTGGCACGATCGTGGTCGCTTCACGCTCCTCGATGATCGCGGGACCCTCGACCGTCATGCCCGGCATCAGCTTGTAGCGGTCATAGATGCCGGCGTCGACGAAACCCTCGCCGAAGTAGCACTTGCGGCTTCCCTTGAAGGCGGTCGCGCCGGAAGCGGCGATATCGGCCTGTCTGATGGAAAGCTGCGGCGTCGCCCCGCTGGCGCGCACGCGGAAGGAAAGGATTTCCAGTTCGGCTTCCGTCGGAACGCGGGTGTAGCGGGCTGCATAGACCTCCTCGAACGCCTTGCGGATGATCGCATAGGCGCTGGCATCCAGTTCGCCGGCCGGGATCGGCACGTTGATCTCGTGCAATTGGCCGATCAGGCGCATATCGGCGGCACGTTCAAAGACGATGTCTTCGGCCTTGGCACCGGCAGCGATGAGCTTGGCCCTGCCCTCTTCGGCAAGCTCGCCGAAGGCCGCGTTCAGCGACACCGTATCCAGATCCGGCGACAGGCCCATCGGGCGCGAACGGACAAGATCGAAGGAAAGCGGTGCCGTAAGAAAGCCGAAAGCAGAAGCAGCGCCGCTCGCCTGCGGGATAATGACCTCCGACACGCCGAGAATGCGGGCAACGCGCGCGGCGAAAGCCGGGCCGGCCCCGCCAAAACCGATCATCGAATAGCCACGCGGGTCCTTGCCCTTTTCGACAAGGTGGATGCGGGTGGCGCTTGCCATGTTCTCGCCAACCACCTGATGAATGCCCCAGGCAGCCTCGACGGCGGAAATATGGAGCGGCTCGGCAATCGTTTTCAGCGCCTTTTCGGCCGCGTCAAGATCAAGCACCATGCGGCCACCAAGGAAGAAGGCCGGGTCGTAATAGCCAAGTGCGATGCTCGCATCCGTCACTGTGGGCTTTGTCCCGCCCGCGCCATAGCAGGCCGGTCCCGGAGACGCACCGGCCGAATGCGGACCGACCTGCAACAGGCCGACCTCATCAATTGCGGCGATCGAGCCGCCACCGGCGCCGATTTCGATCATGTCGACGACCGGCGCCTTGATCGGCAGGCCGGAACCGTTCTTGAAGCGGCGCACGCGGCCAGCCTCCAGATACGAGGCGATATGCGCCATGCCGTTTTCGATCATGCAGGCCTTCGCCGTCGTGCCGCCCATATCGAACGCGATGACGTTTTCCTGGCCGGCCACCTTGCCGAACCATGCCGTCGCCAGGGCCCCGCCGGCCGGACCGGATTCCAGCAGCCGGATCGGGAATTCGCGGGCTTCGTCGACGGAAACCAGGCCACCGGCTGAATGCATCAGGCGGAAGGCGCCGGTGAAACCGCGAGCCTTCAGTTCCTGCTCGAAACGAAGCAGGTAACGGTCCATCAGCGGTTGCACATAGGCGTTGGCGCAAGTGGTGACGAAACGCGGATATTCTGAAATTTCCGCGACGACTTCCGAGGAAATCGACACCGACATATCCGGATAGTGCTGTCTGATGATCTCACGGACCCGCCTCTCATGGGTCGGGTTGCGGTAGGAGTGCATCAGGCAGACGGCGATCGCCTCCACACGATCGGCGACAAGCTTCCTGACGGCGCGCAACACCGAAACTTCGTCAAGCGGCTTGATCACGCCACCATCGGCGCCGATACGCTCGGAAATTTCGATACGGCGCGAGCGGCTGACCAGCGGATCGGGGAAGGTCAGGAAAAGATCGTAGATGTCATAGCGCTGTTCGGTGCCGATTTCGAGAACGTCACGAAAGCCTTCGGTGGTGATGAGCCCGACCGGCGCCCCCTTGCGCTCGATGACCGCGTTGGTGACCAGGGTGGTGCCGTGAACGATCTCCGACAGGTCGGCGACGGAAATTTCCGCCGCTGCGACGATTTCGGCCAGACCACCCAGCGCGCCCAACGACGGGTCTTGTGGCGTCGTCAAGCACTTGTGCAGCCGGATGGAGGCCGCTTTTTCGTCGAAAAGGATGAAATCGGTGAAGGTGCCGCCGATATCGACGCCGGCCCGGAAATTCTTCGCAGTTTCTTGCATTCGCACGCTCCCCGTTACGATGGCCGACGGCATGCCGCAGCCCGGTCGAAGCCGTCACATGGACGGCACGTAAGGTTCATTCATCCCGGGTTCTGAATGCCCGCACAGGAACAGGCAGACACTCCCCCAAAGAAAGGGGATTGCTCCACCGTCTGTCAGTTCGCCACTTTATTAAGCATGAATTATTCTGAAATATTTGTAGGCAGCATTTTTTTCAGAGTCCAGCATTAGTTTCATATTTGACATCAAGTTCCAATAATGGAACTATAAGACATTGATATACACGCAAAGGTCGAAAATGAGTTCCCTTGAAGACGCCATCTCCATCCTGGGCTGCTTCTCGTTGAAAGAGCCCTCACTGTCCCAGGCGGAAGTAGCGCGCCGGACCAACTGTCCGAAGGCCACGGCATCACGCGTCATGAAGACGTTGAGAGAGAGCGGCATCCTGGATTTCGATCCGATGACGCGGCTCTACACACCCGGTATCCGTCTGTTCGAGCTTGGTCAGATCTGCCGTTCGAATCACACATTCCTGGATCTGGTGAACAGGGAGCTGGAAGAGGTCTGCGCCATCGGCGGCCATACCGCTTATGTGACGGTGTTCGACGGATTTCAGCTTGTCGTGCTGCGCATGGTGCGCGGCTCAAGCCCGCTCGCCATCACCTCGACGCCCGGATATCGTGCATGGCCTCATGCGACCTCGAACGGCCGCGCCATGCTGTCCCTGCTGAGCGACGAGGAATGGAAGCTGCGTGTTCCCGACACGTTGCCTTTC
>JAIRJX010000124.1 GCA_031260425.1 Gemmobacter sp.
CGGACGAGCAGATCATGGGCATCCTTGCCGGGCATGAGGCCGGCGCGAAACGGGCGGGCCTTTGCCGCAAGCACGGCATGTCTGAAGGGACGTTCTACAACCGGAAGGCCAGGTTCGGCATGACGGTGCCGGAGGCCAGGCGGTTGAAGGCGGTCGGGGACGGGAATGCCGAACTGAAGAAGTTGCCGGCCGGGCAGATGCTCGACATGGCGGCGATGAAGGAGCTTCTTTCGCGAAAGTGGTAACGCGCGGCGTGAATCGCGAGGCTGTCGCGTTCCATGGTGCGCTGTAGCGCCTCGATCTCGGTGCGCATCAGGCGTTGCGCCAGCACAGAGCGTTCCGCAGGGCCGGTGGAAAGGTTGTTGGGCGTCAACCTCATGCGCACCTTGCAGCGTCTCGCCGGCGGCAAGTTCGCGTCTCAGGGTTGCCAGCCGGGCGGTGCGAACATGGCTGTCATGTTCGCGCGCACCTTGCGCCACCAGATAATCAAGGGAAGCGTCAAGAACCGCCGTCGGTGTGGCGGTGTTCATCTGCCCGATACGCTCCACCGCTTCGGCCCTGGCCGTCTCGATCCCGACGGGCGAGGGATAGCGCTCCCGTGTGCCGTCATCGGCTGCCGGTGCTTCGGTATGGCGCTGCCAGACCGCCCGCCCGAAGTCTCCGGTCGTGATCGGCGCGCGCGGGGGCGCCGGAGCCGGGACACCGTTCAGCCTGGCATCCGCCTCGGCGATCAGCGCTTGCAGGCGGGCGACGGCGGCAGGGTGTTTCCTGACAGCCGCGCGACGATCCCCGCCCAAGGGTTCGATAAGTTCGGACTTGCCGATGACCGGCTGAAGCACCGCAGGGACCGCGATGCGCGCCCAGAACCGCCCGCCCTTCTCCTTCCAGTAACGCAACTTTCCGACATCCCCACCCTGCCACAGGCACAGGCACAGGCACAGGCACAGGCACAGGCACCTAAAACGGCATAAATACCAGAAAATCAATGACTTTAGTTGATATCAACAGGTTAGTCCCATAAACCCGCCGGGCAGACAGCACCCCAGGCAACAAAGGGGACGGGTGGGGGAAGTGCGGCGCCCCGCCGGGGGTGGGTGGGATTCAGCCCTGTGCGGGATCGCTCAGGAGGGCGTATTGCTGGTATGCTCCACGATCTCCCAGGTGCCCTTCCAGCCGCGCGGCAGGATGATCGCGGCGCCCGGCCCCAGTTCGCGGCGCGTGCCGTCGATATGCGTCATCGCAATCCGGCTTTGCAGGCAGCCGCAGCGCTCCGCCGCTGCCGAGCGGTCAGCGATAAAACAGCCCCGGGGCTGCATTCCCGGACGCCGATATCCCGCCTCCCGTCGGGTGACTTCCGCTGACCGGGAGCGAGAGTGGTGGACTTGTCGACAAGCGGGCCGAGGTCGGTGCCGGCAAGGCCGGTGAAGACAGAAAGGCCGATCATGGGCGGCTTCTCGGATCAACGTCCGGTGATGCGGCTGGCAAGGGTGGCGAGGCGTGAGGTGGCGGCCCCGCCGCTGGCGGCCTCGCGCCGATCGGCGAGGTGATAGAGCCGATACATGGCATGGATGCCCAGCCAGCGGAGCGGCTCTCTCTCCCATTTGCGGGGCTTGCGGTTGACCCAGGGCAGATCGGTGCGTTCGGTCCGCCTGTCCAGCACCAGATCGGCCAACGTCCGCCCCGAGAAGTTGGCGGTGGAGACGCCAAGGCCGACATAGCCGCCCGCCCAGCCGATACCGGTGGCCGGATCCATCCCCGCCGTGGTGCACCAGTCGCGCGGCACCCCCAGCACGCCGCACCAGGCATGGTCGAGCTGCAGGCCCCTGCTCTGCGGCAGCAGGCGGTAGAGGATGTCCTTCAGCTTCTCTACCGTTTCGGCCTGGGTCTGGCCGTTCACGTCGGTCTTCGAGCCGAAGCGGTAGGGAACCCTGCGCCCGCCCATGGCAATGCGGTTCCCGCGGGTGCGTTGTGCATAGCAATAGGCGTGCGCGGCGTCACCGAAGAGCTCAAAACCCTTCCAGCCGATTTCGTCCCAGACCGCGTCCGGCACCGGCTCCGTTACCACGATGGCACTGTTCATCGGGATCCATTCCCGTTCATTGCCGGGAATGCCGTGGGTAAAGCCCTCGGTCGCCCGCACGATGCGATGCGCCGTCACCGTGCCGCGGTCCGTCGTCACGTGCCCTCTGGCGATGCCGGTAACGGTGGTCTGCTCGTAGATCCGGACACCCAGCCGCTCCACCGCTGCGGCCAGCCCGCGCACCAGCTTCGCCGGCTGCACCCGCGCCACGCCGGCGGTGACCAGCGCGCCCTGCACATCCTTGATGCGGATGCGCGCCGCCGCCTCGGCCGCGCCGACAAGCTGGCTGCGCTCGGGCGGCACCTGCCAGGCCGTGTCGTCGTTATGCTCGTCACGCAAGCGCTGCATCTGTGCAGGCGAACAGGCGAAGGTCACGCTGTCGGTGCGCAGGATGTCGGCGTCGATGCCCTCTGCCTCGCAGACGCGGATCACCTCGTCGACCGTGCCGCGTAATTGGCGCTCCATCTCGATCACACCGGCCCTTGTTCCGGACGACAGGTATCTGGCGCGGCTCCATGAGAAGCTGCCGGTGCACTAGCCGCCATTGCGGCCCGAGGCACCGAAGCCCGCGAATTCCTTCTCCAGCACCGCGACGGAAAGCGAGGGTTGCGCCTGTTTCAGGTAATAGGCAGTCCAGAGCCCGGTGAACCCCGCGCCAATGATGCAGACATCCACGTCCGTATTGCCCGGCAAAGGCGCGCGATAGCCCGGCACCCCGCCCATATCGGCATACCAGAAGGACACAGCCCCATTTTTCTTCACATCCATCATCGGTCCTTTCAAAGCTTCGTGTCATCGCTGGAAGGGGCGGGAATACGGGTGCCGGTTCATCATGACCAAAAGCGAAGCCGGCCGCACGAGTCGTTGTGCAACATTGAAGGTGATTTCAACAATTACCCGTAGCCGCACCGGATGCGACGCGGAGAAATGCCACGCTCCGTGCTGGCCGCCGTTCCGTCCGGTCGAAGGGCTGGACTATACCTTGATCCAGGAAGAAACCTTGTCAGGGTCGGCGGGTCGCCTGCGTCGCGGCGGCAGAGGCAGGTGAAAAAGGAAGAATGGAATGCCAAGCGCACGTGATCTGGGGTTGATGACCGGCGGGCTTCCCGCCGGGCGGTGGAATGCCATCACCGATGTCGCCGGAGTGGCCGTCGGGCATCGCACCTTGCAGGGTGGCGGGCTTGCAACCGGGGTGACGGCGATCCGGCCGCATGCCGCAGATCCGTTCCGCCTCAAGCCGCGCGCGGCGGTCGAGGTCATCAACGGCTTCGGCAAATCGGCGGGGCTGATGCAGGTGGCCGAACTCGGCACGCTGGAAACCCCGATCCTGCTGACCAACACCTTCGGCGTCGCCGCCTGTATCGAAGCGCTGATCCGCAACGCCATCACGGCAAATCCCGCCATCGGACGCGAGACTTCAACGGTGAACCCCGTGGTCTGCGAATGCAATGACGGGATGATCAACGACATTCAGGCGCTGGCCGTCACCCCCGGCGACGCGCTGACCGCGCTTGATGCTGCCAGCTCCGGCCCGGTTGAGCAGGGCGCTATCGGGGCCGGGACCGGCATGACCGCCTTCGGGTTCAAGGCTGGAATCGGCAGCGCCTCGCGCCTGATGAGGATCGACGGGCGGACCTTCACGCTGGGCGCGCTGGTGCTGGCGAATTTCGGGGCGCGCGGCGATCTGATCCTGCCTGACGGGCGCCGCCCCGATCCGCGCGGACCCGCGCTGACCGAGCGGGGATCGGTCATCGTGATCCTTGCGACCGACCTGCCGCTGGGTGACCGGCAGTTGCAGCGGGTCGTGCGGCGGGCCGGAGCGGGGCTGGCGCGGCTCGGCACCTTCTGGGGGCATGGGTCAGGCGACCTCGCGCTGGCCTTCACCACCGCTGATCCGGTGGCGCATGATCCGGCTGAGGCTTTCACCCCGCAGCGCCGGCTGGACGACGCCAGGATCGACCTGCCGTTCCGCGCCGCCGCTGAAGCCACGCAGGAAGCCGTGCTGAACGCGCTTTGCGCGGCGCCGGCCACTATGGGTCGGGCCGGCCGGCTGTTTCCCGCGCTGTTCGACTGGGTAATGAAGAATGAGGCGTGATGGTCTGCACCACCGCCTGGATATGATCGGCATTCAGGAGCACCCGGGGCAGCCCTGAATATATCAACGCCTCTCGCCCAGGCACGTATGCGCCCTTCCCCGGAACAAGGCACGAAACGCCGCGCGACCTGGCCAGGATCAGGGACCACGGGTTTCTCCGAGGCTGCATGTGCCTTGGACAAATGCCGATCCGTCCTGTAGTGACGGCTGCACAGAACGACGCCCTCACGCCGATATGAAGGGAAATCTCATGGCAACCTATTATCCGCTGGCGGTGGTGACGCTGCTTTGCTGTCTCATGCTGTTCGGCATGGCGCTGGTGGTGGCCCGCACTCATTCCAGGACCGGAATACTGGCGCCGGCGATGGCCGGCGATCCGCTTCTGGAACGCGCCGTTCGCGCTCATTCAAACACGCTGGAATGGCTGCCGATTTTCCTGCCGTCGCTGTGGCTGTTCGGGATTTACTGGAGTGCCCCTTGGGCAGCAGCCCTCGGCGTCCTATGGATTGCCGGACGCGTGATCTATTTCATCGGCTATCTGCGCGCACCACGCAGCCGCTTTCCCGGCTTCTTCATCCAGGCATGTGCGACGCTCACGCTTGCGGTCGGCGCGCTGGCCCGGATCGTCTGGCTATGGGCGATGGCCTCATCCTGATGGTGATGACGCCTTGACGGATCCGTCCGATAGGGAGCATGAGGGAGAAAAGTCCATGTCCCTCCCGATCTTGATCGCCAGAGTCTATGATCCGCCCGGAACCTGGATCGGCGCGTGCCTGCTGGTCGACCGGCTCTGGCCGCGTGGGGTGACGAAGGCGGAACTACCGCTGGAGGGCTGGCCCAGGGACCTCACCCCGTCGACCGCACTGCGGAAGTGGTTCCACGCCGATCCCTCGCAGTGGGAGGAGTTCCGGCAGCGCTATCTCGACGAGCTCGCCGCGAGGCCGGAGGCGATGGCGGACTGCCTCGCGCTGTGCCGGCGCGGGCCGGTCACGCTGCTGACCGCCGCCCGCGACCGCGAGCGCAATCACGCCATCGTCCTGCGCGATCATCTGCTGGCGCTTCTGGCAGGGGAATGAGCTGGCTGAAAACCCCGCTCGATTACCAATCCGGCTGCTGTGTTCCGCTACCGACTGCTATCGGTCGTGTGATGTGCCGAGATCTGGCCAGGAACGGGTCATCGTTGCGCATATGGCTTCCCGGTGAAGCCCGTGGTCTCCCAATCCCGCCACACGGCGTAACAGAGGGCAGAGCCCGACCGCGGGCGAGTGCTTGATACGATTGTGGTCACCGTTTCATGGTGCAAACCCGCCTAACTCCGATCCCTGCGCCAACGTTCCCAAAGCGCCCCCCGGGGGGGTGGTTGGGCGCTGTCTGGCGACGCGCTGCGCGCCTTGCCCCGGGCGTGGCGCAGGCTCGCACCGCACTTGGGTAGAAGTGATACATGGGTGTTCCATGAAATGTTCATGACCGACCGGAGGGGCTTGAATGCCGATCCGCTCCGACCCGCGCGGCCGCGATGAATGGGCGATCTGGAAGGGTTTGTGCCCGGCCGGCCGGCTCAGCACGCCTCAGCGATGTGAACTGGCCCCATCTTGCATCCAAATCTGGCTCTACCCCTCTGGCGGGATCGGCGGCATTCGATATCATAGGCCCTGCCTTCATCCACCTTGCCCCGGAGTTGCCGATGACCCTCGCCCTGAACCTCAACGACCTGAGCCATGTGGTCGAAGCCGACCGTGCTCATGTCTGGCACCATCTGAGCCAGCACAAGCAATATGAGACGGTGGATCCGCGCGTCTTTGTCGAAGGCAAGGGGCTCCGGCTCTGGGATGCCAAGGGCAAGGAATATATCGACGCGGTGTCGGGCGCCGTCTGGACGGTGAATGTGGGCTATGGCCGCGAAAGCATCGCCAATGCGATCCGCGACCAGCTGGTGAAGCTGAACTATTACGCGGGCGCTGCGGGCACCGTGCCGGGCGCGCTCTTCGCCGAAAAGCTGATCACCAAGATGCCGGGGCTGACCCGCGTCTATTATTCCAACTCGGGGTCGGAGGCGAACGAGAAGGTCTACAAGATGGTTCGCCAGATCGCGCATCGCCACCACAAGGGCAAGAAGTGGAAGATCCTTTATCGTGAGCGAGACTACCACGGCACCACCATCGGCGCCTTGGCGACCTCGGGCCAGACGCAACGGGCCGAGCAATACGGACCCTATCCCGACGGTTTCGTGATGGTTCCGCATTGCCTTGAATACCGCAAGCAATGGGATGTGGAGAATTACGGCGAACGCGCGGCGGACGCCATCGAAGAGGTGATCCTGCGCGAAGGCCCCGATACCATCGGCTGCCTGGTGCTGGAGCCGGTGACGGCGGGCGGCGGCGTGATCGTGCCGCCGGAAGGCTACTGGCCGCGCGTCATGGAAATCTGCCGGAAATACGATATCCTGCTGCATATCGATGAGGTGGTCTGCGGGCTGGGCCGTACCGGCACCTGGTTCGGCTATCAGCACTACGGGGTCGAGCCCGATTTCGTCACCATGGCGAAAGGGGTTGCCTCTGGCTATGCCGCGATCTCCTGCACCGTGACATCGGAGCGGGTATTCGAGATGTTCAAGGACGATCCCGCCGATACGATGAGCTATTTCCGCGATATCTCGACCTTCGGCGGCTGCACCTCCGGCCCGGTGGCGGCGCTGGAGAACATGCGCATCATCGAGGATGAGGGGCTGCTGGAAAACACCACCCGGATGGGCGAGCACTGCCTGAACAATCTGCGCGGGCTGATGGAAAGGCACAAGGTGGTGGGGGACGTGCGCGGCAAGGGCCTGTTCCTCGGCGCCGAACTGGTGACCGACCGCGCCACCAAAGAGCCGATGGACGAGAAGCGCGTGCAGGCCGTGGTAGCGGATTGCCTTGCGCAGGGCGTCATCATCGGGGCGACCAACCGTTCGGTGCCGGGGCTGAACAACACGCTCTGCCTGTCTCCGGCGCTGATCGTCACCGCCGATGACATCGACCGCATCACCGACGCAATCGACGGCGCGCTGACCCGGGTCTTCGCCTGACCCTAGCTGCGCGCCGGGCTTGCGCCCGGCGCCGGCTTCGGGCTGCTATCGTCAGATGCAGTCGGGGAAACAAAAATGGCGATTCCCGCCGAAGCCTTCTTCATCGACCGCGCCTCGGTAGTGCCGCTTCAGGTGCAGTTGCGCCGGCAGATCATCGCCGGTGTGACCGAGGGGCGCTTCCGCCCCGGTGATCGGCTGCCTTCCGGCCGCGCGTTGGCGCGGCACCTCAATGTCGCGCGGGTGACGGTGGCGCTCGCCTTCGCGGAACTGGTTTCGGCTGAATGTCTGACCAGCCGGGCGCGCTCCGGACATTTCATCGCCGAGCGGATCGAGGCACGGCTGGCGGCACCTGCCCTGTCGCCGGAAACCGCGCGCTTCGACTGGGCGTGCCATCTCGACGGCAGCTTCGCCCGAACCGGTCGCACCGACCGGGTGCCGGACTGGCGGCGCTTCCGCTTTCCCTTCGTCTATGGTCAGGCCGACCCGGAACTGGTCGACCATGCGGCCTGGCGCGACTGTGCCGTCCGCGCGCTGGGGCGGCGGGAATTCATCCCGCTCACCGCCGATCTCTATGACGAGGACGATCCGGAACTGGTCGACTACATCATCCGTCACATCCTGCCCCGCCGCGGCATCCGCGCCCGGCCCGGTGAGGTGCTGCTGACGCTGGGCGCGCAGAACGGGCTGTGGCTGGCGGCCGAGATCCTTCTGGGCGAGGGTCGGCGCTGCGTGATCGAAGACCCCTGCTATCCCGGCCTGCGCGAGATCCTGTCGCAGCTGCGCGCCGGGATCGCGGCCCTGCCGGTCGATGCGCAGGGCCTGCCACCGCGGGAGGTGCCGCCGGGGGTTGCCGCCGTGTTCACCACGGCCAGCCATCAATGCCCCACCAACTCCACCATGCCGCTGGACCGGCGCCGCGCACTTCTGGACCGTGCCTCCGCGCAGGGCTTCGCGGTGATCGAGGATGACTACGAATTCGAGATGTCCTTTGCCGGAGCGGCCTCTCCCGCGCTGAAGGCGATGGATGATGCCGGCGCGGTGATCCATGTCGGCTCCTTCTCCAAGTCGGTATTTCCCGGGCTGCGGCTCGGCTTCATGGTGGCCGATTCCGCAGTGATCGCCGAAGCGCGGGCTTTGCGGGCACGGGTCCTGCGCCATCCGCCGGGGATGCTGCAACGCACGCTGATGCACTTCCTGTCGCTGGGTCATTACGATGCGCAGATGAACCGGATGCGCCGTGTCTATGCCGAGCGTCGACGTGTCATGGAGCAGGCGCTGGCGACCGAAGGGCTGCGGATCGCAGCCCCCGGCGCCACCGGCGGGTCGAGCTTCTGGCTGGAATTGCCGTCCGGCGCCGACAGCACGGGCCTTGCGCTCGGACTGCGCGCCCGCGATGTACTGGTCGAACCCGGCGCCCCCTTCTTCGCGCAGCCAGAGCGGGGCGCGCCCTTCCTTCGCCTCGCCTATTCCTCGATCCCGGCAGGGCTGATCCCTGAAGGAATTGCCCGGATCGCCGCAGCGCTGCGATGACGCGCCCGAAAGACGGTCGGGCGGCTCACACGGCTGTCGCGGGCGGGAAAAGGCTCTGCACGGCGCCCGGGCAGAACTCATGACTGCCGGAGGCAATCCTGGATATCACCTCGAAGAGGGCGATCATCACATTCCATCATTGAGTGGATCACAATAAACAAATTGACCCTGCCGGGCACCCGCCGCACCTTGCGCCGCCAGGCAACCGGAGCATACCATGACCAAAGCCCCCCTGTTTACGCCCGTCCTGATCGCGGGATGTGCGATACTGCTGCTGAATTTCGCGCTCCGGGCCAGTTTCGGCATGTTCCAGCTTCCTATCGCCGAGGAGTTCGGCTGGCCACGTGCCGAATTCTCGTTGGCCATCGCAATCCAGAACCTCGCCTGGGGGATCGGCCAGCCGTTGTTCGGCGCCGTGGCGGAACGTTTCGGTGATCGCCGCGCCATCGTGGCGGGCGCGCTTCTCTATTCGGCAGGGCTGTTTCTCACCGCTCACGCCACCACCCCGGCGGCGATGCAGCTTCTGGAGATCGTGGTGGGCTTCGGCATCGCCGGCACCGGTTTCGGCGTGGTGCTGGCCGTGGTCGGCCGTGCCGCCTCGCCAGAGAACCGCTCGCTGGCGCTCGGCATCGCCACCGCAGCCGGATCGGCCGGGCAGGTGATTGGCGCGCCACTGGCCGAGATCCTGCTGCAGAGCTTTGCCTGGCAGGGCGTGTTCATGATCTTCTCGGGTCTGATCCTGTGCACCTTGCTGGCGCTACCCTTCCTGCGCTCGCCGCAACTGGCAACCCGGGCAGAGCTGGAGGAAAGCCTCGGCCATGTACTGAAACGCGCTTTCACCGATCCGTCCTATATCCTGATCTTCCTCGGCTTCTTCTCCTGCGGCTATCAGCTTGCCTTCATCACCGCGCATTTCCCCGCCTTCGTGACCGAGATGTGCGGCCCGATCGACCCGAACGGGATGCTTGCCGCCATCGGCATCACCACCACCTCGGCGCTTGGCGCCGCTTCCATCGCGGTGATCGGGCTGACCAATATCGTGGGCACCATCACCGCCGGGATACTGGGAAAGAAGCACACCAAGAAATACCTGCTGGTCGGCATCTATACGGCCCGCACAGCGGCGGCGGCGCTTTTCATCATGCTGCCGATGACGCCCACCTCGGTTCTGCTGTTCTCGGCGGTCATGGGTGCACTATGGCTGGCCACGGTGCCGCTGACCTCGGGCCTCGTCGCGCATATCTACGGGCTGCGCTATATGGGCACGCTTTACGGCTTCGTCTTCCTCAGCCATCAGATCGGCGGCTTCCTGGGTGTGTGGCTTGGCGGCAAGACCTATGACCTGACCGGCAACTACACGATGGTCTGGTGGATCGGCGTCGGTGTCGGCGCCTTCTCCGCCCTCGTCCACCTGCCGATCCGTGAGGCGCCCTGGGCAGCGAAGGTCGCCTGATGCGGTTCGGCATCGCCTGCCTCATCGGCTCCTACCTGCTCAGCCAGTTCTACCGCGCCTTCCTCGCGGTGCTGGTGCCGGTGCTGAAGGCCGATCTCGGTGCCACGCCCGAGGATCTGGCGGCAGCCTCCGGCCTGTGGTTCCTGGCCTTCGCCGCGACGCAGATCCCGGTCGGCATCGCGCTCGACCGGATCGGACCGCGATGGACGGCGACGGTAGCCTTGAGCGTCGGCGGCGGGTTGGGGGCAGCGATCTTCGCCACGGCGACCACACCGCTCCATATCCAGATCGCCATGGCGCTGATCGGCATCGGCTGCGCTCCGGTGCTGATGGCGAGCTACTATATCTTCGCCCGCAGCTTCCCGCCCGCGGTCTTCGGCACGCTGGCCGGCATGTCGGTCGGGGTGGGCAATATCGGCAATATCGGCGCCTCGTTGCCGCTCGCCTGGGCGGTGGAAGCCTTCGGCTGGCGCAACACGCTCTGGGCGCTGACCGGGCTGACACTGGTAGTCGCCGGGCTGATCGCGGTGGCGGTGCGCGATCCCGCCCGCGTCCCGCCGCAACCCGGCGGCGGCTCGCTCCGCACCATCCTGACCTCACGCGGGGTCTGGCCAGTCTATGCCATGATGACGGTGGCCTATATGCCAGCCGCCGCCATGCGCGGATTGTGGATCGGCCCCTATTACGCCGATGTCTTCGCCGCCGATACCGCCAGGATCGGCCAGGTCACGCTGGTCATGGGCCTCGCCATGGTGGCGGGGAACTTCGCCTATGGCCCGCTCGACCGGGTGTTTCATAGCCGCAAATGGGTGATCCTGACCGGCAACCTGCTCTGCGCGCTCTGCTTCTTCGGCCTCTGGGCGATGCCAGCGGCCAGCAGCCGGACCAGCCTTGCGCTTATCGCGCTCATCGGCCTCTTCGGCTGCACCTACCCGATGATCATGGCCCATTGCCGGGCTTTCCTGCCACCGCATCTGATCGGGCGCGGGGTAACGTTGCTCAACCTCGCCAGCATCGGCTCGGCGGGGCTTGCGCAGGTGGTGACCGGCCGCATCCATGCCGCCATCCCGCCCGATCCACCCAGCGCACCCTATGCCGCGCTGTTCCTCGGCTTCGGCCTCGCCATGCTGGCAGGATGCGCGCTCTACCTGCTCTCCGAGGATCGGACGGACTGACTTCCCCTTTCGCCCCGGAGCAAATATCCTCGACAAAGACAGCCACCGACCCGCGCAGCAATGATCGTCTTTCCCGCCGAATACGACGCCCGCAAGGAAGCGGTCTTCGCCGCCCTGGCGGAGGCAGAGGGAGCTGCGCGCCGCCTGCCCGTCATCCCGCTCAGCTTCCGCGACTGGCCTGAAACCGAGGTCCGCACCACCGAGGCGCTCGCCCGTGCCAAGCGCCGGCCCCGTACCAAGCTGGTCCGCTGGCTGAAGCGCCAACTCATCCGGGGCCAATACAACTGGGCGCGCGCCCATTTCACCCGCCACCCCGATCATGTCGCGGTGGCGTGGAACGGCCTCACCGGCTCGCGCATGGCCTTCATGCGGGCTGCCCGCGATGCCGGGGCGCCCTGTCTTTACGCCGAGCTCGCACCACTGCCCGATCGCGTCACCCTCGACCCGGAGGGCGTGAATGCCGAAAGCTCCGTCCCGCAGGATCCGGCCTTCTTCCGCGCTCAGCCCACCGACGGCTCCGGCTGGCGCGCGATGGGACGGGGCCTGACCGCCCGCGTCTCGCGCCGCACCGATGTGGGGCAAGGCGGCGGCCCCCTGCCCGAAGCACCTTTCCTCTTCTGTCCGCTGCAGGTGCCGGATGACAGCCAGGTCATGCTCTTCGCCGGCTGGTGCGGCGGAATGGCGGGCTTTCTCGCCGCCCTCGGAAAAGCGGTGCAGCGGCTGCCCGAAGGCTGGCACCTGCGGCTGAAGGAGCATCCTTCGGCGAAAACCCCGCTCGCGCCCCTGCTCGCGCCGCTCCTCGCCTCCGGCCGAGCCGTGCTGGACAACGCGACCGACAGCTTCGCGCAAGTGGCCGCCAGCCGGGGGGTGGTGACACTCAATTCCTCGATGGGCCTGCAAGCCTTTTTCCACGACAAGCCGGTGGTGACTCTGGGTCGGGCCTTCTTCAACCTGCCCGGCCTCGTCCACCACGCCGAAAGGCAGGTCACGCTCGACGCCTTCTTTGCCGCCCCTGATCGCCTCGACTTCGATCCGGCGCTGCGCGCCGCCTTCATCACCTGGCTCGACCGCACCTATTACCCCCGCTTCACCTTCACGAAAGGCCAACCGGTCGAATGGGACCGCGCCGCCTTCGCCGCCAGACTGGCGGAGGCACGCATCATCACGAGAGGTGAACAATGAACCTACCAAGCTTCCTGATCGCCAAATACAGCCGCAACGACGCGGCCTTTCAGGCGGCCTCCATCTCGGTAGAGGAATTGCTGACCCCGCTGACGGGCAGGCGCATAGCGCTGATCGGCAATGCGCGGGCACTGGCGGAGGGTGAATACGGAACCGAGATCGACGCGGCGGATCTGGTCATCCGCATCAATGCTGCGCCGATTCCGTCGGTGCGGTCGCATGGCAGCCGTACCGACTGGCTGGGGCTGGCCGTCCGTATGCCAGCCGCGCGGCACCGGTTTCTGGGGCACCCTCGCCTGTTGTGGATGTCACCGCGCCTGCAACGGATCTCGTGGCGGGTGGTGTCGCAGCCCGACTTCTATCGCCACCCCCTGGCCCGCCATGCCGCGCTGCGGGCAAAATTGGGGACCGGCCCGACCACGGGTATCATGCTCATCGACCTGCTGGCGGATTCGCCCTTGGCCGAATTGCGGCTTTACGGCTTTGACTTCTTCGCCTCGCTCTCGCTGTCCGGCCCCCGCACGGCAGCGGATGTAGGGCATAATTTCGAGGGCGAGGCCGAGTTCGTGGCCGATCTGACAAAGCGCGACCCACGCATCATACACCGGCGATGATCGCGCTTTCCCTCGCCGGGGGATTGGGATAATGGGCTTCGTCGCTTCTGACACTTGGAGGACCCCGATGGGCTACAAAGTCGCCGTAGTCGGCGCCACGGGCAACGTGGGCAAGGAAATGCTGAACATCCTCGCGGAACGCGAGTTCCCGGTGGACGAGATCGTGGCACTCGCGTCGCGCAACTCGCTAGGCACCGAGGTCAGCTTCGGGGACAAGACGCTCAAGACCAAAGACCTTGCCGATTTCGATTTCACCGGCTGGGATATCGCCTTCTTCGCCATCGGCTCGGACGCGACCAAGGTCTATGCGCCGAAGGCCGCCGGTCAGGGTTGTGTGGTGATCGACAACTCCTCGCTCTACCGCTACGACCCGGAGGTTCCGCTGATCGTGCCGGAAGTGAACGCCGATGCCATCATGGGCTACAGCAGGAAAAACATCATCGCCAACCCCAACTGCTCTACCGCGCAACTGGTGGTCGCACTGAAGCCCTTGCATGACCGTGCGAAGATCAAGCGTGTCGTCGTCGCCACCTACCAGTCGGTCTCCGGCACCGGCAAGGAGGCGATGGACGAGTTGTGGAACCAGACCAAAGGCGTCTTCGTCCCCGGGCAGGAGGTTGCGCCGAAAGTCTATCCCAAGCAGATCGCCTTCAACGTGATCCCGCATATCGACGTCTTCCTCGACGACGGCTCCACCAAGGAAGAATGGAAGATGGTGGCCGAGACCAAGAAGATCCTCGACAAGTCGATCAAGCTGACCGCAACCTGCGTGCGCGTGCCGGTTTTCGTCGGCCATTCCGAGGCCGTCAATGTCGAGTTCGAGGAGCCGCTGGATTGGCAGGAAGCGCAAGACATCCTGCGCGAGGCGCCCGGTATCCTCGTCGTCGACAAGCGCGAGGCCGGCGGCTACATCACCCCGGTGGAATGCGTCGGCGAATACGCCACCTATATCAGCCGCATTCGCGAGGATTCGACGGTGGAGAACGGCCTGTCGTTCTGGTGCGTTTCCGACAACCTGCGCAAGGGCGCCGCGCTGAACGCCGTGCAGATCGCCGAAGTGCTGGGCAACCGCTGCCTCAAGAAGGGCTGAACCCCGGCGCCCCTCCCCCCCGCGAGGCGGCCCCCGCCGGCCACCTCGCCCCCCTGTGCCTTGCTTCTTGCAAAAATACTCACGACGCTCGGCCAATCACCCCGAGGAAGTCTCCGGACTCCGCGAGCGCAGGCCATGGCCTGATGACGGAGCCCTGGTTCGTGATCACATATTCGACAAACCACATATCCCGGAAACAGAGCGAGCCATGTGACAGTCACATGCCCTGTCAACCGCTCGCCACCGGCTCTTGACGGATCCCTGGATGCGCCGATACCGTCGCTCCCACCCGAAAACCGCTTGAAATTCTGAAGGTGGCATGCCTAGGATCCTCACGTGGTGCATGGACGGCACGATCGAGATCGACCTTATAGCCACCCGTATCCTGCCGCTCTCCGGAGCGCATCGACGAGGGCTTCGGCCTTGATGCATGACGACAGGTCGATCCGCTTGGTAGTCCCGCTCCGATGGAGCGGGACGGGTGCCCGTCCGTGCCGGAGCCGAACCGGTGAGTTCCGGTAACAGGGAGAGCCTGAATGAGCCAAGCGAAACTTCACCCTGCCATCGACAACGGCATCGCGCCGACAGCACCGGACTTCGCCGGAGGGACGCTGGTCTGCGCCTGCGTTGATCGTCCCGTCCGGGTGCGTGTCGAAGGTCAGATCGCCCATAACCACGCCTGCGGCTGCACCAAGTGCTGGAAGCCGGAGGGTGCGGCCTTTTCGATGGTCGCGGTGGCCCCGCACGACAAGGTGTCGGTGCTGGAAAACGGCGACAAGCTGGCGGTCGTCGACCCCTCCGCCTTGATCCGGCGTCATGCCTGCAAGGAATGCGGCGTCCATATGTATGGTCCGGTGACCCGCAAGCATCCGTTCCAGGGGCTGGACTTCATCCACCCCGAGCGCTTCGAGGAGAAGGGTTGGCAGCAACCCGGCTTCGCGGCTTTCGTTTCTTCGGCGATCGAAGGCGGCACGGATCCGGCCGAGATGCCGGCGATCCGGGCCCGGTTCAGGGATCTGGGCCTGGAGCCCTATGATTGCCTGAACCCGGCTCTGATGGACTATATCGCTACCTGGACCGTTCAGAATCGCGGCTGACACCGGGGTGAACATCCGTCCGGCCCGCCGAAACCGTCTCGGTGGCCAGTTGTCGTGTTCCTCCGTGACGATCGCGGCGGCCCGATAGCCATGGACGAAGACGGCACCCGTGAGCGAGCCGCGGATGAAAGGACAGGTTCCTCTCCATTCGCACTGACGGCCACACTCTGGCCGAAGCAGAAGCAACGGCAGCTTTGCCGCCATCGGTAGGAGCCTGGAGTTTACGCCAAGCGGTGGGTGGGCCGCCTCAACCTGCGGTCATGAGGACACAGCCCATTCATCGCGGCATTGGCGGCGCGGTGCTCGCACGGATCACCAGTTCCACTGGCAGGATCACATCACCCGAATGGTCCGGACCACCCTCGATCCGGCGCAGAAGCTGTTCGGCCGCAATCCGGCCGATGGCGAGGCGCGGCTGGCGGATCGTGGTCAAAGGCGGGTCGACATGACCGGTCAGTTCGATATCGTCGAAGCCTACGACCGAGACGTCGCCCGGAACGGAAAGCCCGTGGCGGCGCACTTCGCCCATGAAGCCGCAGGCCATGGCGTCGGAGGCAAGGAAGATCGCCGTCGGGCGGGAGGACACCGGCTGGGCCAGCCAGCATTCCGCCGCCGCCCGGCCGGACTCCAGTGAGAAATCGCCCGGATAAAGCGCATCGGGCGCCAGGATGAGGCCCCGGGCCGCCAGCCGGTCGCGGAACCCGCCCAGCCGTGCGATGCTCAGCACATTTCCGGGCGGGCCCGCAACATGCCCGATCCGCCGGTGCCCCAGATCGGCAAGATGGTCGACCACCAGCGCCACGGCCGCGCGGTTGTCGATCTTGACCCGCAGCGCGGCGAGGCCCGGCACCCATTCACAGGCCAGAACCAGAGGAATGCGTCCGGTGAGCGCCGCAGCGGGCAGCGCGCCATCAAGCACGATCAGCCCGTCGGCCCGCGACGGCTCGGCATAGTCCAGAAGCCGCCCCGCGCCTTCAGCCCGGGTGTCGGCGACCAGCAGGTTATAGCCTGCGGGACCGAGGACCGAGGCGATGCCGGACAGGATCTGCGCGAAGAACGGATTGGCAAGGTTCGGCACCAGCGCCACGATCCCGCCCGTCCGTCGATGGCGCAGATTGCGCGCCGCCTGGTTCAACCGGTAGCCGGTCGCCGAAATGGCATCCTGCACGGCGGCCCTCGTCTCCAGGCTGACCAGCGCGGGATTGGAGAGGGCACGGCTGACCGTCGCGGTGGAAACCCCCGCAAGCCGCGCGACATCGCTGATCCGTGGCCGGTCGTTCTTCATCGCCCACCCCTAAGACGAGGCGCCGCGCCGCACAATCGCGATTCCGCGGCAAGGAATCATTTGCAACCGATTACATCACGTGTCTATCCTGAATGAAACCGATTACATCGTGCTTTGCAGGGAGAGGCAGGATGCGAACGATCAAGGGGCCGGGCCTATTTCTGGCGCAGTTCTCTGCGGCACAGGCACCATTCGACTCGCTGCCTGCCATAGCGGGATGGGCTGCCGGGCTCGGCTATCGCGGCGTGCAGGTTCCCAGTGGCGACGCCCGCTTCCTTGATCTCGACCGCGCCGCCGCCTCGCAGGATTATTGCGACGAGATCGCCGGCCAGGCCGCTGAGGCGGGCGTGGCGATCACCGAGCTTTCGGCGCATCTTCAGGGCCAGTTGGTTGCCGTCCATCCAGCCTATGATGCGGCCTTCGACGGTTTCGCGCCCCCCCATGTCCGCGGTAATTCGAAAGCCCGACAGGACTGGGCGGTCGGGCAGGTGAGGAAAACGTTGACCGCCTCGCGCCGTCTTGGGCTGAGGGCGATGGCGGCCTTTTCCGGTGCGCTGGCCTGGCCCTATCTCTACCCGTGGCCGCAGCGCCCGCCGGGCCTGATCGAGGAAGCTTTCGACGAGCTGGCTCGCCGCTGGCGTCCGATCCTCGACCATGCCGAGGAAGAGGGCGTGGACATCTGCTACGAGATCCATCCGGGCGAGGATCTGCACGACGGCGCCAGCTACGAGATGTTTCTCGACCGGGTGAACCGGCATCCGCGCGCCTGCATGCTCTACGACCCGTCGCATTACGTGCTCCAGCATCTGGACTATCTGGCGCATCTGGACATCTACCATGACCGCATCCGCATGTTCCATGTGAAGGACGCCGAACTGAATCCGACCGGAAGGCAGGGGGTCTATGGCGGCTTTCAGCCCTGGGCGGACCGGGCCGGGCGCTTCCGCAGCCCCGGCGACGGGCAGGTCGATTTCGGCGCCATCTTCTCGAAACTGACGCAATACGGCTTTGACGGCTGGGCGGTGGTCGAATGGGAATGCTGCCTGAAGCACCCCGAGGACGGCGCCCGCGAGGGGGCGGAATTCGTGAAGCGCCATATCATCCGCGTGACCGACAAGGCATTCGACGATTTCGCGGCCATCGCCACCGACCGCGCGGCGAACCGCCGGATGCTGGGACTGGAGGGATAGATGCGCGAAATCCCCCTCGGCATGGTCGGCGGCGGGCAAGACGCCTTCATCGGCAATGTCCACCGTATCGCCGCGCGGCTGGACGGCGCGTTCCGTCTGGTGGCGGGGGCCCTGTCCTCGACCCCCGAGAGGGCGAGGGCCTCGGGGGAGGAACTGGGGTTGGATCCGGCTAGGATCTATGGCGATTACCGCCAAATGGCGATGGCGGAGGCCCGGCGGAAGGACGGCATCCGCGCCGTCGCCATCGTCACCCCGAACCACATGCATGCCGGGCCTGCCATCGAATTCCTCAGGCGCGGCATCCATGTGATCTGCGACAAGCCGCTGACCGCCACCCTGGCCGAGGCGAAGCGGCTGGCGAAGGTGGCGGAGCGGTCGAAGGCGCTGTTCGTGCTGACCCACAACTACACCGGCTATCCGCTGGTCCGGCAGGCGCGCGCCATGGTGGCGCGCGGCGATCTGGGCCGGCTCCGGCTGGTGCAGGTGGAATATCTGCAGGACTGGCTGACCGAGGCGGTCGAGACGGCAGGCTCGAAACAGGCCGAGTGGCGCACCGATCCGACCCGGGCCGGAGCTGGCGGCGCGCTTGGCGACATCGGCACCCATGCCTGGAACCTTGCCGGCTTCGTTACAGGGATGGAGCCGGAGGCGATTGCCGCGGACCTGTCGTCCTTCGTGCCGGGGCGGGTGCTGGACGACAACGCGCATGTAATGCTGCGCTATGCGGGCGGCGCGCGCGGCACGCTTCTGGTCAGCCAGGTCGCGCCGGGCAACGAAAACGGGTTGCGCCTGCGGCTTTATGGCGACAAGGGCGGGCTGGAATGGTCGCAGGAAAACCCCAATCGGCTGTGGTTCACCCCCTTCGGCGGCGAGAAGCGCCTGCTGAGCCGGGGCGGCGCCAGGGCCGATCCGGCAGCAGCGAGGGTAGCCCGCCTTCCCGGCGGCCATCCCGAGGGCTATCTCGAAGCCTTCGCCACGATCTATTCCGAAGCGGCCCGCGCCATCCGCGCGCATGAGGCAGGCAAGGCCTCACCGCCGGAGGTGATCTATCCCACGCTCGCCGACGGGCTCAGCGGAATGCGCTTCGTCGTGGCTTGCGTACAGTCGGCGCGGCGCAACGCGGCATGGGTCAGGCCATGACCCCCGCCCTTGCCCTGAAGGAGGTGACCAGAAGCTTCGGCCCGATCGAGGTTCTGCACGGCATCGACTTCGACCTCTAGCCCGGTGAAGTCCATGCCCTGATCGGCGAGAACGGCGCCGGCAAGTCCACCATCATGAAGATCCTCGGCGGCTTCCTGCAGCCGACTTCCGGCCAGGTGCTGCTGGACGGCGCGCCCGCACCCTGGCGCAGCGGCCCGGAGGCCGAGGTGCAGAGCGTCGTCGTCATCCATCAGGAATTCAACCTGGCGCAGGACCTGACCGTCAGCGAGAATATCTGGCTCGGGCGCGAGATGGGCGGGCTTTTCCTCGACCACAAGGCGATGCGCCGGGCGACGCAGGCGCTGCTCGACCAACTGGAGTACCAGGTCAGCCCGGATGCCCGCATCCGCGACCTGCCGGTCTCGGATCGCCAGATGGTCGAGATCGCCAAGGCGCTGTCGCGCAATGCCCGCGTGCTGATCATGGACGAACCTTCGGCCGTGCTGACCTCGCACGAGGTGCAGATCCTGTTTCGCCAGATCGACCGGCTGCGGGCGGCAGGGGTGGCGCTGCTTTACACCTCGCACCGGCTGGAGGAGGTCAGCCGCCTGGCCGACCGCATTACCGTCCTGCGCGACGGCGCGGTGGTGCGCCGTGCATTGCGGGGCGAACTGACCGAGGATGGCATGGCCACCGCCATGGTGGGCCGCGACCTGAAGGACATCTTCCCGCCCCGCCGCAGCGATCTCGGCCCGGTGGTGCTGGAGGTCGCGGCCCTCGCCGTGCCGCCGCTGGTGGAAGGCGTGAACCTTTCGCTGCGCCGAGGCGAAGTGCTGGGGATTTCCGGCCTCGTAGGCTCGGGCCGCACCGAACTTGCCGAGGGGCTGGTGGGCTTGCGTCCGCATAGCGGCACGATCCGGCGCAACGGCGCGCCGATCACCATCCGCTCGCTGGCCGAGGCCGAAGGACATGGGCTGGCCTATCTGACCGAGGATCGCAAGGAACGCGGGCTCCTGCTCGACAAGTCGCTGCGCGAGAACCTGACCCTTTCGACGCTGAAGCGCTTCGGCACCCCCTTCCTGTCGCGCGAGGCCGAGGAGGCCGCCCTCGGCAAGGCGATCACGGATTTCGACATCCGCGCGCCCCGGCGCGACATGGCCGCAGGAAACCTTTCCGGCGGCAATCAGCAGAAACTCCTGCTGGCGAAGACCATGCTGCCCGAACCGCAGATCGTGATCATCGATGAGCCCACCCGCGGCATCGACATCGGGACGAAAAGCCAGATCTACCATTTCATCGACCGCCTCGCCCGCGAGGGGCGTAGTGTCATCGTCATCTCCTCGGACATGCCAGAAATCCTCGGCCTCTCGGACCGCATCCTCGTCATGCGGCAGGGCCGGGTAGCGGGCGTACTGGAGGGAGCCGCGATCAGCGAGACGGCCGTGGTGCGTCTGGTCATGGGCATCCGCGAAACCGGCCCCAGCGAAAAGGCTGCCGAGAATGCGTAACCTCTCCCTCTCTGCCTTGGGGCCACTGGCCGCGCTGATCCTGCTGATCGGGCTGGGGGCCTCGCTGAACGACAATTTCCTGTCGTCGGCCAACATCACCAACGTGCTGGCGCGCTCTGCCTTCATCGGCATGATCGCGGTGGGGATGACCTTCGTCATCACCAGCGGAGGGCTGGACCTGTCGGTCGGCTCGATGGCGGCCTTCGTTGCCGGGATGGTGATCCTGGCGATGAATGCGCTGCAACCCCGCCTCGGTGTCGGCCTGCCGCTGGCGCTGGTCGGGATCGCAGTGGCCGTCGGCGTGGGGCTGCTGGCCGGGCTGGCGAACGGCCTGCTCGTCACCCGGGTGGGGATCGAGCCCTTCATCGTCACGCTGGGCACCATGGGCATCTTCCGCTCGCTGGTCACCTGGCTGGCCGATGGCGGTACGCTGTCGCTGGATTTCACCATGCGCGAATATATCGGACCAATCTATTACGGCGGCTTTCTTGGCATCTCGTGGCCGATCATCACCTTTGCCCTCGTGGTGATTGTGGGCGAGGTCGCTATGCGCCATACCCGCTTCGGTCGCTATTGCGAGGCCATCGGCTCCAACGAGAAGGTGGCCCGCTATTCCGCGGTCAAGGTCGAGCGCATCCGGTTGCTGACCTATGTTGCCCTCGGCCTGCTGGTCGGGCTCGCGACCATCCTTTACGTGCCGCGGCTCGGCTCGGCCTCCGGCTCCACCGGCCTTCTGTGGGAGCTTGAGGCGATTGCCGCCGTCATCATCGGCGGCACCGCACTGAAGGGCGGCTTCGGCAGAGTCTGGGGCACCGTGGTCGGTGTGCTGATCCTCAGCCTGATCGGCAACATCCTCAATCTCGCCAACCTGGTGTCGCCCTATCTGAACGGCGCGATCCAGGGCGTCATCATCGTGCTGGCGGTGGTGCTGCAACGCAAGAAGGCATCCGTCGAAGGGCGGTGAAGCGAAGGCCTCCGGGGCCCCTGCGGGCGTCGGAGGAACATCAACGGGGAAGGCAACCCGCCGCAACCGCTGCGGCGCAACGGGAGGAAAGACCATGAAACGCAGACAGTTCTTCGGGGCAACGGCGGCGCTGGTGCTGGCGGCGGGGCTCGCAGCCCCGGCGACCGCGCAGGACGCCAAGACCTTCGTCATCGGGGTATCGATCCCCTCGGCCACCCATGGCTTCATGGGCGGGCTGAACTGGCACGCGCAGGAGACCATCGCGCGGCTCGAGGCGACCTATCCCCAGCTCGACTTCGTGCTGGCCACCGCCGGCGAAGCCGCCAAGCAGGTGTCAGATATCGAGGATATGCTGGCCACCCGCAACATCGATGCGCTGGTGGTGCTGCCCTTCGAATCCGAGCCGCTGACCAGCCCGGTGAAGGCCGTGAAGGACGCCGGAAAATTCGTGACCGTGGTGGATCGCGGCCTTTCGGTGGCGGGGATCGAGGATCTCTATGTCGCGGGCGACAACGAGGCCTTCGGACGCGTCGCGGGCGAGTATTTCAAGGCACACCTGCCCGCGGGCGCCAAGATCGTCGTCCTGCGCGGCATCGCCACCACGCTTGACAACGAACGGGTGGACGCCTTCGAAAAAGCCATCGAAGGCTCCGGCATCGAGGTGCTGGACAAGCAGCATGGCGACTGGAACCGCGACAAGGCGTTCACAGTGATGCAGGACTACCTGTCGAAATACCCGCAGATCGACGCGGTATGGGCAGCGGATGACGACATGGCCGTCGGCGCCATGGCGGCCATCGAACAGGCCGGCCGCACCAGCGAGATGTGGATCATCGGCGGTGCCGGAATGAAGGAGATCGTCAAGCGGATCATGGACAAGGATCCGCAACTGCCGGTGGACGTGACCTACCCGCCGGCGCTGATCTCCTCGGCGATCGAGATGACGGCGCTGAACTTCGTCTCCTCGGCACCGGTCTACGGGCGGTTCATCATCGGCTCGACCCTGATCACCCCCGAGAACGCCGCGAAGTTCTACTTCCCCGACAGCCCGTTCTGATCGGCCCCCGGTCCGATCATCCGGCATCCGGGGCGCGCGCACCCGGGGGCCGGACCTCCAGGATCGGGCGAGCCTTTGCATGACGCGCCCTTGATGATCCATCCGCCTCGAGCACCTTCACCCGTCCATCGCGGCTGGCCAGCCGCCCTTCCGACGGATCGCGCAGCCGCATTCCCGATTGCGGCTCCTGTCCCTTCGATCCGCTGCCATTTCCGGCGGATGCACCGCCGCCTCGGACCGGCGGGCCGGTTCGGCCAAGGATCAGCGAGCGTCTCAGCCCTGCCGGCTGTCGATCTGCCTCCGGGAAGCGCGGCTTTCCCGGTGATCCCCTGCGCATTTTTTCGCGAAATCTCCCTTTTCTTCGCCGCACGGCGCGGGCATGGTGACCGGGCAAGCGCGCCGGTGCGTCATTTCCGCGCATAACAGGCGGGCCGGTCGCCCTTGTTCCGGGTTGTCTGTCATTCCGCCAACCATTGAAACTGTATCTGCTCTGAAAATGACCACATACAACTTCCTGGGCAAACTGCTCCGTCCGAAATTCGAAGCCATGCTTCGGCAGATGATCACCAGCGGGCGGCTTGAGGTGATCCTGCCGGATGGCGCCATGATCGCTGCGGGCGAAAGCGCTGCCGATCCGATCAGGGTCTGCGTCAACGACTGGGCTACGCTCTGCCGGCTGACGCTCAACCCCGATCTGGCCCTGGGCGAGGGTTTCATGGACGGGCAGATCGTGCCGGAGAACCGCTCGATCCGCGATCTGCTCGATCTGCTGACGCGCAATATCGGCATCCATGATCCGCCCGGCCTCTCGTGGATGGCGCGGCTGGTGTTCCGGGTGGTGAAGGCGCTGTGGAGTCATAACGATCCCGCGCGGTCAAAGCGCAATGTCGCGCATCACTACGATCTGGATGGCCGGCTCTATGATCTGTTCCTGGATGCGGACCGGCAATATTCCTGCGCCTATTTCGAAAACCCCGAGGACAGCCTGGATCTGGCGCAACTGGCCAAGAAGCGCCATCTGGCCGCGAAGCTGGCGCTTCGTCCCGGGCAGCGGGTGCTCGACATCGGTTCGGGTTGGGGCGGCCTCGCCCTCTATCTCGCACGGATCGCCGATGTGTCGGTGAAGGGCATCACGCTGTCCGAAGAGCAGATCCGGCACGCTCGGCAGCGAGCGGAGGGCCAGGACAGGGTCGCGTTCGACCTGACGGACTACCGTGCCCTGGACGAGCGGTTCGACAGGATCGTCTCGGTCGGCATGTTCGAGCATGTCGGGCTCAAGAGCTATGGCGAGTTCTTCTCCACCCTCGCGCGCCTGCTTGAGCCAGAGGGCGTGGCGGTGCTGCATTACATCGGGCGCGCCACACCACCCAGCCAGACCAACCCCTGGGTGCTGAAATACATCTTCCCCGGCGGCTACATGCCCGCATTGTCCGAGGTCTTGCCGGTGATCGAGCGCGAAGGGCTCATCATCACCGATATCGAGGTGCTGCGGCTGCATTATGCGGAAACCCTGCGCCGCTGGAGCCTGCGCTTTCTCGCGAACCGCGACAAGGCCGTGGCGCTTTACGACGAACGCTTCGCCCGGATGTGGGAATATTACCTTGCGGCAGCGGAGATGGCTTTCCGGCATCAGGGGCTGGTGATCCACCAGATCCAGCTGGTCCGGTCACAGGAGGTGCTTCCCCTGACCCGCGGCTACATCAGGGCAGCAGAGATCCGGCTGCAGCAGGATGAACAGGCCGCAGGCCCAGGCCTTCCGGCAGAGCTCGCGCCCGGCACCTGAAGCGCCGACCCCGGGGCGCGGCGCGGCCTGCCGCAACTGCGGCAGGGTGGCTCCGCAGCCCGATCAAGCGCCGGCAAGCGCCGGTGCCAGCCGTTCGGCAAGGGCCAGCAGATCACCGTTACGGCCGCGCAATGCGCAGAATTGCAGGCCAAGCGGTGCGCCCGAGACCGCCGTGCCGACCGGAATCGAAACCGCGCAGAGGTCCAGGCAGTTTGCCATTCTCGTATAGCGCGACAGCGGAATCCGTGTCTCGTCGACCGTATCGAGCCCCGCCGCCGGAAGGGGGGCCCCGGGCAGCATGATCGCGTCCACCTCGTGATGGTCGCGGGCGAAATCGGCAGCCAGGGCGGCCCGCTCTGCAAGCAGCGCCGCATGGGTCGCGGCGGAGGTCCCGGCACCCGCCAGCACTCGGGCGCGCACATGCGGATCCATTGGACTCGCCGGGTCTTCGGCCTGGGCGTGGAAACTGCGATAAGCCTCGTAAGCCACGATCCGGCCGTTCAGGGTCTGCAATTCCTCCAGGCTGCGGGGCAGCCGAGCCTCGGTCACCTCGTGGCCAAGCGCCGAAAGACGGCGGATCACCGCCTCGTAGCAGGCAAGAACCTCATCGGCGCAGGGGTGCAGCCGCGCGGCGGGAACGGCAGCGATCCGCAGCCGGCCGGATACGGGCCGCCGTGGCGCAAAGCGCTGCCCGGCCATGATCTCGCAGGTCAGGCGGATATCGGCGATGCTGCAACCCAGCGCACCGATGGTATCGAAGCTCGGTGCCAGCGGCGCCACACCGTCGAGCGGGATCAGGCCATGATCCGGCTTGAAGCCGTAAAGGCCGCACAGCGCCGCCGGAATCCGGATCGAACCGCCAGTATCGGAGCCGATCGCCAGCGGCGCAAAGCCGGCCGCCACCGCTACCGCCGAGCCGCTACTGGAGCCCCCGGCATACCAGGCGGCCCCGCCGCCCCTCGGGTTCAGGGGCGTGCCACGCGCCTGGTTGGTGCCCCAGCTTCCCATCGCGAATTCCACCATATGCGTGGTGCCGAGGATGATTGCCCCTGCGGCCTCCAGACGGTCGATGAGCGGCGCGTTACGCGCCGCCACCGGCGCACCATAGCAGAGCGAACCATGGGCGGTGGCGATACCCGCGATGTCGACGAGCTCCTTGACCAGAACCGGAATGCCGTGCAGCGGCCCGCGCATCCGGCCGGCCGCGCGCTCCGCGTCAAGAAATGCGGCACGGGCCAGCGCCTCCTCGGCACGCAGGATCGCCACGGCGTGCAGGCGGTCATTGTCCTCGCGGATACGGGCGATGCAATGCCGGGTCAGGCCGAGCGCATCCATGCGGCCCTCTGCCATCTCCCGCGATAGCGTCACGATATCCATATCAGACCTCCCCGCGCCGGGACCGCTCCGGCATCAGCCGTTCTCCGCCCTGAACCTAAGGAAATTGGCCGGTGAAAGTCGAAGCACGTTTGCGCCCGGATCTGACGCCAGTTGACGCTTGAATGCATTCGATCTGATACTTCGACCCAGCCGCTTCCGGCTGGCGACAACCCGGAGCGCCAGCCATACTGCCCGCAAAACAACAACCAGGGAGGCCGCGATGAGTTTCGTCGCCATCGCCGAGCAGGCCGCAAACGGGCTGATCATCAGCACGCTCTATGCGCTTGTCGCACTCGGTATAGCCCTGATTTTCGGGGTGCTCAGAATAGTGAACTTCGCCCATGGCGAGTTCTACATGCTGGGCGGCTATGCCTGCCATGTCGCTGTGACGATGCTGGGCCTGCCGCCGGTCTTCGGAGTGCTGGCAGGCATGGCGTTGCTGCTGGTTGTCGGTGCCGGGGTCGAGCGGCTGCTGATCCGGCCGATCCATCAGGGCAAGGTGGACCGGCCGGATGAATATGCGATCATGATCACCTTCGCCCTTTCGGTCCTGCTGCTCAATCTGATGAACTCGGTCTTCGGTCCCTGGCCGCAGCGGCCTGCGGCAATGATC
>JAIRJX010000160.1 GCA_031260425.1 Gemmobacter sp.
GTAAGCTGATCGAGAACACCGGCTACGGCTACGGCTACAATGCCCAGAGCGGCGAATACGGCGACCTCGTGAAGCTCGGCATCATCGACCCGACCAAGGTCGTGCGCACGGCGCTGCAGGACGCGGCCTCGGTCGCGGCGCTGCTGATCACCACCGAGGCGATGGTCGCCGAGAAGCCGTCCAAGCCGGCGGCTCCGGCCGGCGGCCCCGGCGGCGGCATGGGCGGCATGGGCGACATGGACTTCTAAGTCCAACGCTCCAGCACCTGTCCTGGAACGGGAAGGCGGCCCTCGCGGGCCGCCATTTCTTTTGTTGAAACGGTCAAACCCTCCGCAACACGGACGAGCCTCCGTCAACGTCCATATCGCAGGGCGATGACCATTCCGGTCGTGACGAGCGCGACGCCAATCAGGCTGGAAAGGCTCGGAATTTCCGCAAGCAGGATCAGCGCCGCGAGAACAGTCATGACCGGAACGGTCGCGGTGAACAGCGAGACCTGGCTCGCTCCGAGCAGGGTGACGGCACGCGTGTAAACAAAGATCGAGACGGCGCTTAAGACACCTTGGAAGACCCCTTGCACGAGAAGTTCCTGCCATTGCGCTTCCAGCAGCATCTTGCCCGGCCACAGCGCGTAAGTGGGCAAGAATATCAATGCTGAGATCACCGCGACCATGGCGGCCGCGCGAACAGCCGATAACCCCAGATGCCTGACATAAAGGCCGTAACCGGACCAGCATAGCGAGGCGAGCAGCAGACAGGCGTCACCGATCAGCAAGTGGATGGAGGCTTTCGCGAAGCCATCCCACGCCATCGCTGCGATGCCAAAGACAATCATTGCAAGACCAGCCAGCCGCCCTTTGCCTGGGGCAGCTCTACCGAAGAGCCAGATCAGCAAGGCCGTGGTCAGGGATAAGGTGCCGTGTAGCAGGACCGCGCCGTGCGCCGCCGGGGCGAACGCAAATCCGGCATAGGCGAACAAAGCGAAGCCCAATCCTCCCAATACCGCCAATGCGACGGCCTCGCGAATACGCAAGCCGCTCAGACCGTTCTTCACCAGGATCGGGAAGAGGATCAGCCCGCCGATTCCAAAGCGTAGCGCCGCGATATCGGGTAGAGTGAGAACTGTCGAGAAACCCAAACGCGACGCGACCACGAAACTCGAGAAGAGGATCACAACGCAGCAGGCGTAGGCGATGCCTTGTGCTCGATCGATCGTCTCCCTGGGTGTTTTGACCTCCTTTGCCAAGCCGAGCCTCGTTCGGATCTATAACCGATCCCAGCCTAGCCATGGGCATCACCATAAGGAAAATCGATATTTTATAAAAAACCAAATAGAATTTCCTGATATGGATTAGACCGACGCAACACCGAGAGCAGGCAGAAATGAAATTACAGCACCTCAAATTTTTCTGTGCGGTCGTCGAGAGCCGATCCATGACAGCCGCTTCCGAACGTCTGCATATTTCACAACCTGCCCTTTCGGCCGGCCTGAAAGCCCTTCAGGATGATCTTGGTTTGCCATTGTTCGACCGCTCTGGCGGGAAGCGGCGCATTTTCCCTACGCCTACGGCTTTGCGCTTCTATGAGGACGCCAAGGACATTCTGTCCCGGTGCGAAGCCGCGCGCATCAGAGTGACCAAGACTGAGCCGAAACCCACCGTGGCGCGGATCGGCATTCTTCGGACGCTCGCCAGTGCCGATGTGGCGACCGTTCTCGGCAAGGTCATGCGCTTCCCGTCACCCACCTGGAAAGCCCGAGAGGGAACGAGTGCGGAAATCGGCCAATGGCTCGCGCAAGGACGCATCGACATGGCCTGGACCACCATCGACAGGCCCTCCGCGACAGCCGAAATCCTGTGGCATGAATCTTTTGATCTCCTGACGGCTTGCCATCACCGGCTGGCTCAAAGCGGTGCTGTCAGCATTACCGATCTGGCCGGCGAGGACATCATCCTGCGAACATCCTGCGAATTGAGAAGCGGAAGGCTCCAGGCTGCCGGGATCAAGCTGCGCGTGGTCGCAAGAACTGACCGTGATGATTTGGCCTTGAAACTGGTCGCACAGGGAATTGGAGTGGCCATCGCACCGCAAAGCTTTGCGGGCAGGGATATCGTCGCTCTGCCATTCTCGGACATCGACCTGTCGAGGACTATAGGCCTGCGCTGGCGACCGGACTTGCCTGACGCTCATGTCGCCAGCGTCAAAGAGGCCGTATCCGCTTGTGGCCACGGACCAGCCTGAATCTGGCGGTCAGCCTCCCCCACGGCCCGGGCGGGGCGGCCGATCGACATAGAGTTTGACTCAGCCGCCGGGTTCTGCGCTTGTAGCCCTGCCTTCCTTGCCGTGCCGACCCCAGACTCTCCTCAGGACGCTGGACGCCACCGTTTGTCCGGCCGGAGGAGGCGTTTCGCGTCGGGACTTTCCGCACGCATCGATACAGGAGAAAGCGGATGGCCACTGGCACCGTGAAATGGTTCAACGCCACCAAGGGTTACGGCTTCATCACGCCGGCCGGCGGCGGCAAGGACGTCTTCGTCCACATCACCGCCGTGCAGGCCGCGGGGCTCCAGGGCCTCAAGGACGGGCAGACGGTGAGCTTCGACCTCACCGAGGAGCGCGGCAAGACGGCCGCCGTCAACCTCAAGGTCTGAGGCGAAGGGAGGCCCGCCTCCCTGGACCGGTCTTCGGAAAGGCCTCCCGCGGATCGCCGCGGGCGGCCTTTTTGCTTGACGATGTCTGGTTTACGACATATGAAATGACGTATCGGAGAGTTATTCGATATGGTATAAGGAGCCTTCCCATGATGAAGGGCTTTGCCGAGGCCCGGAGCGCCTTCGGATTCGCCGGCCCGGCCCGCTATCTCGACCCGACGGGCCACGTCGCCATTCCGGCGCTTTCGGAAGCCTTCGGCATCACCGGCGCGCAGTTCGCCGAGACCGCCGGCCTCACGCCCGAGGCCGTGCATCGGAGCGCCCGCCTCCACGCCCCCAAGACTCAGGCCCGTGCCCGCGAGGTGCTGGAGATTCTCTGGCGCGTCACCGAATGGGCCGGCGGCGAGAAGCAGGCCATGGCCTGGTACCGTGCCGAGCCGCTGCCCGCCTTCGGTGGCCGCACCGCTGAGGCGCTGGTGAAGGAAGGCCGGGCAGCCGCCGTCCGCGACCATCTCGACCACATCGCCACCGGCGGCTTCGCTTGAGATGGCGCGGAACGGCTTGGCGCGCACATCATCCGCGATGGTCCTGGTCACCGCTCTCGGGCGAGGGCGCCGCGCTCCGGGGCGGACGCTTCAATCCGGCCGGTATGCCGGCGCTTTACTTGGCGCTGAGCCTTGAGGGTATGCTGCTGGAGATGGGCCACGGCTTC
>JAIRJX010000197.1 GCA_031260425.1 Gemmobacter sp.
CCGCCCCGCCCTGCGGTTGCGCGGGCGGGAACAGGTTCAGCGTCTCCCCCGGCCCCGGCCCATAGCGCAAGGCGCGGCGGCAGGGCCAGCGGGCCAGGGCGGCTTGCGCCGCCACAGCCCGCCGTTTCATCAGAAGAGGAAGATCGGATACGCCGTCCAGGCTGAACTGGGCGTTCATATCGCGCAGGTGTTGTCTGTTGCCGGTCATGCTGCGATCCTCCCTGCCGTTTCGCTTACTTCTCGATGGCGGCGGTGGCCGCATCGACACGCGGGATATCCCAGGTGTCGAGGGTGGCAAGCACGCCGTCCTTGCCCCCCAGATCAGGTAGGGGCCGTTCACATCGCCATTGGCATCAAAGGTGATCGGGCCAGTCGCGCCGACATAGGTGAAGGGTGCGCCCGCCGCGATCAGCGCCTTGGCGCGGGTGAACCCCTTGATGCCGGGGAACACCACCTCACCCTCGCCGCCGGTGACGGTACGGATGCTGTCGGCAATGGCGCGCCCGCTCGGCTCGCCGGCCTTTTCCATTGCCAGAAGCGCCACGGCGGTAGCGTCATACATCGAATGCAGGCCCGGGCCGTTCGGCGCGGAACCGAAGCGCTCCTCCCATGCGGCGTTGAGGGCCGTCACGCTATCGCCCGAGATCTGGGCGTTGTCGATGCCCACCGCATCCACCAACAGGTCCGCGCCCACCGCCTGAACAAATTCATCCGCCCGCATCGCGTTGGACAGATAGAGCTTGCTGGAGCCACCGAAGGACAGCCACTCGCGCGCCACCGTGGCGCCATCGGCCGGGAAGGCCACCAGGAACAGCGCCTCGGGCTCGCCCTGAAGGGCCGAATTCACCTCGACCCGGTAAGATGGCTGCTGCTCGTTATAGGCGACCATCTGGCTGATCGTGCCACCAAGCGCCTCGAACGCTTCTTTGAAGTCGCGGGCCAGACCCACGCCGTAGTCGGAGTTCACATAGACGATGGCCATGCTCTTCAGCCCCGAACCGTGCGCCAGCGTGGCCATGACGATCCCCTGAGGGCGCGAGGTCGGCACAGTGCGGAACCACAGCCCGTCGGTGCCGCCCTCAGCCGCAAGCGCGGTCAGCGACGGTGCAGAGGAGCAGCAGGAGATCTGCGTCACCTTGGACGGTACGGCGACCGAGGTCAGGATGGGCAACGTCACACCCGAGGAAATGGCACCGAGGATCACCGGCGACTTCTCGATCTCGACCAGCGATTTGGCGGCATCGACGCCGACATTGGGCTGGCCCAGGTCATCGCGGAGCACGAAACGCACCTTGCAGCCCGCAGCACCGCCGGCCTCGTTGAACTGGTCCACGGCCAGTTGGCCCGCATCGCCGATGGCCTTGCCGATGGCGGCGTTGGCGCCTGTCAGCGACAGGACCGAACCGAAGGCAATCTCGCAATCCTGGGCCATGGCGGTGCCGGTCATCGCGCCAAGGGCGCAGGCACCCGAAAGCAGAAGTTTTCTCACATGCTTCATCCCTGTTGGAGGTTGGTTCAGGCTGTCCGTGCCCCGTTTGCGCCTGATCGGGCTTGTCGGGTCTGTCGGATCGCGCGCCGATCAGCCCTGTCCCCTTGCAGGAGAAAGATCGAAGGAGCCCATCGCGCCAGGAAAGGCGCCGGCACCGCTGCGGGGAAATGCAGCGGAATCGGCAGATCGTTCAGCGGGCGACCCATCAGAAGGGCCTCGCCCAGCATCTCGCCGGTGACCGTAGTCATGGCGACGCCACGCCCGTTGCAGGCAGTCACGCCCAGGAAACCGGGCCCCAGATCCACCAAGTGCGGCAAGAAATCGGTGGTCACGGCCGCCGTGCCGCGCCAGATGTGATCGACATGCGGCACCTGCGGCAACCGTAGCTCCGCCGCCAGCCGGGCAGCGATGCGCCGGGCCATCCGCGCCTCGGCACCCAGATAGGGAACCACCGCCATCCCGCCCGAAATCAACCGGTTGTCAGCCGTCAGACGGAAGGTGAAGATGTTGGCGCGGGTGTCCGAGACCGGCTCTCGCCCCGGTGAAAAGCGGGCGATCAGGCCCGCATCCAGCGGCTCGGTGGCAATCTGGTAGACATTGAGCGGAATGACCGTGCGGCCAAGCGCCCGGGCTGCGCCGAGGACATGGGCATTGGTGCACAAAAGCACCCGCGTCGCATCGACATGGCCTTTCGCGGTCCGCACCCGCCAGCCCGCACCCTGCCGGGTAACGGATTGCGCGGCACTGTGCTCATGAATCAGGGCGCCCGCCGCCTCGGCCCGGCGGGCCAGGGCAGCGGCATGGGCGACGGGGTTGATCACGCCCCCCGATCGGTCGGCAAGCGCGCCGTGATAGATGTCGATCCCGGTGCGCCCTGCGGCCTCCGCCGGATCCAACCATTCGACGGGCCGGTCCAGATCGGCCCATGCCTTCACCCGAGCCTGCACCACGCCGACCATGGCCGGGGAATGGGCGGGTTGCAACCAGCCGCTCTGCTCTGCCTCGGCCCCCTAACCCGGCGCGGCGCGCCAGATCGAAAACCCGGTCCGCCGCGCCCCCGACCAGTTCCAGCCGCCGCCGCCCCCGGTCGGCCCCCAGCCTGGCCAGAACCTGTGCCGGATCGGCCCTGGAGAAGTTCGGCACCACGAAACGCGCATTGCGGCCTGATGCTGAATGAGCCAGTCCCCCGGCCTCGAGGAGCATCACGCTCGTGCCGCCCTCGGCCAGGGTGCCAGGGTGGCCGCCGCCGACAAGCCGGCAAAGCCGCCGCCGATCACCACTATATCGGCCTCGGCTCCGCCCAGCAGCGCCGGACGGTCGGGCAGGGCGGTGCGGGCGTGCCACAGGGTCGCCGGGCGATCAGTCGACATGACGCGACACCGTCTCGGATTCGCCGATCAGACCACGGGGGCGGAACAGCAGGGTCAGCACGATCAGCAGGCCGATCAGCATGACCTGGATTGCCCCGCCCTGCGACTGGAGTTCCGCCGGCACCAGCCTGCTCACCGCCAGGCCGCTGGCCGACCACAGCCCCCAGACCGCAAAAGCTCCGATGAAGGCACCTCTGGTAGTGCCCGACCCGCCCACGATCAGCATGGCCCAGATCTGGAAGGTCAGGATCGGGAGGAAATCCAGTGGGCTGACAAAGCCGATGAAGCCGACGTAAAGCCCCCCTGCCAGCCCCATCAGCGTGCAGCCGAGCACGAAAGCCTGCAGTCGCACCATGGTCGGGTTCTTGCCAAGCGAGGCAGCCGCCGTCTCGTCCTTGCGCACAGCCTTCAGCAGCCGCCCCCAGGGTGAAGCGAGCGCGACCTGAAGCGCCACATAGACCAGCGCCGCCATGCAGGCGACCACGCCCAGATAGAAAAGGTTGAAGCCATTGGGGCCGTCGAACAGCCTGAACAACGGGCGCGGCAACCCGATCAGCCCCTGCGCCCCGCCGGTCAGGCGGTCGAAGTTCAGCGCCACCAGTTGCACGGAAATCGCGATGCCGAAGGTGGCGATGGCTAGGTAGTCGTCGCGCAGGCGAAGCGCGGCCAGCCCCACGATCAGCGCCCCAAACGCCGCCGCCGCCATGCCCCCGATCAGCGCGACCGGGAAAGGCAGACCGAAGCCGCCGATCAGCTCGGGGCGGGCGGGGCCCATGAGAATGGCGGTGCCGTAGGCACCGATCGCATAGAAGGCGACCCCCCCCGGCATTGAAAAGGCCGGTATAGCCCCATTGCAGGTTCAGCCCCATCACCACAATGGAATAGATCAGCGTTACGATCAGAAAGAAGACCAGATAAAGCAAGATCCCGGTCATTTCACGGCTCCCTTCGCTGCGCCGAACAGGCCGGTCGGGCGCAGATAGAGGATGAGGAGAAGCAGCAGGAACGGGACCGCCATCTTGTAGCCGGGCGGGATCACGTAGATCGAAAGCGATTCCGCCAAGCCCACGATCAGCCCGCCCAGCACCGCGCCATACACATTGCCGACACCGCCCATGATCGCCGCCGCGAACAGGGGAAGCAGCAGCTGAAAGCCGATCTCAGGACGGATCTGCACCGTCAGCCCGTAGAGAACCCCAGCTAGGGCGGCCAGGGCAGCGCCGATGATCCAGGTCCAGCGCAGAACACGTTCGCTGTCGCAGCCATAGACGCCGGCAAGCTGCGGGTTTTCCGCATAAGCGCGCATCGCCAGACCCAGCCTTGCGTGCTTCAGAAACAGATGCAGCCCGATGACGATGATCACGGTCACCCCCAGGGTAAAGACCTGATCGGGCATCACCCGGAACAGCCCACCGACCGAGACCGCCCGCTGCAGAGCGGTGGAATAGTAGGTCGCCGCCCCGCCAAAGATCATCAGGATCGACATCCGCACCAGAAGGGACACGCCGAAAGAGCCGAAGACCACCGACATCTTCTTCGCCCGCGCGCGCAGCTTGCGATAGACCAGCCGGTCGACAAGCAGGGCCAGCACCACCGCAGCCGCCATGGCGACCAGCCCGGCCAGCACCAGCGGAAGGCCAAAAGACAGCGGCGCCAGCGGCCCTGTGAAGGCGCCCGTCAGCCCCAGCGCCGCCAGCGCGATATCGGCGCCGAAGGTGATCAGTTCGGCATGGGCGAAATTCGGAAAGTGTAATACGCTCATCGTCAACGTCAGCCCGATGGCGCCAAGCGCGATGATGGACCCGGTCAGGATTCCGTCTGCCAGAACCTGAAACAGCATCATTGTCTGCGCCCCCTGCCGCCCAGGTAAAGTTCGACGATCTCGTCCATCGCGCTCAGGGCTTCGGGCGTGCCGTCCAGCCGGTTCCGCCCCTCGGTCAGCACATAGGCGCGGTCGGCCACCGAGAAGGCCGCCTTGACATTCTGTTCCACCATCAGGATCGCCACTCCCTGCCGCACCAGCTCCCTCAGCCGGGCAAAGACATCCGACACCATCAGGGGCGACAGGCCCGCGCTCGGCTCGTCCAGCATCAGAAGTTTCGGGTCGGTCAGCAGCGCCCGGGCCACCGCCAGCATCTGCCGCTGCCCGCCCGACAGCGCGCGCGGGGAGGCTGCGGAAACGGGTCAGGTCGGGAAAGGCCGCATAAGCCCGCTCCAGCGCCCGTACCGCCCTGGCTCGGGTCAGTGCGGCGGCACCAAGCCGCAGATTCTCGTCGATGGTCATGGTGGTGAAGACGTTGTCGGTCTGCGGCACGAAGGCCAACTCGGCCTCGGCCAGCCGATGCGGAGGCAGGTTGGTAACCGTCCGGCCCGCCAGTTGCACTTCGCCCGACCAGATCGGCACGATCCCGGCGATGGCTTTCATCAGCGTGGACTTGCCCGCGCCGTTCGGTCCGATCAGAGCGACGAATTCCCCGACGGAGACTTCAACCCCGGCGCCATGCAGGATAGGCAGACCGGGGCGATAGCCGCCGACCAGATCGCGGGCGGAAAGCAGCGGCGCGGTCATGCAACTCCCCCGCCCAGATAGGCCTCGATCACCTGCGGGTCGGCGGTCACCGCGGCAGGCCGTCCTTCGGCGATCAGCCGTCCGGCGGCCATTACCGCCACCATGGGCTATGAGTTGGCGACCGTGCGCAACAGCGCCGATCTGGAGGCTTGCGCCGGTCTTTTCGGTGAGGTGGGCGGCCCTACCCTTATCGATTGCAAGATCAACGGTGATTTCGTGGCGCCCTGGCTGGCCGGATAGGCCGCGCAGTCAGAGGGGAAAAACAATGGCACAGTTCGATCTTGTCATCAGGCGAGGCCGGGTTCTGAATCCGGAAACCGCATTCGACGCGATCACCGATATCGGCATCGTGCACGGCCGCATCGCGGCGATTGGCGCTGGTCTTGCGGCGGGGGCATCAGAGATCGACGCCACCGACCTGATCGTCGCGCCCGGATTTATCGACATACACGCGCATGGGCAGACGGTCTCTGCGGATCGGATGCAGGCCCTCGACGGCGTTACTACCGCGCTTGAACTGGAAGTGGGCGCCCTGCCCGTAGATGTCTGGTATGACGCGCAGGGAAAACGTGGCCGTGTGCTGAACCATGGCGTGTCGGCGGCCTGGCTGTTCGCCCGCAAGGCGGTCATGGCCTCCATGGTACTCGACGGCAGGCTTGCGCCGATGGAAATGATGGGAGCGGGTGTGGATGACATGCGCTGGTCGACGGAAACCGTGCCACCCGCCCGTATCGAAGAGATCATCGCCCTTGTCAGACAGGGTCTCGATCAGGGCGCGCTCGGGATCGGTATCCCCCATGGCTACGCGGCAGGGGCCGGCGTCAAAGAAATGGCCCGCATCTGCGAACCGGCCGCGGAACGATCCGTGCCGACCTTCACGCATATCTCCTACGCCTCGAACATCGATCCGCAAAGCTCGATCGAAGCCTATGTGAAGCTGATCGGTCCGGCCGGTGCCACGGGCGCGCATATGCCTATCTGCCACCTGAACAGCACAAGCCTCCGCGACATCGAATACGCGGTTGAACTGATCCGCAGGGCACAGGCCCAGGGTCTGCCGATCACGACGGAAGCCTATCCCTACGGGACGGGTTCCACGGTGCTGAGCGCCGGGTTCTTCATGGATCCGGATTATCCGGCCAAGACCGGGACCGGATATGAGGCGATCCAGCTTGTCAGCATTGGCAGACGTTTTGAAAGCCGGGAAGATCTGGCGCGGGCGCGGGCCGAGGCGCCCCAGTCGATCATCCTGTGGCACTTTCTCGATATCGAAAACCCCCATGACAGCCGGCTTCTCGACGCGGCCGTTCTGTTTCCCGGCGGTGCGATCGTCTCGGATGCCATCCCTTGGAGCAATCCTGACGGCACGCTTTATACCGGCGAGGAATGGCCGCTCGGGCCCGACAAGATCTCCCATCCCCGCTCGTCAGGCACCTTTGCACGCTTTCTTGGCACCTGGGTCCGTGAACGTCAGGCAGTGGCGCTCTTGGAAGCCATCGAGAAATGCACCCTCATTCCCGCCCGGATCATGGAGAAGTGCAGTCAGGCATTTGTCCGCAAGGGGCGGCTGCAGGCGGGATGTGACGCCGATATCGTTGTCTTCGATCTTGAACATGTGCACGACCGCGCGACATTCGAGCAGATGCAGCTTCCGTCGGAAGGCATGGTCCATGTTCTGGTGAACGGCGCGCCCGTCGTCTGCAATGGGAAGCTGCTGCCGGACGCCCGCCCGGGCCAACCATTCAGAAGTGATCCGAGATGATATGCCCAGTCATTCTCGTGACCGGTTTCCTCGGAGCGGGCAAAACAACCTTCATCAACTCCGTTCTGACCAGATCCGGTAACCGCAGCATCGCGGCAATCGTCAACGATTTCGGAGCGATCAATATTGACGAAGAACTGATCGGCACCGACGCCGAAACGGTCGTCGGACTGGCGAACGGCTGCATCTGCTGCACGATCCAGGGTGACCTCCTGCGCACCCTGAAGCTGCTTCAGATGCGCGAACCGCCTGTGGGCCACGTCATCATAGAGGCGAGCGGCGTTGCCGATCCTGCCGGCATTATCGCTGCCCTTGCCGATCCCGTGCTGTGGCAGAGCTTTCGGCTGGACACGGTGATATGCGTTGTCGACGCGCAGGAGGTGACCGATCGACCGGCACGCCGTCGCGCCTCCCTCTGGCAGGCGCAGGTCGCAGCGGCTGATCTGCTGGTCGTGTCCAGATCGGACACCGTTTCCAATGTGGTGGCCAAAGCACTGGCAGCCTCGCGCTCACCATCAGGCAAGCCACCTGTGCTTGATCTGGCAAGAGAGGGTCTGCCCGACGAGCTGCTGTTCGGCATGGGCGGCATATCGCCAGAGTGCGGAGCAGGTTCGGCTCCGCCGCGTCAAGCTCCGCGCTACTTTCGACAACGGATTCGCCCCCGAACTCTCTCGCGAGCCGATCTGCGTCGCGGCAGGCCGTCTCAAAGCTCTGTGCACTGCGATGCACCTGCCGATAACCATCACGGCGCACCAGATCCTGCGCGCGCGCCGCCTCGATCAACCCGGCATGGTCGCCGGCAGAGCGACGGATCATGCCGGCATAGACGGCGGCTATGCGACGATGACGGGCGGGCGAGAACGCGAGGTAATAGCGGAATACCGGCAGCGCCCAGCGATGGAGAGAACCCGCCCGCCACCGCACCTTGTCGGTCATTCTGAAAAGTGCGGTCAGGACCTCCTTCACCTCGCGCGGGAAAGGATAGGGCTCGACCGCCTCCATCTGGATGATACCGGCATTGCCATAGCTGGTCTCCTCGCCGGGCGCACGGCGGTCAAGCGGCACGGCGATGATCACCGACAGGATGATCGTAAGGACCGCTATGTTCGGCGTCGGCCACCGCCAGCCTTCTGCGACCCGGATCCGGTCTCGCTCCCCAACGGGGGCTTGCAGCCGAAAATGGCACCACAGAGCCGGTAATAGTCCGGATTGCCGATAATGGCGTCCATGAGCTCCTGCTGGCCAAGCGCGGCAAGCGTTGCGCGCCGGACCTCGACATTGTCGAACGGAGGATGCTTGAAATTCATCCGGAGAAGGGCCTGGAAGCCCAGTTCATCACGGGTCTCGGTCTTGATGGCCGGATCGGCCTGGAGGATCGGCTGCAGGTCGAGCTTCACCGTCTCGATCAGGTCGATCTCGCCCGCCATCAACGCGCTGATGGCAGTCTGGTTGTCGGGCATGGTGACCCATTCAACGCGATCCACATTGACGGCCTTGCCGCCGGCCATGCCGGATGCTGTTGCCTCGCGCGGCTTGTAGCCGTCGAAGCGGCGGTAGACGGCCTTCACGCCGGGCTGGAATTCCTCCTTGATGAATTGGAATGGGCCCGAGCCCACATATTCGGTGATAGCCTCCGTCGGCGGCGTTGCTGCTATGCGTGCGGGCATGATGAAGGCCGGCATCGAAGAGGGCTTGGCAAGCAAGCATCTGGAGCAGCAGCGGAAACGGCTCCTTGAGCGTCCGGGTGAGGGTGGTTGCATCGGTCGCCACAAGGGATGTGGTCGCAGCCATCAGGAACGACGCAGCGCCATCACGCGCGCCCCAGCGATTCAGAGATGCGAAAACGTCATCCGCCGTGACCGCCGCGCCATCATGGAAGACAAGACCGTCGCGGAGCGTGAACGTATAGGTCAAGCCGTCGTCGGACTGCGTCCAGCTTGCCATCTGCGGCTGAACCACGCCCTGTGCGTCCATCGCCACGAGTTGGTCATAGATCATGTAGCCATGGTCGCGGGTAATGTGGGGTGGGCTCAGGACCGGGTCGAGGATCCGCAGGCCGGAATGCATGACCGCCGTGACGGTCCTGTCTTCGGCATGAGCCGACACCGCCGTCAGGGATATCAGCACACCATCGGCGCTTCGGTGGCGAAACCGCTCTCACACTCCGGATCCGGCGCCGCAAAAGCCATGATCACGGCCGGCTCACCGACAACGCCCGGCATCAGATGAGGATGAACATCACCTTGCGCCGCGCCATGTCAAAAGATCCGCGATGACTACGACCTTGATGCCAATTTTCCTCGCGGAAACCGATTCATGTCTTGCGGGAGCTGAAAATCAGATATATCATTATTGGATCAGCAACGCCGCTTTACATCAAAAACTCCTTAAACCTGGGTCCGTTCCGGATCAACCTTTTAAAGTCGGGCCTCGGCCTCTCCGCTGGCGTTAAAGGGCTCGGGCTCGGAACAGGACCAAAAGGGCATTACATTCACGCCGGAAGGAGCGGTATCTATTACCGGAAGACGTTGGATGGCCTTGGTCGTAAACCGAAGACCACCCGGCTGGATGACAGGACAGATTACACGTCTGAGATCGTCAAGATCGCACCAAACGAGAAGTTGCCGACCTATATAACTGAGGATGGCGTCCCGATGCGCCGAATCATCTCTGCCGAGATGGAAGTCCTCATTGCCAAAAGTCACTCGGAAGCCCTGCGTAGCCTGAACGAAGCCAGAGGGCGTCCATCCATCACGCTCATGCTCTGCGGTGCCGCAGCAATAGGACTCGCAATTTCGTTCACAGCCCAAATTCCGGTTGGTGTCGCGGTGTTCGCGATTCTCCTCCTGTTGGCTTGTGCCACAGGTCGCCTGATCGATGCCCCTCGGCGCAACGTCGTCTTCGCTTATGATCCGGAGCCGATAGCGGAGGAGCGCTACAAGGCACTGATCGACGCGATCGACAGTATTGCAAATGCTGACAAGATTTGGTTCGTGAAGGCGAGCGGTGACATCACGGACCTGCACATCTGGAAGAAAAACTCCGGCGCTTCCACTCTCGTCGATACGAAAGAGACAGCCGTCTCCTACGCCCTGCCGGCAGGCATCGCGTCGAACGTTGTCCCGCCTATGATCGGAATTGACGGCAAGAACTGCTATTTCTTTCCAGACTGCATTCTCATAGACGAGAATAAGCGGTTCGGCGCAATGCGTTACGGAACCCTTCGCACCGCTATTCGCAACCAAAGAATGATAATGGAATCCGCACCTGTTGATGCAACAGTCGTTGGTCAGACGTGGAAATATGTCAATAAGAATGGCAACCCGGATCACCGATTCAACAGCAACCGGCAACTGCCAATTTGTCTCTTTGAGGAGATCGGGATGGTCAGCGACGGCGGCTTCAAAGGGCTTCTGCAGGTCTCAAAGCATGGTATCGGCAATGCTTGCGGCGCCGCGATTTCCGATCTCGGGAGAGTCACGAATGAGTTGAAGGATGCCGACCCTCTTCTGATCACGAAGGAAGCATAAAAGTTACCTCATTCGATCAGACGCCCATGTGTGCTTGAGAACGAGCCGCCCCGTATAGGCGGCTTGGCAAGGGCGTTGATCGCAGGTCAAGTCCCATGCAGGCTCGTCCAGGTATCGCCCTCTCGGGCGCGCCGGCTGGTTCTCATTCCCGGTCGAACTCCGGCCCGAGCCGCCTCCGGCTTGTGCGTCTTCGTATCGTGGCAGCGCATCAGCGCGCCGGTATATTGCAAGATACCTCTGCCATTGGCGAAAGCGCGCCGGGCAACCCGGCTATTCGATGGCCGCATCCGGCCGATCCCGGCGCTGGAGCATCGGCAGTGCCAGGCTCAACAGAACCGACAGGCCCGCCGCCAAACCCATCGCGAGATAGGCCGCCACGAAAGAGCCGCTTGCCTCTTTCACCAAACCGCCTGCCAGATTGCCCGCGATGCCGCCGAGGCCGAGAGAGATATTGGTCAGCGAGAACACGATTGCCGCATCACCCTTGCCGAAGCTTTGGCTGATATAGGCCGGGATCAGGCCGAAGATCGCGAAGAAGGCGGTGCCGAAGGCGATGGCGGCGGCGCTGGTCATCAGGCTGACCGACGCCACTCCCGGAGCGACCAGTGCTATGCAGGCTCCGGCAAGGATGACATGGGTCAGCACCAGCGCCCGCCGCACGGTGATCAGATCGGCGAGCGCACCGAGGAGAAAACCGCTTGCCATGCCGACCAGACCTACCAGACGCCAGGCAAAGGCCGCGTCCTCCGGAGCAAGCCCGACCTCGCCCTGAAGATAGGCGGAGAGATAGGTCTGGAACGGCATGCAGGCGAGGCCGTTCAGGAACATGATCACAACCAGCGTGGCCGTCACCCGTGTTGCGAGCATACGTCTCCGCTGAAGCAGGCTGACCGGGGCGGCAGGCTGGCCCTTCGGCGCGGAGCCTTGCCCGAAGCCGCGTAGCCGGACCAGTCCGACCAGGGCCAGCACCACCACCGCAAGGCTGGTGATACCCCAGACCCATCGCCAACCCATCTGCGGCAGGACCGAAATCATCAGCAGGCTGTTGACGAAGACGCCATAGCTGGTGCCCGACGACATCAGCCCCAGCGCCTTGCCCTGGTGGCCGGGGGCGATCACCTCGCGCGCGACCTCGACCATCGGCACCCAGACCACCACCGCGCACCCGCCAAGCACCACCAGCAGCGCCCCCATCACCCGGATATCCGGCGCGAAGGCGAGGCCAAACAGACAGATCGCGCAAACCGAGCAGGCACTGAGGATCAGGGGCATCGCGCCGAACCGCAGCGTCATCACCCCGGCGGCGGCGGCGCTGACCATGAACCCGGTCTGAACCAGCCCCGACACAGTGCCGAGGGCCGCATAGGAAAAGCCCATCTCCGCCCGGATCGGCTCGACGATGGCGGGGAAAAGGTAGACGCCGAACCCATAGGTCGCGGCGATGAAGGCGGTGAACAGCAGCACGATCTCGGTCTGTCGCGCGCGGCTTGGCAGGTCCATGGAGCACTCCGGCAGGGAAGGGCGTATTCTCTTCGTTGACAGGCCGGTTCTGCCGCCATCAACTGATGACCTGCAAACGATATGTTTCATCCTGTAATTAAGCAGAGCTAACCCATGCCAAGCCTGCCACCTCTCGAATCCCTTCGCCTTTTCGAGGCGGCAGCGCGGAAGCTCAGCTTCAAGGCGGCGGCGGAGGAACTGCACATAACCCCAGCCGCGGTCAGCCAGCGGATCCGCCAGCTCGAGACGGTGCTCGGCGTGGCGCTGTTCCGGCGGCTGCCGCGTCAGGTGGTGCTGACGCCCGAGGGGCTCGCGTTGGCACAGGACATGCGCCGGGCGCTCGACCTGATCGAGACCGCGCTGTCCCGCCTTGCCCGACAGAGCGACGGAAGCCCCGTGGTGATATCGACCACCCCGACCTTTGCCGAACAGATCCTGCTGCCGGTTCTGGGCGAGTTGCAGGAGGCCGAGCCGGGCCGGAAGGTCCGCGTCATGGTCTCGGACGAGTTGATCGAGCCGGGAACGGGGGGCGTCGACCTCGCCATCCGGCAGGGACGAGGAGATTATCCCGGGCTGGTGGTGACGCCGTTGATGGCCTGTACCTATGCTCCGGTCGGGGCATCCGGGGGTGCGAATCCGTGCCGCGTCCATATCCATGTCGACTGGCCCGCTCGGGTGAACGACCCGCCCTCCTGGCAAGCCTGGACTGCCGCGACCGGCTTGTCTCCTCCGGCAGCCCGGGGCGAATTGCATGTCGCCACCGAAGCGATGGCGATCCGCGCCGCGCTGGCCGGTCAGGGCCTCGCCCTTGCCGCCACCGCGCATGTGATGCGCGAACTGGCCTCCGGCGCTCTGGTCCTGCCCTTCGGTTCGGAAGCGACGCTTCCCACAGCATATGGCTACTTCCTGGCCCATGCCAAAGGCGCCCTTGCCGCCCCCGTGCGGCAGGTGCGCGACTGGCTGCTCGCCAGAGCTGCCATGCCGACATAGGATCTTGCAGGGAAACTTTGCGGAGCGCCGCCCTGCCGGGCGGCGCAGGGCTTTTGTCTCGGCTCCCGCGCTGGTGCGCGGAAACCTCGGGCGGGCCTCCGGCGGGAGTATTTTGCAAGAAGCAAAGCCGGTTGCGGGAGAGCGGATTCTTTGGCAAGGCAATCCAAAGCCACACAGCAATTGGACACCTTCGATGAAGCGTGATGATGACCTGATCGGTAATTTTCTGTTCGAAGCCTTGGACGGCCCATTGTTCGGGCTTTTTGATGATGAGGACGAGAAGGGATAAGTACATGCAACCTTGCTTTGTGATGCTGGTTTCTTTCACGAGGTCCAAAGCGGTATTTTCCAGCTCGCCAACCAAGGCCATGATTACCTCGCCACCATCCGGGACGACGGTATCTGGCAGAAAACGAAAGAGGCGGCCTCAACTGCCGGTGGTGTCGGGCTTGGTGTCATGAAAAACATGGCGATGGTCTATGTTAAGCAAGAATGCTCGACCCGGTTGGGCATAGCACTGTAATCCCGCCAATTTCAGGAGGGCACCGATGGCCGTCATCACCTGTATCGAGGATCTGAAGCGGCTGCACAGGCGGCGGGTGCCACGGATGTTCTACGATTACGCGGAATCGGGCAGCTATGCCGAGCAGACCTTCCGCGACAATGTGGCGGATTTCGCGCGGCTGCGGCTGCGGCAGAAGGTGGCGGTCGACATGTCAGACCGTTCGATCACCGGCCGGATGATCGGACGGGAGGTCTCGATGCCGGTGGCGCTGGCC
>JAIRJX010000236.1 GCA_031260425.1 Gemmobacter sp.
CCGGCGGGAGTATTTGGGCAAGAAGCAAATATGCATTGCTTCTTGCCCAAATACTCATACGGCAACTGACGTCTTGATTTCGCTCTGAGTTTTTGCGGTTTTGCCGCATGGGCCCGCGCAGGTGGCAAAGTATATGCGCAAATATTGATGGTGGGCGGATATCTCCGGGGATTGGCGTGGATCGCGGCTTTCAGGGACCGCTCCATGAGGATGGAGGCGCCGCGGCTTCACAATCTGGCCAGTGCGAGCCGCGACCGGATATGGTCCGGCTCATCGGTGACCGGCTGACGGCACATGCAGCGAAAGCCGGAGGTCTGTCGATCCTGCCTTCCGTCATCCGCGCCGCCAATCCAGTTGAGCGGCGCGATCCGGTCGGGATGTGGAAAGGGCCGCGCGGCGTCGGCCGCTTGCCCTTTTCCTCCCGGGTCAGGCCGCGCGCGCCTCGGCGCTCAGCGCCCAGTCCATGTAGAGGCTGCGGATGCGGTCGGTCATCCTGCGGCTGCGGTATTCGGTGTCGTCAAAGCGGGCGACCGAGTTGATCTTGCCGAAATTGCCCGACAGAAACACTTCATCCGCCGCGGCGAAATCGTCGAAGGTGAGGACGGTCTCGTGTATCTCGATCCCTGCAGCCTTGATGTTGGCGATGTGGCGGGCGCGGGTGATACCCGAGAGGAAGGTGCCGTTGGCGATCGGGGTAAAGACCACGCCGTCCTTCACCATGAAGACATTGGCGGTGGCGGTCTCGGCCACATTGCCCATTGCGTCGCCGACCAGCGCGTTGCCGAATCCCTTGGCCTTCGCCTCGACCAGCATCCGCGCGTTGTTGGGATAGAGGCAGCCGGCCTTGGCGTTGCAGACCGCATCCTCCAGCACGGGGCGGCGGAAGCGGGTGCGGGTCAGCGTGGTCTGCACCTCGGCGGGTGGCATCGGCACCTCTTCGAGGCAGAGCGCGAAACCGGTGGAGTTTTCGGCAGGCGCCACGCCAAGATCGGAGCCGTCGATGGCCCAATACATCGGGCGGATATAGACCGCCTGCGCACGGCCATAGGCACTGAGCCCGTCGCGGGCGATCTCCAGCATCGCCTCGGGGCTGAGCGTGGGCGTGATCATCAGCGCCGCCGCCGAGCGGTTGATACGGGCAAGATGCTTGTCGAGATCGGGCGTCACGCCGTCGAACATCCGCGCGCCATCGAAGACCGACGAGCCCTGCCAGATGCCATGATCGGCCGCGCGCATCACCGCGATATCGCCATCATGCCATTTGCCGTCGAAAAAGGTGCGGATGTTCTTGCCGATTGTCATGGGGGCCTCCTTTTCAACGCCACTAAAGCACCGGGGAAGGGGGGAGGTCCAGCGCGAGGATGTGACGGTGACAATGCCGCCGGGGAAAGCGGGCCGGGGCAGGAACGGCATTCCGGTTGCGCCCCGGGGGCTGTTGTGTTGCGAGATCGGAGCTACCCAAAGGCATGAAATGCCGCAGAGCAGCGCCAGCCCGCCCGTCCCCTCGTGCGGGCGCTTTGGTGACACCTGCGCGGGGATCGAGCATGGGCGTGTTTGCGCCATTGAGTGGCGACCACAATCGGAGGAGGCGCCCGCCTGCGGGTAGGCGCCGCCTTGAGGATGTCATGTCACAATCGGCGGGCGCGGCCGTCCCAACAGGCCCCGCTCCGTGGATGAACGCTGGTCATCCGTCCCCGGTCCGCGACGCCGGGCAGGCGGAGGCAGCGGCCTTTGGCATTCGAAAGGCACTTGGGCCCGCCTCAGTCCGCTTCGGAAAGCAGCTTGTGCAGGTCGAGACGGGCGTTGGACATGGCAAGCTGGCCTTCGGCATCGCGTGGCCATTCAGCTTCGGGGCGGTCGCGGTAGAGCTCTACCCCGTTGCCGTCGGGGTCACGCAGATAGATCGCCTCGCTGACGCCGTGATCGGAGGCACCGTCGAGCGCGATCCCCGCCTGCAACACCCGTTTCAGCGCATTGCCGAGGCTGGCGCGGTCAGGATAGAGGAAGGCGGTGTGGTAAAGGCCGGTCGTGCCGGGGGCAGGGGGTTTGCCGCCCTTCGATTCCCAGGTGTTGAGCCCGATATGGTGGTGATAGCCGCCGGCAGAAAGGAAGGCGGCCTGATCGCCATAATGCTGCTGCACCTCGAAGCCGAGCACACCGGAATAGAAGGCGATGGCGCGGTCGAGATCGGCGACCTTCAGATGGATATGACCGATGCGGGTCTGTGGATGGATGGGGGTCATGGCGGGTTCCTTTCCTCTGCACGGAAGATAGGGCCGGATTGTTCGCCCGATAAGGTGTGCGGCGGCACAGGATCTGTGCGCAGATCGGAGGCTGCTCTGCTCTGGCGGCTGGGCGGGTGGTGCCGATGCCCGCCCGGCCACGCCCGATTCCGGCAGGGTCGGTCTACCTGCAACGATGCCGTCTGCGGATGGTGGGAAGATAGAAACGCGGGGCAACCATTTCCGAATGAGCCCGGGGCATTCCGGAATGGTCGAAGATCACCGTCTTCTTGCGGTATCCCATCCCATCGCAGAAGCGATGACACCGCGGCATGACCGGCTGGACAACAAGCGCGAGGGGAGGCCGCCTCCAGGGGTCGTGTCGGGCACAGCTCATCTCCAGGGACATTTCCGGACGGAAGATGGCAGGGTGCACCCTCTTGTTCATCATCTGTTCATAAATATCCTCAGGGGGTGAATTGAGCCGAAGGCTCAAGAGGGGGCGC
>JAIRJX010000285.1 GCA_031260425.1 Gemmobacter sp.
GAAGCCGGGCAACGGCCTCCAGATCGCCGAGAAGTTCATGGGGGAAGAGGGGATCAAGCTGCTGACCGGCATCATCTTCTCGAACGTCGCAGGGGCCACGGTGCCCGAGGTTGTGGACAACGGCGCGATCTATGTCAGCCCGAATGCCGGCCCGTCGAACCTCGCCGGTGCCGAATGCAACCCGAACTATTTCGTGGTGAGCTGGCAAAACGATTCGCTGCACGAGGCGACCGGGGCCGCCGCCAGGGCGTTGGGCTACAAGAAGGCGGTGGCGCTGGCGCCGAACTACCAGGCCGGCAAGGATGCCATCACCGGCTTCAAGCGCGAGTTCGGCGGCGAGGTGACCGAGATCTACACCCAGCTTGAACAGACCGATTTTGCGCCGGAAATGGCCCAGATCCGCGCCGCCGCGCCGGAGGTGGTGTTCCAGTTCCATCCCGGCGGAATGGGTATCGCCTTCCTGAAGCAATATGCGCAGGCCGGGCTGACGAAAGAGATCCCGATGGTGGTGTCCGAGCCCTCGATTGATGGCGTGATCCTCGACGCGGTGGGAGAAGCGGCGGTGGGCCTGAAGGGCGGGACCCACTGGAACGCCGATTTCGACAACGAGGCGAGCAAGGCTTTCGTCGCGGCGTGGAAAGAGAAATACGGTGACCGCCCGATTACCTATTACGCGCAGCAGGCCTATGACACCGCGCTGCTCATCGCCTCGGCTCTGCAGAAGACCGGCGGCATCGACGATCTCGACGCTTTCCGCGCCGCGCTGAAAGAAGCTGATTTCACCTCCACCCGTGGCGATTTCTCCTTTGGCCCGAACCAGCATCCGGTGCAGGACTGGTTCCTGCACGAGGTCGTGGCGGGCGAGGGTGGCAGGCCCGTGCCGGTAACCGGGGAGAAGCTGCGCGACGATGTGGGTGATGTCTACGCTGCCGACTGCAAGATGTGATCGCCGTCCGGGCCGGAGCCTTGCCTCCGGTCCCTTTCCCCATAATTCACGGGCGGGTGGATGATCCTCGTTCTCGAACAGTTGCTCAATGGCTTGCAATACGGCGTCATGCTGTTCCTGCTTGCCGCCGGACTTACGCTGATCTTCGGCATCATGGGGGTGATCAACCTTGCCCATGGATCGCTTTACATGCTGGGTGCCTATGCCGGTACCTGGGTTGCCATGCAGACCGGCAACTTCTGGCTGGGCTTACCTGCGGCGCTGATCGTGGCGGCATTGGCGGGCTTTGCCATCGAGACGGTGGTGGTGCGCAGGCTCTATGCCCGTGATCATCTCGATCAGGTTCTGGCCACCTTCGGGCTGATTCTGGTGTTCAACCAGCTCATCATCCTGATGTTCGGCCGCCAGCCGGTCTATACGCAATTGCCCTCGGCCTTCTCCGGTTCGATAGAGATCATCCCGGGCCTGCCCTATCCAGCCTATCGGCTGCTCATCATCGCGGTGGGGCTTGCGGTGGCCGTGGGGCTTTATCTCGTCATCAACAAGACTCGGCTCGGGATGCTGGTCCGCGCCGGTTCGACCAACCGCGAGATGGTGCGGGCGCTCGGTGTCGATATCCGCATGCTCTACACGCTGGTCTTCGGCCTTGGCGCGTTGCTGGCCGGGCTTGCAGGCTATATGGCGGGGCCGGTGCTGGCGGTTCAGGTCGGCATGGGCGAGCAGATCCTGCTTTCCACCTTCGTGGTGGTGGTGATCGGCGGGGTAGGTTCGATCAAGGGCGCCTTCGTCGCGGGGATCGCGCTGGGCGTGATCGATACCATGCTGCGCGCCTTCCTGCCGGGGATGCTGCGACAGGTCATGGCGGGGCCCGAGGCCGATGCACTGGGTATCGGCATCTCCTCCATGGGGATCTACCTTTTGATGGCGCTTGTCCTTCTCATTCGGCCCAAGGGCCTTTTCGCGGCAGGGTCGTGACATGCGCGCGCGCATTCTCTCCGTCCTGCTGGTCCTGCTGTTGATCGGCTTGCCCTTCCTGACGCAGGCGATGGATCAGACGGCCTTCCTGTCGCTGGCGACCCGTATCCTCGTCTATGGCATAGCGGCGGCCAGCCTGAACTTCGTGCTGGGCTATGGCGGCATGGTCAGCTTCGGCCACGCCGCTTTCTTCGGGATCGGCGGCTATGTCGTGGGCATCCTCTATCAACACCATGATACCGAAACCCTGCTCTGGGGTTTTCTTCCCGGCACCAACCAGATGCTGATCACCCTGCCGCTCGCCGTACTGGTCAGCGGTCTCGCCGCCGCGGCCATCGGCGCGCTGAGCCTGCGGACGGGGGGCGTGCAGTTCATCATGATCACGCTCGCCTTCGCACAGATGCTGTTCTTCCTCTTCGTCTCGCTGAAGACCTATGGCGGCGAGGACGGCATCATCGTGCGCCGCACCAACGAGCTGCCCTTCCTTAACATGCGTGACAAGACGGTGCTCTACTGGGTGGTGCTGGCGATTGCGTTGACCTTCTTTTTCGGCCTGCGCCGGTTGATCCGGTCGAGCTTCGGCACCGTGATCTCCGGCATCCGCCAGAACGAGCGGCGGATGGCGGCGCTGGGTGTCCCGGTCTATCGCTACAAGCTTTACGCCTTCATGCTGTCGGGCACGGGGGCGGGGCTGGCCGGCGCGCTGATGGTGAATGTTCTGCGCTTTGCCAGCCCTGACATGATGCACTGGACCAAATCGGGCGAGCTGATGATCATGGTCATCCTTGGCGGTGTGGGCACGCTGCTCGGGCCGTTCCTCGGCGCGGGGGTGTTCCTGATGCTGGAAAGCTGGCTCGCCTCGCTCAGTGAGCATTGGCCGCTGGCCATGGGCCTTATCCTGCTGGCGCTGGTTTTGGGCAGCAGAGGCGGCATCATGGCGTTGCTGGGCAGGATCGGAGGCCGAGGATGAGCGCGATTCTGAAGATCGACAATCTGGTGAAACGCTTCGGCGGCCTGACGGCGACCGATCATGTGAGCCTGGAGGTCATGCCGCACGAGATCCATGCATTGATCGGGCCGAACGGGGCCGGCAAATCGACCCTCATCAACCAGCTCTGCGGCGAGCTGAGATCGAATGCAGGCACGATCCACCTTGCCGGGCGCGATGTGACCAATCTGTCGGTGCCTGACAGGGTGGCTCTCGGCCTTGGCCGCACCTTCCAGATCACCTCGCTGCTCGATGAGGTGACGGTGCGCGAGAATATCGGGATGGCGGTGCAGGTCCGTGAGGGCGGCAATTTCCGCATCTGGGATGCCGCCCGCCGTCGCCATGCGGTCTGGGTCGAAACCGACGCGCTGCTTGTCCCCTCGCAACTGGCCGATCGCGCTGAGATCCGCGTGGCCGATCTCAGCCATGGCGAGAAGAAGCAGCTTGAGCTTCTGGTCGCCATGGCGATGCGCCCGCAGCTTCTGCTGCTCGACGAGCCGATGGCGGGCCTTGGTCATCTGGAAAGCCAGCAGATGATCGGGCTCTTGCGCAGGGTCCGCGAGGATGCGGCGATCCTGCTGGTCGAGCATGACATGGAGGCGGTTTTTGCGCTCGCCGACCGGGTGTCGGTGTTGGTCTATGGCCGGATCATCGCTCAGGGCAGGGTGGAGGAGATCCGCAACGATCCGGCAGTCCGCGAGGCCTATCTGGGCGCGGAGGACGAATTGTGCTGACGGTATCCGGCCTTCAAGCCGCTTATGGCGCGAGCCAGGTCCTGTTCGATATCCATCTGGAGGTGAGGGAGGGCGAGGTCGTCACCCTGATGGGCCGCAACGGCATGGGCAAGACGACCACCGTGGGCTGTATCATGGGCCTGCTGGCGGCGCGCGGCGGTGTGATCGAGTTCGAGGGGGTGCAGACGATCGGTCTTCCGCCAGAACGCATCTCGCGGCTCGGTGCCGGACTGGTGCCGGAAGGGCGGCAGATCTTCCACACCCTTACGGTGCGGGAAAACCTGATGGCTACCGCCGCGAACCGGCGCCGGCGCAACGATCCTTGGACGCTGGAGCGGGTCTATGGACTTTTCCCGCGCCTGCGGGAGCGGGCCGGGCAGGTATCGAGCACGCTTTCGGGTGGCGAGCAACAGATGCTTGCGGTGGGTCGTGCCCTGATGACCAACCCGCGCCTGCTGATCCTTGACGAGGCGACCGAGGGGCTGGCTCCGGTGATCCGCACCGAGATCTGGCATTGTCTGGAGCGGCTGAAGGCCGAGGGTCAGTCAATCCTGTTGATCGACAAGAACCTTGGCGTGCTGAAGCGCCTGGCCGACCGGCACTACATCATCGAGAAGGGCCGCACCGTCTGGGTCGGCAATGGCGCGGATATGGAACGAGACGGTGGCAAGGTGCGTGGTTATGTCGGGATCTGAATTGAGGCTGATATGGATCGCTTGGGAAGCCATCGGCACCCGGGGCGGTGGGATGCTTCGCAGCGGATCGTTCCGAAAGATCGGTTCCGGCGGATGAAGCCCTGTTTTGACAGCCCCCTTGCAATCAGCCCGAAATCACTGGAAATGACCGCATTGCCGCTGGTGCGCCTGGTCGAAAACCGCGCCGGCCCCCTGATCATTTGAGGAGTATCGGGCATGGAAATGGAAAACAGCATCTTCATCCCGGCAACGTCGGATGCCGTTTGGCAGGCGCTGCACGACCCCGCCATTCTGGAGAAATGTATTCCGGGCTGCCGGAATATCACTCCGACGCCGAAGGGCGATATGCTGGTGAAGGCCCGGATCAGCATCGGCTTCATCAACCGCGACCTGCTCGGCCGGTTGCGTCTCAAGGACGAGAGCGATGCACCCCGCACCTTGCTGATGCAGGGTGGCGTGGGACAGAGGGTGCGGGGATCGGCGCGGATCATCACCGTGCCAGAGGGTGCGGGCGTGCGCCTGAGCTACGAGATCAGGCTGAAGATCGAGGCGCGGATCGCTAGCCTCGGTAGCTTTCTTGTCAACCGGACGGCCAGGAAGCTGGGGGCGGAGTTCTTCGATCGGCTGGCCCGGGAGCTGGGTCCGAAAGCCGATCAACTTTGAAGTGGACCGGGGCAGGATGCGGCCGGATATTGCCTGCGGGCGATGTTCAGCCATACCGTAGGTAGGCAGCCCGCCCGGATGGCGGCGGTGCCGGAGATCGCCGGCTACGTCCGTCAGCCGCTATTTCGGCAATCGGAGGGCAGATCCTTGGCGGCGCTTACCTGCTGGTAAGATTCTCTCCTTAGGTTCGGGTGGAACGCCCCTTGCCTTCGGAGAATCCGATTCATGCGCGCCGGCCTTTTGCTGCTGCTGTTCCTGCCCCTCCCGGCCATGGCGGGGGAAGCCGCGCTCTGCGATGCCGCCGCCCGCCGCGCAGCAGCGGAAAGCGGCGTGCCTGAGACGGTGCTGCTCGCCCTGACCCGGACGGAGACCGGGCGCAAACGGGGGCAGGGACTGGAGCCATGGCCTTGGGCGGTCAATCAGGCAGGGCAGGGCTACTGGTTCCCGGATGCTGATTCGGCGCTGCAATTCGCCGAGGCGCAGGTGGCTTTCGGTTATGGCAATCTCGATATCGGCTGCTTTCAGCTTAATCACCGCTGGCATTCCGGCGGCTTCCATTCGCTTTCCGACATGTTCGAGCCAATGGCAAATGCCCGCTATGCCGCCGCCTATCTGTTGAAAAAATATCAGGAAACCGGTGATTGGACAGCCGCCGCCGGGGCCTATCACTCCGGCACCGAGGTTCAGGCCGAACGCTACCGGGCCCGGTTTGAAATCGTGATGGCGGACCTTGGCCGCTTCGATCTCGCGGCGCTGGAGCCGCCCGGACAGCCCCGCGCCAACAGCTATCCGTTGCTGCGGGGCGGCGGTGGCGGTGGCCTTGGCTCGCTGATGCCGAGGGTCGCCGGCCGCGCCTCGCTTTTCGCCGCACTGCCCTGAGGTTGCCCATGCCGAAGCTCACGTTCCGCCCCACTGTCCTTCTCGCCGTAGCACTGATGGCCGTCATCGCCATGATGGTGCTGCCCGTGCCGACATGGCTGTTGGATATCGGCCTTGCCGCCTCTTTCGCGCTGGCGATCCTGATGTTCACCGTCACGCTGTTCGTCGAGCGCCCGCTGGATTTCTCGGCCTTCCCGACCATCCTGCTCGCCTCGCTGATGCTGCGGCTGTCGCTGAACGTCTCCTCCACCAAGCTCATCATCGGACAGGGCCATACCGGCACCGACGCTGCCGGCCATGTGATCGAGGGGTTCGCCGATTTCATCATGGGCGGCAACATGCTCCTTGGCCTGGTGGTGTTCTGCGTGCTGCTGATCGTGAATTTCATGGTCATCACCAAAGGGGCGGGCCGCATGGCCGAGGTCGGCGCGCGCTTCGCGCTGGACGGGATGCCGGGCCGACAGCTCGCCATCGATGCCGATATGGCGGCGGGCGCCATTACCCATACCGAAGCCAAGACCCGGCGTGAGCGCGAACTGGCCGAGACTACCTTCTTCGGCTCGCTTGATGGGGCGTCGAAATTCGTCAAGGGCGACGCAATTGCGGGGCTGCTGATCACCGGGCTCAATATCGTCATGGGGCTGGTAATGGGGATCGTCATCCATGGGATGTCCATCGGCGACGCCTTCGAGACCTATGCAATCCTCACCGTGGGTGACGGGCTGGTCAGCCAGATCCCCGCCGTCATCATCTCGGTCGCGGCGGCGATCCTGCTTGCGCGCGGCGGAGCGACCGGGGCGGTAGATGTGTCATTCTTTCGCCAACTCGGGCAATATCCTTCGGCGCTCGGCACGGTGGCGGTGCTGCTGGGCCTTTTTGCACTGGTGCCGGGCCTGCCCTTCCCGCCCTTCATGGCAGGGGCGCTGGGGCTCGGCTTCCTTGCGTGGCGGCAGGCGCGCCGTGCCGCCCTGCCGCCGTCCGATCCGGTGCCGGAGGCGGCGCCCGCCCGCCGGTCAATGGGCGACATCCTTGATTTCGACGAGATTCATATCGAATTCGCCCAGGACCTCATCCCGATGGTGCTGGATCCGGCAACCGGGCTTCATGCCCGTATTCAGAACATGCGCACCCATATCGCCACCAGCTACGGCCTGATCCTGCCGGAGATCCGGCTGACCGACGAGGTACTGCTTCCGCCCGGTGGCTATCGCATCCGCCTGCAGGGGGTGGAGCGGGTGCGTGACCGGCTGATGCCCGACCGGGTGCTCGTCCTGCTCAACGAGGGGAGCGAAGCGCCCGAGGGTGCGGATGTGCGCGAACCGGTCTACGGTGCCCCCGCCCGCTGGATCGAGCCGGACCGGCAGGAGGACGCGGCGCTGGCCGGCCTCACACTGGTTTCCCCACCCGAAGTGCTGGCGACCCATCTGCTTGAGGTGCTGCGCGGCAATCTCTCGCGGCTCCTGACGCTGAAGGGGCTGCGCCGGCTGCTCGACGAGTTCGTGGCGGTTTCCGACCCGCAACGGGCAGAGGCGAACCGCCGCCTGCTCGACGAGCTGGTGCCGGACCGGGTGCCGGTGGACCTGCTGCTTTCGGTGTTGCGCCTGCTGCTCGAAGAGCGGGTGTCGATCCGCAACCTGCCGCTGATCCT
>JAIRJX010000297.1 GCA_031260425.1 Gemmobacter sp.
TGTTGTGTAACCAATTGTTCCGCAGTGTCACCAATTACGCCGCAATATCCGGGATTATCTGGGATCAGGTGATGACAGGTGATTGTGTGCGATGAGCTTTCCCTCGCGGTGCCACCATCGGTGTATGGTGCTCTGGCTGACGCGGCGGTGTTTCGGGAAGGTTTGCGCGATGGCCTGGGCCAGTTGCGGGAAGGTCATCCGGCTGACGCGGGCGATGACGAAGGCGCGCAGTTCCGGGTCGGTATCGAGGCGGGAGGGGGTGCCCATGCGGTGCTGGCGGAGGTGATCGGCACCCGGCAGGGGGGCCATTTCCTGCTCCTGCAAGGGGTGTTCGACAGCCGTTGCAAGCTGCCTGATGGCGGCTCCTGCCCGGTCCAGATCGGCGAGGGCGGAGGCGGCGAGGCGCTGTGCGTCGGGTCGGTCGGGTTTCATCGTCGGATCCGCAGCCGGGCTCACACCAGCCGCCCCTCGTTGAGCCATTTCCTGACCGAAGTGTCGGTGACCCGGAGCCTTCGGGCGATCTCCGACACCGAATGTCCCTGCCATGCGAGATATGCTGCCAGCCAGCGCTTGGCGAGCGGGACGCGACTTTGCAGCAGGTGGGACTGCCCGGCCAGCGCCCGCACCCTGTCCGGCCCCACCAGCGCTTCCAGCCGCGACCGGCCTTTCGGATGGGCGGGTATCGCCAGCGGTGCCCCGCCGAATGCCAGCAGGAACTCGACCGCCAGGTCGGGGCCGAACGCATCGACATAGGGCTTCACCTGTGCGGTGGGGCGCGGCATGGGGCGGCTGATCTGTGTCATGGTGGCACCATTGGCTGGAAGGAGTCCCACCGACCGGCGGGGCGTCCGGTCGGTGGGGAGCCATACGGGCCGTCAGCCGCATGGCAGGCACGGATGAGGCGCTGCACCGCCCCCTCCGATCCGGTCAGTCGATGAGCGATCCGGGCTTGAGGCCAAGCTGGCCGCAGATGGCCGCTTCCTCGCCGGTCATCATGGCGGGCAGGCGCGGCGGCAGGTCGGGAAGCCTCAGCGGCTGTGTCAGATGGGCAAAGGGGGCCGGGGATTTGGCGAGGAAGGTATCGAAGCTGTCGGGGTCTTGCGTGCAGAGCGCCATGGCCCATTCCCGCATCGCCGGGGTGATATAGCCCTCCCTGAAGGCGCGCTCCACCTTCCGCGTGGCCTCCTCCTCCCGCATCGTGGCGATCCGGGTGTTGCGGTCGGCCAGCAGGTCCTGCACCGCCCCGATGGGGACGAAGCGGGCCGGGTCGGGCTCTTGCGCCGCCGTGGCCTTTTCCGTCTGCAATGCTCCAAGCAAGGCAGTCAGGATGGCGGCGATATCGCTGCCCGGCGGCAGTCCGAGCGCTTCGGTCAGCCGGGAGAGGGTCGCTGTGCCGGAGGGATCGGTCTTCACCGGGGTGGCGCTGTTCATGCCGGTTTCCTCGCTGGCCAAGGCGGTCAGGTGCAGGTTCGGATTGTGGACGAGGCCCGCGCCATTGAGCCGGACGATCTGCCTGGTATTCTGGTGGAACAGGAAGGAGGGGCTGAGATAGCGGTATTCCCGCTTGCCGATCATCTCGCGGGCGGTTTCGGTCCACTCGACACGACCCCACAGGCCCGCCTCATCCACCTTGAGTTCCTTGATCCAGCCCGCCGCCGGAACCGGGCCGTTCGCGGTGGGCCGGTCATTCCGGTGCTCATAGTCGACGGGCAGATCAAGGCCCCGCACCTGGAAGTCGAGCATCAGGGCCGCCGGATCGGCCAGATCGAACGCACGCCCGTCGCGCCCCGTCATCTTCCCGGCAGGGAACAGGTGAACCCATTCCGGTGCCATGCCGTCCGGGGCAAGCGCACGGTCGCAGGTGGCAAGCGACAATCCCGTCATCACATCGCCCCCCGCGTCACGGCCTCATCGAGGCGCACCCAGACTGTTCCATCCTCGATCCCGTCCACGATGCCGGCAGGCGAGCGGGTGGCGGCGCCACTGGTCTTCGCCACGGTCTGATCGTCCGCAATGTAGCAGAGCTTGCCGATTTCGGCCTGAGTGACGGCCTCCGTCGCGCCGGAATTGGCAAAGCCGAAGATGCCGGGCCGGTATGCGACCGATGCCGCGCCCGCCGTTCCGGCGCTGTTGTCCACCGTCGCCTCGGTGCGGCCAATGCCGATACAGCCTGCCGCCACAGCACCTTTGGTGACAAATCCGGCTGCATTGCGCATCAGGATGCCGCCCTTCCAGACCTTGACCGCCGCGGCCAGTGGCGCAACGCGGCTATCGCCGCGCAATTGGATGGTGTTGCGTTCGGAAGTCAGCGCCGCCATGGCTCAGCCCTTCACATAGGGGGTGACGATCAACTGTGCGGTATTGGCCCAGACGTTCGAGCCGCCATCCGCCGTCAGTTGCGCATTGAGGATCTGAAGCGCCGCCGCTTCCAGCGTGGGCGGCACCACCATCACCGTCGGCCTCACGCCCAGGATGCGCCCGCCATCGGCGCGGAAGTCCATCATGGCGGCGCGGGCCGACGCATAGTTGTCTGCGGTCAGTTCCGCCTGCGAGCCATAGGCAAGTTGCCACAGCCCGAAGCCCGCATTCACCCGCGCCCGCACCCCATAGAGATACTCGTCGTTCATGAACACATGCGGATCGTCGCTCGCGGTGATCGCCTGGAACTCGTAATCCGCACGTTCCTGCCAGATGATCGGGCGCATCGCCCGTGAGGTATCCAGCAGGAACCATGCGTCTTCAGTCCCGGTCTGCATGTTGCTGACGGCGCTGTTCTTGCCCTCGACCTCGATGGCATGATCTTCGGCGAAGAAGGTCGTGCCGTCGAAACAGCGCGCGGTGAAGCCGTTCCTCAGCAGGCCGAAGACCAGTTCCTCGGGATGACGGCGGGCGAAGGTACCCATCTCGGAGAACATCGGCTTGAAGATGCCGAGCCGGTCATCCTCGACGTCGATCCGCCGGACCGACACCGTGCTCTCGAAGCTGCGATTCGAGATGGTGAAGCCATAGGCGGCAAGGTTCTTCACATGGCGCGGCCCGACCCATTCGCGAAGCTGCGGGAACTGCCCGATCCAGCCATAGCTTTCGTCGCGCGACGCGCTTGGCACCGTCATGGCGATCTTGTCGTAATGGGTTTCCGCCTGATTGAAGGCGTCGGTGTAGACAGTCTTGAACCCCCGGAAGGCGAGGTCCAGCGTGGCGCTGTTGATGATCATCTGCGGCTCTTTCCCCGTGACGGCAATGCCGGGAAAATGTAGAAACATGCGGGATGCGAAAACATCCGCAAGGGTGTGCGGGTGTCCGGGGACGCTGTGCCGATGATCGGGACGGGCCTTGCAGGGTCAGGGGGACGCGCCGCCGGAGGCCGGGTATGCGATCCTCCGCCGCCCGGAAACCGGGGATTCCCCGTCGCATGAACAGAGCTTTCCCCCGCCCTGCACCGGACTTCAAAGATTAAACGGTTTTCCGGCGAAATTAAACGGGGTGCGGGCTTTCCGGGTGTCAGGATGGCCGAACATCGGGAAGGCCGCTCCACGGCCCGCTCCTGTGATCTGCGAGGCGGGTGCGGAAAACGGCAAAAGGGCGGTGCTTTCCGGCACCGCCCCATGCACCTGTGTATATAGTGTGCTTCACGCCGCCCGGCGCGGGCGCGCCTTCCATGCCTTCAGGGCGGTGATCGCCTTGCGCGCGGTCTCCATGGTCAGGAAGCGCATGCTGTCCACCTTGAACCATTTGCGCAGCCAGCCCGTCAGCGCCGCGTCGTCACAGTCGCGGGCATGGTGCAACTCCCGCCAAAGCTCCCGGATCAACTCAATCTGGGCGAAGGTCGCCATGCCGGGCCGGTTGCCGTAGCGCGGCGCGCCCTTGCCCGTGGGGCGGAAGCCGCAATATTCGGCAAAGCCCATCACCGCCTCGAACCCCTCCCGGTCCAGTTCGGTCGCACTGGTGACGCCCGCGATGCGAACCAGCACCTGCCGGTAAAGTTCGTCATCCCAGCCGAGCTTCGCCTTCGCCACATGCAGCAGCGCCTTCTGCGGGTTGCTGAGCGTCATGCCGATGCCTCCTGACCGATATGCTGATACTTGACCGACTCGCCAAGCCTGACCGCGAAGCGCCGCAGGGTTTCCCCTTCCTGTTCCTCCACATCCCGCAGCGCCCGATGTGCAAGTGACATCACCGCCGACATTCGGAAGCCTTCGTCGGTCTCGATCCCCTCGATCATGTTGCGCAGGAGGTCGAAAGCCGCAGCCGCATCCGAAACCTTGTCGCCGGTCTCCGCGATGGCCGCACCCAGCAGCAAGGCTTCGCTCCCCGTCAGGGTGAGCGTCACATCGGTGCCGGTATTGCGGGCGGCGCGGATCTGCCCGAGCCGTTCCGCCATGTCATGGGAATCACTGCCCACCCCGGTGATATGGCCGAATATAGGGCCTTCGTGATAGTCCAGTTCATTCCTGATGCGTTCCGTTGCCTCGAACAGCGGCCCGGCGATGGTGGAAACATAGCCCTCGAACAGGTCCAGAAGCTCGTTGAACGTCATCGGGTCTTGCGCCAGCAGCGCGCGCAAGGTCGGCGGGCTCTGTTCCGCACGGGCCTTGGCAGCGGGCGTGTAAGACTTGCTCCGCATCACTTGCCTCCCATCATCTTGATGGCCCGCCGCAGATGGTCGGGCGTCACCGGGCCGTCACCGGCGATCAGGCGGCTCTGGCGGGCCGCCACATCCTGTGTCCGCAGGTTCCCGGCATCGACACCGAAGCCCGCCACGATGGCCTGAAGCTCCGGCGCATCGGGGAAGAGAAGGGCCGCGAAGGCCGCATGTTCGGCCTGCGACGGGCGCGGCAGGGCGATGTTGTGGGTGACGCGGGTCAGCAGCGGGCGGAAGCCCGCAACCCGGATATTGCCGCCCTTGCCCATGAACAGGTCATTGCCAACCAACAGGCAGCCGAAGGCCGGACCGCTGCTCAGCCCGAGGCGGGCGTTGGTGCCGCGATCCCAGAGCACCCGGATGGTTTCCACCACGGCAGGCTTCAACTCCTGCGATTCGTCCGCCATGAAGATGGTGCGCGGGCCATAGCCACGGAACGGCCAGGCCGAAAGCAGATCAAACATCGCCTCCACACCGTCCGAAGTCGAACTGGTCTCGATCCGGTATTGCGACAGCACCGCGCGGGTGAAGGCGCTGATCGAGCCGCCATTGGCGGGCGAGGCGGTGACGCGGACGACATTATCTCCGGCAGCTACGATCTCCGCCTCGATCTCGTCGAGCGCGAAGGTCTTGCCGATCCCGGCAGGCCCGCGCAGCAGCGCCAGACCCGCACCGGCCAGAACCTGACCGGCCACCATGCGGATCATTGATCCGACTCCTGTCTCGATGCTACGATACTCCATGTGTGACACCCTTTCTCATTGGTCACGTTGCACGAGAGGGGTCAGCGGTTGCAGCCGCTGGCCTCTCGCCTTTGAAGGCTGGTAAAGTTCGAGAGCTTCATGCATGTCGGCCTGCCGTCGCGCGTTCTCTGCCTCTTCCAGTTCCGCCACGGTCGAAGGCTGGCCCGTCTTGTCGATGGCCAGCGTGGACCATGCCTCCGGGGCGGGCGCGTCCGGCGCGACCCGTACCACCCCCGCCTTCTGAAGCTCGAAGGTGGAAACGCCGGGGTCGATCTGCGCTTCGAGCTTCCTGATGGCGCCCATGCGCCCCTTTTCCAGCCGGGCCTGAACCCGTGCGCCCTCCCTGTCGCCATGCTGGAAAACCGGCAGCGGCGCAGCCCAATGGACGTCATCATGGGCGAGGCGGACGCCAAGGCGATCATGCCGCTTGCGCAGCGGGATCAGGACTTCAATACGCGCACCAAGTTCAAGCCCGTCGATGGCAGGCGTGTGCCACTGGCGCCCATCGAATGTGATGGTGCTCTGTCGGATGCTCCGGGTATCCGACTTGCTGAAGATCAGGTCGAACGCCTCTTCGCTCGGGACACGCGCCATGAAACCGGTATCGGCGATCTTCTGTTCCAGCATTTCCAGAGGGGACAGCCCGTCCAGACGGCCGCTTTGCGGGCGATCATTGTAGATGGCGATCGCCGCCTGAATATCGGCTTCAAGTGCCGCAAGACCCCTGCGGTATGGCTCGATCACCTGTCCCTTGTTCCGGGTTTTCTTGTTCGTGCGGTCCCCGCCGATCCAGCCCGGCAGTCCCTTGAAGATGTGCTCCAGAATATTGAAATGGCCTTCAATATCGCCCTTGGACGTCGGCGAGTAGGGCCTTGCCAGCGTCTTGCCGAACTCCATGTCCGCAAGGCAGGAGAGTCGCCCCATCGCCTCGGACAGCGCGCCATATTCCGAACCGTTGTCGAGATAGAATTCCTGCGGGATGCCGCCATGCCGGCACTGTGTCACTTGGAACAGGGATTCGGCGATATCCTCCTGACACGCGCCCTTACCCTTGGAAAGGAAGACCGGCGTGGTCCAGACGAAGAGACTGGATGCGTCCATCCAGTGGATCAGACGGACACGAACAGGTTCCTCATTCTCTTCGACCAGCAGATCGACATAGTGGACATCGCCGATCAGCAGACCCATCGGAACAGGGTGAAGGTCACGGCTGATGCGCGCAACCACCTTGTCCTGCAATGCCTTGTGATCCTTGTTCTTCAGGTAGATCAGGCGGAACTTCTCCAGTTCCTGCCGTTCCGCCCATTTGGCATTCAGCTTGCAGATCCGGCGCAACGCCACAGCCGGAAGCTGCGAACCGGCGTTTCGGCAATGGTGGAACAGCCGCGCCTCGCAGATGCGGCGCGCTTCGCGGCAGGATGTGCCGTCATTGGCGACCATGCTACGCGCTTTGCCCGCGATCTCGTCCGCGATCCCCTGCCGCATGTCCTCGGGCAGGTCGATACGGGTATCCCAGTCCCGCGTGATCTGCACCCGCGCGACGCCACGATCCTTCCGGGGCGACGGCAACAACCCGGCCAGTCCCTTCCGCTCGAAAAGGCCGATCCAGTCATGGATGGCCCTAGACGAGAACTGGCAGGTACCGCCGGGATAGTCATGCCGCCCTGCGACTGCCTCACGCATGAGACCGGCGCGTGCAGATGTACCCTTCGGCGCCTGAAGGATCGGCCGGATGATCCGCAAGCGCGCTTGCTGTTGCTCGATCTGCCAGCCTTCGACAGGGGCTTTGACGAGCGTTTCAACGGCGGTTCCGGGGGTTTCCAGCGGGTCAGGCAGAAGCAATGCCCGCAACTGCGGGTCGCAATGCTCAACCGCCAGCCCCCACACCGTCCCGCCATTCCCCCCGCGCCGGCCCGGAACCGCCACAACAGGAAGATGGTGGCCGCGCCACGGCCTGCCCTGTGAGGCGTTCCGGAAGGCTGATTGAGCGGTGCGGACTTCTATCCGTGTCCGACGGGCGAAGTCCGCCGGTGAAAGGAGTGAGGTCTGAACCGGTCGAATGGTCATGCTGATGCTCGAACCCGCGCCATAAATGCTGCAAGCAGCGCACTGGTCTTGGGGCCATTGCGCCGTCCTGAGAGGGCCAGCGTCACCGACTGGCGTACAAAGCCGTTCTCTTTGCAGAACGCCGCGAGGGACGTGCCGCGCTGAACCAGGTGCGCACGAGTGGCTTTCAAAAGCTCGTCTGAAGGTGTATCAAGATGCAACATGGCGATACCTCTTGCGCCATATTTTGGGCGCAATGCAACAATGCATGTTGCATTGCAACAAGTCAAGGTCAAACCATGTCTGATGACGTGAATGAAAAGATCGAACTTCTGAAGCGACGCTTCCGTGTGATAACGGATGAGGGACTAGCCAAGAGGCTTCATCTGGGCAGAAGCACCGTCACCAGTTGGCGACGTCGAGGATCCATACCTGAGCGATACATTCAAATGGCTGAGGGTCAGGCCACCTTCTTGCCGGACTTTCTGGACAAGGCACTGACCGATGTAGATCGGGCCGCCATGACCCTGGCATTGGTAAGGCTGATCAAAGGGTTCGGTGCCGAGATAACCGACTATCGGTCATACCTGTCAAAAGGTGGCTTTCTCAACGCACAGATGGCAATCGGTGTGGAGAAAGCCTTTCTGGACATCACAGCCCTCATGGTTGAGGAGGATATGACTGACGCCCATCAATGCCTCAATCTGATCGTCTACAACGAGTTCTTCTCGTCATAGCCGCATTGCGCCAATACCTTCGCCAATCCCCACCCATGTCAATGATTTCAATAGGTTATGATCAGCGGACAGTGTCACCAATTCCGCCGTCACCGCTAACGATCAACACATTGATAGAAAAGGAAAAAACCACATACCGGCACTTCCCCAATCACTTTGCCAGATTGCGGCAGAATTTGTTACGTCTCATCGGGGGGAGCTTCCCGAAGGGAAGCGTCGGGGGGGGGGCCGTTCCCCCGGGATCGTTTCCTGATTCTCGTTACTTCCTTGATCGTCCGGTTCATGCGCTCGACCTGACTGCCCCCCTCGGGGAAACGGTCCACCGGACTGTTTTCCGGTCCTTGCGACTCCCGGGGATGCTTCACCTTGGTCGGGTGATGCTCGATAGTGTGTTCGTCACAGACCCGAGCGAAGATATAGCGGAACCACGCCGGATCCCGGTGTCCATGTAATACGAGGGAGGCTGGAATGTCGTTTCCGAAAAAAGGGTAAGTTCTTTCCGAAAGAAAACGGGTAAGCTGGGAATGGTCGTTGCGATCTCGCCAATCGGTTTGCCGCTGAGATCGCATCGACCCTGAAGCGATCACTCCGAGACAGTCGGGTGGGGCGAAGATCTTCACCTCCTGGACCGGTGCCGACGAAAAGAAGATGAAGAACTGCTCCACCGGCAGATATGGCCCGAGCGGAGAGCACCTGATCGCTCCGGCGTTACACTCCGGCGAGGTGCCGGGGGTGTTCCTTGCAATGGCCGGGTGGGAGGAGCTCATGGCGGCGGTCCGTCGGCTGGCGGTCGACGATGAACCCGGTGGCAGCGAAGCACCGCGTGAGGTGGCGGGAGCTTGCCAGAAGGGGCGAGGTCGCTTCAACTTTTCTCAATCCATCGTGACAGACGCCAGGCGCTTGTCATGAAATTTGGATATCAACGACACCCCGCAGGCAACATAGGCCAGGCGGAAGGGCGGTTGAGGCGGGATTGCCCAGCCCGCCCGATGTGTTTCGAGCCCGGGCTCCTTCTTCAATTCCGGGTGTGTTGTTCCGTGTCCCGGGTGCGACTGCCGGCCGGTCGCGGCCCTGAAAATCCGCATTTCTCGGTATGGGACGGATCGGGGGCGCTCAGATGCGGCCCTCAATAGTAGCAGATGATCTACCAGATGGCCGATACCGCGCTCAATCCCAGGCTGCGCCTGCGCGAACTGACCGGCCGCCCGGCGCAAATGTATCTCGGGCTGCGGGGCAGGGCGCTGACCGAACGGATCCGCGATCTTCTCCGGCTGATCGAACTCGAGCCTGATACGTTCATCGACCGGCTGCCTTCCGAACTCTCGGGGGGCCAGAAGCAGCGCGTCGGCATCGCGCGGGCGCCTGCCGCCGAGCCGAGGTTCATCATCTGCGACGAGGTGACATCGGCCCTCGACCAGTTCGTTGCCGAAGGTATCCTGCGGCTGCTCGACCGGCTGCAGTCGGAATTCGACCTGGCCTGTATGTTCATCACCCATGACCTCGCCGCCGTGCGGGCGATCGCCGACGAGGTGGTGGTGGAGCAGGGCGGCGGGGTGGTGGAGCAGGGCGCGAATGATGCGCTGTTCCAGCCCCCGCACCAGCCCTATACCGAGCTTCTGCTATCCTCTGTCCCGGAGATGGATCCCGATTGGCTGACGATCCTGCTCCGGCAGCGCGCCGAAAAGGCGGTGGGCTGACCAGCCCTGATCTCCGGACCGCATCCCCGACGGGTTGCAATCCGCGCGTGCGCCCAAGACCTCCATCACGCCTTGGCTCTGTTATCGCATGATCATGGCGGAAGACGGTGCCCACTTCGTGGCATCATGCCTGGTGCGCCGGGGCGTGCGGTGGATTGCGCCGCGCCCGTGCCTGACGCGCGGTCAGCAGGGGCAGGATCAGGCCGGCCAGAG
>JAIRJX010000303.1 GCA_031260425.1 Gemmobacter sp.
CAAGACATGGAAGAATATCTATCTCGACGAGGTGAAGGACCGGCTGGACCTGAACCGGGTGCACTTCATGGGCAAGGTGCCCTACCCGGATTTCGTGTCGGCGATGCAGGTCAGCCGGGTCCATGCCTATCTCACCTATCCCTTCGTGCTGAGCTGGTCGATGCTGGAGGCGATGAGCGCGGGGTGCCTGGTGATCGGGTCGCGCACCGCGCCGGTGCAGGAACTGATCGACGACGGGGTGAACGGGCGGCTGGTCGACTTCTTCAATGTCGAGGGCTGGTCGCGGCTGATCGGCCGGGCGCTGGCAAGGCCGGAGCGTTTCAGGGACCTGCGCCGGGCTGCGCGTGAGACGATCCTGAAGAGCTATGATCTGCGGACCATCTGCCTGCCGCAGATGGTGGACTGGGTGGAGAGTTTCGGCCCTCGGGCGAAGTAGGGGACTTTCATTTCACCCACGGAGCGCCCCTGTGGCCTTTTGGCGAAGCCCATGGTCCCCGCTGGCCCCGCCGCACGCCCGGCGGTGAGGTTGTTTTCGAGTATTTGGGCAAGAAGCAATGCAGGAGTGCAGCAAGGGGGGCGGCGAACGGCATGTCTGGACGGATGCCGCCCGCCCGGCCGGATATGGGCTTTGCTTCTTGCCCAAATACTCACATCCCCGGTCAGCCACAGGCAGTGCCACCCCCTCTTCCTCGATATCGCAAATAAACGGACAATGCTGGCCGCAGACTGGTATGCGGCGCGGCTGCGGCCTTTGGCGCGGTCCCGCCTAAGTCTGGTTACAGCGTTCGGGCCACTGATGGGTTCGACATCGGAATAGTTGGGGGACGGGCATTGTGCTGCCCGGCCGGTTTCGCGCCCTGTTCCGAGCGGGAGGAGGACTCATGGGGTGTCGGGTGAGAGGCGATAGCAGGTTTATGCTACCCGCCTATAGCCGTGTGGGGAAGGCTCCAGCGTAACCGTCCGGTCTGACCGCTATCTGTTCCATTGCCTGGGGGGCAGGTCGTCGACCTTGGTGATCTTGTAGTCCGGAATGTTGGCGATGGTGTCTGCGAGCCATGCGTGGGGCTCGAGGGCATTGAGCTTGGCCGTTTCGATCAGGGTGCAGGCGATGGCGGCTGCCTTGCCGCCTGCCTCGGACCCGACGAAGAGATAGTTCTTCCTTCCCGGGGCGACGGCGCGCAGGCTGCGTTCGGCTGCGTTCGGCTGCGTTGTTGTCCAGCTCAAGGATGCCGTGATCCAGGCAGGGGCGCAGACGCTTACACTCCGAATGCCGATCCGGTGGTAGATTAGGCAAGCGTTCCCCTCTCAGATCGCCGCCGAATGCTGTGCTCTGGTCTGGTCGTAGCTGTCGAAGATGCGGGCAATCATGCGGGCGAGGGGGCGGCCCTCGGCCGGAATGGCGAGCCCCTCGTTGTCCAGCCGCACCATGTCGCCGAACTGGTTGCGCGCTGTGGCGAACATCGCGTCCAGAGCCGCGGCGGCGATGCCGAAATCACGGATCAACTCGCCACGCCTCACCTGGAAGTCGCACATCAACGCTTCGATGATGCGGCCGCGCACTTTGTCGTCGGGGGTGAAGACATGGCCGCGATGGGTGGTGAAGCGCCCTTCGCGCACCGCCTTGGTGTAGGCCGAAGTCGCTGAGGCATTCTGTGCGTAGCCCTGCGGGAAACGCGAGATCGACGAGGCACCGAGGCCGACGAGGATCGGTGCCGCATCGTCGGTATAGCCCTGGAAGTTGCGCCGCAGATGGCCGGTGCGGGCGGCGACGGCCAGCCCGTCCCCGGGCCGCGCGAAATGATCGATGCCGATTGCCTCGTAGCCGTCCCGGGCGAAAAGCGCTGCGGCCGTCTCGAACAGTCGGAGCCGCTCCTGCGGGGTGGGGATCGCGTCCGAGGGGATGAGTTGCTGGCGCCGGCTCATCCAGGGCACATGGGCGTAGCCGTAAAGCGCCACCCGGTCAGGCGAAAGGGTGAGGAGCTTCTGCACACTGTCTGCGATCCGCGCCTGAGTTTGATGAGGCAGGCCATAGAGGATGTCGGCATTCAGGCTGTGGACGCCCCGGTCGCGGATCATCTCCGCCACCTGTCTGGTCAGCTCGTAGGGCTGGATCCGGCCGATGGTCTTCTGGATCTCGGCGTCGAAATCCTGCACGCCGATGGAGGCGCGGTTCATCCCCGAGGCCGCCAGCGCGTCCAGCCGTTCGGCATCCACCTCATCTGGATCGATCTCGACCGAGAACTCGGCACCTTCGGCCAGAGGCAGCACCGAGAAGATGGCTTCGGCCAGGTCACGGATCATGACGGGGCGCAGGAGCGTCGGCGTGCCGCCGCCCCAATGCAGCCGGCTGAGCCGCACCCCGCGCGGCAGATGCGCCTTCAGAAGCGCCAGTTCCGCCTTCAGCGTGTCGACATAGGCGAGCACCGGCTCGTCGCTTGAGGTGCCCTGAGTACGGCAGGCGCAGAACCAACACAGCCTGCGACAGAACGGCACATGCAGGTAAAGGGAAATGACCGCCCCTTCCGGGATCTGCTCGATCCAGGAGGCGAAAAGGCCGGGACCTACATCCTCTCCAAAATGGGGCGCCGTCGGATAGCTGGTATAGCGCGGCACCCTTGCATCAAAAAGACCGAGCCGGGCGAGTTGCGATTCCTTGTCCATGGGCCTAGAGTTAGCCGCAGCGCAGCGCGACAGCCTTGACCCAGATCAATAGCCAGGACGTCCGGAACCCGATGCAGGACATGCACCTTGTGCATCATGATTGCGGTGAATGCCCGATCCGGCACCGGGCGGTATGTGCCCGCTGTGACGCGGCCGAACTCTCGCGGCTCGAACAGATCAAGTATTACCGCTCCTATCCGGCGGGCCAGACGGTGATCTGGTCCGGCGACCGGATGGATTTCGTGGCTTCGGTCGTCTCGGGTATCGCCACCCTGACCCAGACGATGGAGGACGGCCGGCGCCAGATGGTGGGCCTGCTGCTGCCGTCGGATTTCGTTGGCCGGCCGGGCCGGGCGATGGCGGCCTACGACGTGACGGCAAGCACCGATCTTGTGATGTGCTGCTTTCGTCGCAAGCCGTTCGAGGAATTGATGGTTTCCACCCCCCATGTCGCGCAGCGCCTGTTGGAGATGACGCTGGACGAACTGGATGCAGCGCGGGAATGGATGCTGCTCCTGGGCCGCAAGACCGCGCGGGAGAAGATCGCCTCACTGTTGGCGATCATCGCACGGCGCGATGCGACGCTGAACCTGAGGGCGGCAAAGGGAGGGATAGACTTCAACCTGCCGTTGACGCGAGAGGAGATGGCGGATTACCTTGGCCTGACTCTGGAAACCGTCAGCCGCCAGATTTCGGCGCTGAAACGAGACGGGACGATCATGCTGGACGGCAAGCGACACGTTACCGTTCCCGATTTCGACCGCCTGCTGGAAGAGGCGGGCGATGACAGTGACGGCGGTGTTCTGGGATAGGCCGGGCGGCGGCGCCCGGCCCTCGCGCGGTGTGGCCTCAATGGGCCATCAGCATCGGTGCCTCGGCCATTTCCAGCATGTTGCGAGTGGCGCCACCAAGGATCGCCTCGCGGAAGCGCGAATGGCCATAGGCGCCCATCACCAGCAGATCGGCATCCAGATCGCGCAGATGGCGGTTCAGCATGTCCGAGACGCGCGGCATGGTGCGCGCCAGAACCGAGACTTCGGCCTTCACGCCGTGGCGCACCAGCATCTGGCACAGCGCGCCACCGGGATCAGAGCGTTCCGGCCCGTGCTGCGGTGGGTCGATCACCGCGATATTGACCAACTGGGCTTGTTTCAGGAAGGGCAGGGCGCGGCGCACGGCCACCATCGCCTCGCGGCTCT
>JAIRJX010000331.1 GCA_031260425.1 Gemmobacter sp.
GGATATTTCTGAACAGATGATGAACAGGGAAGCACCCCCGGCTTCATCTGTTCATAAATATCCTCAGGGGGTGAATTGAGCCAAAGGCTCAAGAGGGGGCGCGAGCGCCCCCTGCTCCGACGACGCTCCCGGTTAGGGGCAGAGGCCGCGCACCTGTTCGAGCAGTGGCATCACATCCGCCATCTCCGGTCCATGCGCCCGGCCGGTCAGCGCCTTCCGGAGCGGCATGAAAAGACCCTTGCCCTTGCGTCCGGTCGCAGCCTTCACGGTGGCAGTCCATTCGCCCCATGTCGCGGTAGTCCAGGGCCGCGGCGGCAGCAAGGCCAACGCCTGGGTCACGAAGTCACGGTCCTCATCCTCGACCATCGGCTCGGCGCCGTCGCGAAACAGGCTCCACCAGCCGGCGAGATCGTCGAGCACGGTGATATTGTCCTTCGCTACCCGCCAGAATATCTCCGCCTTCTCCGCCGGCACCCCCAGCGCGGCGATCCGCGCGGCCACCATATCGAAGGGCATGCCCTGAACCAGGCTGCGCGTCAGCGGGAACAGATCCTCGGCGTCGAATTTGGTCGGCGCGGTGCCGAAGCTTCCGAGTTCGAACCCTTCGATCAGTTCCTCCAGCGAGCTTGCCAGCACCACCGGCCTTGACGAGCCGAGCCGGGCCATCAGGCTCAGGAGCGCCATCGGCTCCACCCCGCGCGCGCGCAGGTCGCGCAACGAGAGCGTGCCGAGCCGTTTCGAGAGTTCCTCGCCTTGCGCGCCGGTCAGCAACGAGTGATGGGCGAAGGCCGGCGGGGCACCGCCCATGGCGCGCATGATCTGGATTTGGGTCGCTGTATTGGTGACGTGATCGGCACCGCGCACGATATGGGTGACCCCCATGTCGATATCGTCGACCGAGGAGGCGAAAGTATAGAGCACCTGCCCATCCGCCCGGATCAGCACCGGATCCGACACCGAGGCTGCGTCGATCGAGACCGGGCCGATGATGCCGTCCGGCCACTCGATCCGCTCCTGGTCGAGCAGGAAGCGCCAGTAGCCCTCGCGCCCTTCGGCACGAAGCTTCGCCTTCTCCTCGACCGAAAGCGTGAGCGAAGTGCGGTCATAGACCGGCGGGCGGCCCATGTTGCGCAGCTTCTTGCGCTTGAGATCAAGTTCGGCCGGGCTTTCGAAACACTCGTAGAACCGGCCCTTCGCCTTCAGGGCCCCGGCCTCTTCCCGGTAGCGATCGAGCCGCGCCGACTGCCGCTCCAGCCGGTCCCAGGCAAGGCCCAGCCATTCGAGATCGCGCATGATCGCATCGGCATATTCCTGTTTCGAGCGCTCCTGGTCGGTATCATCCAGCCGCAGGATGAACTGCCCGCCGGCCTTGCGCGCGATCAGGTAGTTCATCAGCGCGGTCCGCAGGTTGCCGACATGGATATAGCCGGTGGGCGAGGGCGCGAAGCGGGTAACAGTGGTCATGGATGCCTCCTGGAACCCGTGCCCTTTCGCATGGGGCGACGGTTTTGTCCATATCGCCGCACCGGACGGGAAGTGGAAGATGGGGCGGAGCGCGGCCCTTCGGGACCGCGCAAGCCTTTCCTCTCGGCCGCCGCGCCGATGCGCGACGGCCTCGGATGCGCCTCCGGCGGGAGTATTTGGCAAGGTGCAAAACGGGGCGCGGCAAAAATGGAGAGCGGGCTTCAGTGCGTCTTCGGGCACCAGGGTACGCGGTGCGCACGCGGGGCCGGAGGCCCGCCGATCTGGATAGCGGGTTGCGGTTGGCCGTACGCGGCGCGCACGCAGGGCCGGGGCGGTCCCGGAAATCCCCAACATTCAGTATGCCGCGCACGGGGTGGGGGCAGATCATGCAGATCGGCCAGTTCTTCGACATCGGCCGCATGCGGAGCGCGTGCGGCCGAAAGAGCGATCTGGCAGGAGGGAGCGGCGGCATGGCGAGAAAGCCCTCTTCTCCTCTTTGCCGTCCGACACAGAGGGGGTATCCTGCTTCCATGACCCATGCCGGCGCCAGCACCATCGCCCCTGACCTCGCCCTGATCGAGCAGCTTGCCCGCGAGGCGGTCAGCACCCTGCCGGAGCCTTGGCGGCAAGCATCCATCGGGATACATCTCAGGATCGAAGATTTTCCTTCGAAGGACATTCTCGACGAAATGAGGATCGAGGATCCGTTCGATCTGACCGGGCTTTATGACGGCGTCCCGCTGACGGAGAAATCGGTGATGGACCAGGCGGTCGGGCCGGACGTGATCTGGCTGTTCCGCCGCCCGATCCTTGACGAATGGCTGGATCGCGGTGATGTCTCTCTGGGCGAGTTGGTAACCCATGTGATGGTGCATGAACTCGCCCACCATTTCGGCTGGAGCGATGAGGAGATCGCGCGGGTCGATCCGTGGTGGAAATGACGCCCGCCGATGGTGAGGCGGGCTGGTATCTTGCGGCCTTGTGCCCGGGGGGCTCTGGCGATGTCGAACGGCCTGACGACGGCGGCTCTATTTCTGCCGTTCCCGGGGCCGGGATCCGGATTTTCGGTGGCCAAGAACCCGTGCAGTCGCGCAGGCATCTTGCCCTACCTCGGAACTCTGGTTTCGACCTCCATGCCCGGTCGGGCCGACCTGATCAGGCTGAAGAAAATCACCGACTTATTGGGGGCCACCCGCAGGGAGTTGCACGCTCCTTCAGTGCTGTTGGCCCGCTTCCGGGCCTCTCGAAAGCAATTCGGCCTGTGGGTGGATGACAAGAACAGCGGTCGTCGGCATGGTCCATTAATCACCAGGGTGGAACCGGCCTTCCCGCCCCCATCCTCCCGTCCCGATCTATTTGGAGCTTCCCATGATCACGCCGGAACTCACGCGCCGCCATGCCTTTCTTGCCGGTCTTGCAGCACTTCCCGCCCTCGGCGCGGCGGCGCGGCCCGCCCGGGCTGCGGTCGGGCCACTTGGCCCCACCCTACCCGGATTCCAGCGTTTTCAGCTCGGCAGCTTCGAGGTGGTGCCCTTGCTCGCAGGTGCCCGCACCAGTGACCGGCCGCAGGAGACCTTCGGCCTGAACGCCTCTCCCGAGGAATTCGCGGCACTGGCCGAGCGCAACTTCATCCCGGCCGACCGGACCCGCAATTCCTTCACTCCGGTTCTGGTGAATACCGGGGCGGAACTCGTGCTGTTCGATACCGGCCTCGCTCCCGATGGCGTCACCGCCGCGCTGGCTGCGGCCGGCTATAGTCCCGGGCAGGTCGATCTGGTGGTGCTGACACACATGCATGGCGATCATATTGGTGGTCTCATGGGCGAGGGCCTGACCTTCCCGAACGCCCGCTACCTCGCCGGCGCGGTGGAATACGACCATTGGGCCAAGGCCGGCAATGAGGGGTTTGACGGCAAAGTCCGCCCCCTGGCCGGGAAGATGACGATGGTGAAGGGGGGTGACAGCGCCCTGCCCGGCCTGACCGCGATCGACGCCCCCGGCCATACGCCGGGCCATATGGCCTGGCGGCTCG
>JAIRJX010000015.1 GCA_031260425.1 Gemmobacter sp.
CATCTCCGATGCCGATCCCATGCGTGCTGCGGATCTGGCGGCGCGGGTCGCGAGCGCCTTTCCGGCGGTGGCTGTGCACGCGGGCGCGCCTGATCCGGCGGGGTTCGACATTGCGGTCAATGCGACCTCTTCCGGCCTGAAGCCCGATGATCCGCTGCCGATGCGGGTGGAAAGCCTGACCCCCGGCATGATCGTGGTCGATATCATCATGGAGCCCGCCGAGACCCGGCTTCTGGCCGAGGCGAAGGCGCGGGGCTGTATCACCCAGCCGGGTTGGCCGATGATGGAATGCCAGATGGAGGGGTTCTCAAACTTCCTCGACGCTGAAAGGAAGATGCGCCATGGCTGATCCGGCCCTCCACGATCAGGTCTGTGTCGTCATCGGCGGCACATCGGGGATCGGCGAGGCCATCGCGCTGCGTTTCGCCGAGGCGGGATATCACGTCGTCGTGGCCGGTCGGGATGGTGCACGGGGCGGGGCGGTGGCGGAGGCCTGCCGCGCAGCCGGCGCTCCGCTTGCAGGCTTCGAGCAGGTGGATGTCGGCGACGAATCCTCGCTCCGCGATCTGGGAGTACGGGTCGCGGCGGCTGCGGGGGCGCCGCATGTCGCGGTGAATTGCGCGGGTATCCTGCAAAGCGGCAAGCGGGTGCTGGCCCAGGATCTGGACGAGGACGAGCGGCTCTGGCGCATCAACTACCGCGGCACGCTGATCGGCTGTCAGGTTTTCGGTGCGCTGATGGCGGAGGCGGGGCGGGGCGCGATCCTCAATGTCGGCTCGCTCGCCTCCTTCGCGTCGCTGTCGCTGCCGGCCTATACGCCGGGCAAGCACGCGGTGCTGGCGCTGACGCAGATCCTCGCGAGCGAGCTTGGCCCGAAAGGCGTGCGGGTGAATGCGGTGGCGCCGGGCTATACGCTCTCGGACGGGCTGAAGGCGAAGATCGCCGCCGGAGAGCGCGACCCCGAGGCCATTCTGGAAACCTCTGCCTTGCGCCGGTTCGTCCAGCCCCATGATGTGGCGGAGGCCGCGCTCTTCCTGTGCTCGGACCGGGCCGCCGCGATCACCGGGGTCATGCTGCCTGTCGATGCCGGCTGGCTGGTGCAGGCTCCCTATGCGCATTACTTGCGCGGCAACCCGATCAGGGAGTGAGATATGACCCCGATCCGGCGCTTCGATTTCGATACCCGCATCCATCATGGCGTGGTGCATAACGGCACCGTCTACCTGACCGGACAGGTGGGCACACCCGGCTGCGCCGCCGCAGAACAGATGCAGGAGGTGCTCGACAAGATCGACCGCCTGCTGGCCAAGGCGGGCAGCCGTCGGGAAAACATCCTGCATGTGCAGATGTGGCTTGATGATATCCGCGATTTCGACGCGGTGAACCGGGTCTGGGACGCATGGATCCCGATGGATCACGCGCCGGCGCGATCGTCGGGCGAGGGCCGCATGGCGAGGCCCGGAATGCTGGTGGAGTTGATCGTGACCGCCGCTGTCTGCTAGGGACAGCGCAACTTGGGCCAGGGTGGCGGATGAGGCGGAAATCCCTTTCGACTGTGGTGTTCGAGGACCTGCTGGAGCAAATCCGCGCGGGTCGGCTTTCGCCTGGCGCACAGTTGCCGACCGAGGCCGAACTCTGCGAGCTCTTCGCGGTCAGCCGCACGGTGGTGCGCGAGGCCGTGGCGCGGCTGCGCTCCGAGGGGCTGGTCATTCCCCGCCAGGGCAAGGGCGTTTTCGTGAGTGAGGCGCCGCCGGGCAGCTTCGCCATTCCCGAACAGGACCTTCACGCGCTGCCGCAGACCATAGCGCTTCTCGAATTGCGGCTGGGGGTGGAGGTGGAGGCGGCGGGGCTCTGCGCTGAACGATGCAGCGGCGCCGAGGCGATAGCGATCCGAGACGAGATGGAGCGGGTCGATGCCGGCCATCCCGATCCGGCGGAGACACGGATCCACTACGACTATGATTTCCACCTGATGATTGCGCGGGGGGCACGCAATCCGCAGATTGTCGATTTCCTGACCTATCTGCGCGGGCAGCTCGCGCCCCGGTTGCAACTGGGCTATATCCTGCTGCCGGCACTGAAGGACGACTATTTCGACCGTATCCATGCCGAGCACCGCGCCATCGTCGCGGCGATCCTGCGCCACGATCCCGACGCCGCGCGGGTGGCGATGCGGCTGCACCTCACCAACAGCCTGGAGCGTCTGCGCGCGCTGGCCCGCGCGGTCGGGCAAGGCGCCGATATGCCCTCCGCCTGATCCGGTGGAGGTTCGGCGGTAGCATGGGGGAGGGGGCCACATGGCCTGTCGGGAAAACTTGTCACCCCGCCCGCGACATCTCGCGCAACAGAGGGCGGCGTCCGGCCACAGGTGGGTGCTGAGACGATTGTGGTCGTCGCTTATGGTGACACTCTCTGCCTGACTCACATCCCCGCGCCTGTGGTGACAGAGCCCCCACGCGAGGGGCGGTCGGGTGCTGCCCGGCGGCGCTTCACGTCCTGTTCGGGGGGCAGGGTTCACATGGAGGCAAGTCCACAATGCGCGCCCCGTGATCCTCGCCCCCACGCCCCCGGGGGCGGTGCCCGCCCGGGGGGCCGGGTGCTGCCCGGCGGCACGGGCCTACATGGTGCCCGGGGCGCAGTGGGCGGGCGTAGCGCTGCCTGTACCGGGTGCGTTTGCACGCCCTCCCGCCTGACGAAACAGCAAAGGAGAGCTTTTCTGTTTTGGCGATTTCTTCCTTTTGTGGTGTGGGCTGTCGCGACATCCTGAACCTACCCAGGACCTTGAACCTACCCAGGGAAGGGAAATTCATGAAAAGAATCCTTGTCACAGGTGCGACCAGCGGTATCGGGCGGGCCATGGCGGTCACCTTGCACCGTGCCGGGCACCGCGTGCTTGCAATCGGTCGCAACCGGGCTGCGCTGAGCGCCCTTACGGTCGAGGCAGAGGGTATCGAGACGCTGGCGCTTGATCTTGTCGAGGCGGAGGAGGTGGCGGCCGCACTTTCGGGCCGCGCTTTCGACGTGCTGGTGAACAATGCCGGCACCATACCACGCCCCCGGCCGTTCGACGCGATGGAGCGGGCCGAGATCGACCGGACAGTGCTGGTCAACCTGCAATCCGTGCTGTGGCTGACCCGCCTTGTCGTGCCCGGGATGCGGGCGCAGGGATCGGGGCATGTGATATTCACCGGTTCCTCCGCCGGCCATGCGCCGGGGGCGAATTTCGCGGTCTATGCCGCGACCAAGGCGGCAGTGGCGGCCTTCGCCGCCGCGCTGCGGGCCGAGCTTTCCGCCGATGGCATAAGGGTGACGGAGATTGCGCCGGGCCGGGTTGAAACCGCGCTCTATGCCGATGTGCTCGATGAGGCCGAGCGGCAGGCGATGTATCGGGGCTCCGCCTCGCTCCAGCCCGAGGATGTGGCCGAGGCGCTGCTTGCGGTGCTGAACCTGCCCGCTCGCGCCGATGTGACCCGGCTCGACATCATGCCGACCCGGCCCGTTCCCGCCATCAAGCTAGACACGAGGGTATCATGAAGGATCTGAACGTCGTGATCGTCGGCGGGGGTGCCGGGATGGGCGCGCTGCTGGCGGAAATGGCCGTCGAAGCCGGCGCCGGCGGCATAGGCGTTATCGACATCGACGGCAAGGCCGCCGAGGCCGCGCTGGCGCCGGCGCGGGCACGGGGGGTGAAGGCTACCTCCGTCGCCTGCGACATCCGCACCGCCGCCGCCTCTCACCCCGCCTTCGCACGGGTAGCTGCTAGCCTGGGCCGGGTGGATACGTTGATCAATTGCGCCGCGATCTATCCGCGTCGTCCGACGCTGGGGGTGACCGATGAGGAATGGGATCTCTCCAACGCCATCAACATCAAGGGCACCTATCACATGATGGTCGCCGCCATCGAACATATGCGCGCGCAGAAGCCGCGCGGTCACGTGCGCGGGCGGATCGTCAACATCACCTCCGTCGATGCCTTCAAGGCGCATCCGAAGAACATCCATTACGCTGCGACCAAGGCCGCCGTGGCGAGCCTGACCCGCTCGGTTGCCGATTATGTGGCGGCGGACGGCATTCTGGTGAATTCGGTCGCCCCCGCCGGAATGGCCACCGAAAAGGCCCGCGCCTCCGGCTTTCTGGAGGAACTGGCCAAGGCCAGCCCGCTGGGGCGTGGCGCCGAGCCGCGCGAGATCGCGGAATGGGTGCTGATGACCGGCGGGCCGAAAAACACCTACATGACCGGCGAGAATGTCATCGTCTCGGGTGGCTATATCTACGCCTGACCCGGACCAAGCCGTGAAAAACACGGCCCGGGGCATCGGTCGATTGCGCAGGCAGGCGGTGCCCCAATGTTGTCTGCAAACGAAACCAACAAGGGAAACCCAGATGAAACTCTCGATCAAGACGGCTCTGGTCGCCGGTGCCTTGTCTCTCCCGGCGCTTGCGGCCCATGCCGGCGTCGGCGACACGCTCAAGGAGGTGCAGGGGCGTGGCCAGTTGAACTGCCCGGGCGACATCGGCGCCTTCCTCGGCTTTGCCGAGGTTGACGACAAGGGGGTCTGGAAGGGCCTCGATATCGAGCTGTGCCGTGCCATGGCCACCGCGATCTTCGGCGATCCCGCCAAGGCCAATATCGTGCCGATCGACTGGGCGCAGCGTTGGCCGGCGCTGCAGTCGGGCGATATCGATATAGTGATCAAGGCCTCGGGCGGCACGCTGAGCCGTGATGCCGAACTGGGGCTGCAGTTCTCGATGTCCTACTATCTCGGCACGACCAAGGTGATAGGCCACAAGGCGCTTGGTCTCACCTCGCTCAAGGATGCCGAGGGCGGTTCGATCTGCCTGCCCGCCTCCACCACGATCGAGCGGCAGGTCAGTTCCTACCTTTCAGCCAAGGGCATCGACATGGAGATCGTCGCCCTCGAGAAGAACGAGGAGGTCGAGGCCGCCTATTTCTCGGGTCGCTGCGATACTTTCGCGCAGTGGGGGCCGGTGCTGGCCGTCGCCGCCTCGCAGGCGGAAAACCCGGATGACCACGTCTTCCTGTCCGATGTCCTTGCGCTGGAGCCGGAGGTGATGATCGTGCGACAGGGCGACGACAACTGGGTCGACATCGCCAACTGGACGCTGACGGCACTGCTCTTTGCCGAACAGGAAGGTATCACCTCGGCCAATGTCGCGGAGGTGAAGGCCAATCCCCCCAATGCCGATATTGGCAAGTTCCTCGGTGCCAATCCCGGCATGGGCAAGCCGCTCGGACTGGCCGATGACTGGGCCTTCAACGTGATCAGCAAGGTCGGCAACTATTCCGAGATTTTCGAGCGCAGCCTTGGCCAGCAATCGCCCTACAAGATGCCGCGCGACATGACGGCGCTGTGGAAGGATGGCGGTGTGCTGTTCCCGCTGGTGGTCGACTGATCTCCTGCGTCCCGGGCCGCGCCACCGGGCGCGGTCCCCCGTTTTTCCGCCCCGACCGACAGGACATGCCCATGGCCGCCCCGCCCCTCTGGCGCAGCAAGTCGACACGCGCCTTCATGTTTCAGAGCGTCTTTCTCGCCGCGCTGGTGGCCGCCGTTCTAGGCGCTACGCTGACCGCCCGCAGTAATCTTGCGGCACAGGGCCTGACCTCGGGTTTTGCGTTCCTGTGGAAGAACACCGGCTGGGAGATGAACTTCACCCTGCTGAAGGTGGCACCGACCGATCCCTATTGGTGGTTTCTGCTGATGGGGTTCTGCAATACCCTGTTCATGGGGCTGATCAGCTTGGCCGGCGCTTCGGGAATCGGGCTTCTGGTCGGGCTGATGCGGTCGGGACGCAATCCGGCGGCGCGGCTTCTGGGCACTATCTATATCGAACTCTTCCGCAACCTGCCGCTGATCCTGCAACTGTTCTTCTGGTATGCGCTGGCCAATGCCCTGCCTAATCCGCGTCAGGCCATCGCCTTTGGTGGTGCGCTCATCAGTTCGCGCGGTATCTATCTGCCGGGGCTGAACGTGTCGCAGGGGGCGGTGGCGCTGACGGCGGCGATCTTGTTGGCGGGCGCGGGCCTTGCAGTCTGGATCGCCGCCACCCGCCGGCCCCAGGGGCTTGACCCGGTGCGGAGGCGGCGACTGGTGCTGATCGCCCCCGGTATCGCCATTCTGGCCGGTGTTCTGGCCTTGGCCGCATCGCATGATCCGGCGTTGCCCTGGCTGACCCTGCCGGCCACCACCGGACTGAAGATCGAGGGTGGTGTCCGCATTCAACCGGAATTCTACTGCCTCGCCTTCGCCATCACCACCTATGGCGGCGCCTATATCGGCGAGATCGTGCGCGGCGGCTTCAAGGCGGTCGGCCGTGGCCAGACGGAGGCCGCACGCGCACTTGGCCTCTCGCCCTGGCAGGTGTTTTCACGGGTGCGGATGCCGCTTGCCTTCCGCGCCATGCTGCCGATCCTGATCAACCAGTATGTCTGGTTGATCAAGGCCACCACGCTTGGTATTGCCGTCGGATTCTCCGACTTCTTTATGGTGATCGCGAGTTCGATCACCCATTCCGGCCAGACGCTGGAATTCATCGCCATCCTGATGGGCGGCTTTCTCGCCATCAATTTCACGCTGGCTGCCGTGCTGAACCGCCTCAACCGCGCCATCGCGCTAAAGGGCCATCAGGCCACGGGGACCACATGACCGCGATCCCGCTCGCCCGTCAGGGGCGGTTGCGCCGCCTGCGCAAGGATTTCTTCGGCTCGACCGCCTCGACGATGATGACGCTGGCCAGTGTTGCGGTGATCCTGGCGCTCCTACGGTGGGTGCTGAACTGGGCCGTGCTGAACGCCACCTTCTCGGCCAGCGCCACTCAGGCGGTCTGCGCCGAGCGGAGCGGCGCCTGCTGGGCGGTGATCGCGGCGCGTTGGCGGGTGATTCTGTTCGGCATCTATCCCTATGAGGAACAATGGCGCTCTGCGCTGGCCTGTGCCGTGGTGGTGGTGGTGATCGTGCTCTCCTGCCTGCCCCGGTTCTGGAGCTTTGGCCGCCTTGCGCTGACCTGGGGGTTTGGGGCCGCGATCTTCTACATCCTGATGCGCGGCGGCGTGCTGGGTCTCGTGCGGGTCAACGAACAGCAATGGGGCGGCCTGCCGCTGACGTTGTTCATCTTCGTCGCAACCGGGGTAATCGGTATGCCGCTTGCCATTGTGCTGGCGCTGATGCGCCGGTCGGAATTGCCGGTGGTGGCGCGCGTCACCGGCTGGATCATCGACACGATCCGCTCGCTGCCGTTGCTGTCGATCCTCTTCACCTGTGCCATCGTGCTGCCCTTCATGCTGCCGGGCTTTCTGGTGGGCGAGAAGCTCTATCGCGTGGTGTTCGGCATCGCGCTCTTCTTCGCGGCCTATCAGGCCGAGATCATCCGCGGCGGCTTTCAGGGCGTGCCCAGGGGGCAGGAAGAGGCGGCGAAGGCGCTTGGCCTTCCCTATTGGCCGCGCATGGCCCGCATCGTGCTGCCGCAGGCGTTCCGGCTCGCGCTGCCCGCGACCATCAACCAGTTCGTCATCGCTTTCATGGAGACCTCGCTGGTCGTGGTGGTGGGCTTTGTCGAGCTCCTGGCCGCTGGCAATACCGCCTATCACACCGGCGAGTGGAAATTCGCCTATATCGAAGTCTATGCCTTCGTCGCGGCGATCTATTTCGCCTTCGTCTTCGGCCTGTCGCGCTACGGCGCCTATCTGGAGGCCCGGATGAGCGCGGGCCAGCGCAAGGAGTGACCCATGGACCTGACCGCTCCCGCTATCGAGATCCGCAACCTCGACAAGTATTACGGCGCCTTCCAGGCCCTGCGCGGTATCGACCTGCGCGTCGCCCGAGGGGAGCGGGTGGTGATCTGTGGGCCGTCCGGATCCGGCAAGTCCACCATGATCCGCTGCATCAACCAGCTGGAGGAGCATGACGGCGGCGAGATCCGCGTCTTCGGCACGCTGCTTGACGACAATCTGGGATCCATCGACGAGATCCGCCGCGAGGTCGGCATGGTGTTCCAGCAGTTCAACCTCTTTCCGCATATGACCGTGCTGGAGAATTGCACACTGGCGCCGATGCTGGTGCGCCGAACCCCGCGCACCGAGGCCGAGGCGGTGGCGATGCGCTATCTCGAAAAGGTCCGCATCCCAGATCAGGCGGGCAAGTATCCCGGCCAGCTTTCGGGGGGCCAGCAGCAGCGCGTGGCCATCGCCCGTGCGCTCTGCATGCAACCGGAGATCCTGCTCTTCGATGAGCCGACCTCCGCGCTTGACCCCGAAATGATTGCCGAGGTGCTGGACGTGATGGTGACGCTGGCGCAGGAGGGCATGACCATGGTCTGCGTCACCCACGAAATGGGCTTTGCCCGCAAGGTGGCCGACCGGGTGATCTTCATGGACAACGGCGAGATCATCGAAGAGGCGCCACCTGGGGAATTTTTCGATGCGCCGAAGAGCGAGCGGACCCGTCTGTTCCTGTCGCAGGTGCTCGGGCATTAGCGCGGGGAGCCCACCGGGTTCTTCCTCACCGGCAACAAGGCGGATAATGCCGAGCAAGGGGCGCGCACTCGTGCCCCCTCTTGAGCCTTCGGCTCAATTCACCCCCTGAGGATATTTATGAACAGATGATGAACAGAAAAACGCCCCTGGCTTCATCTGTTGAAAAATATCCTCGGGGGGAGCTTCCCGCAGGGAAGCGTGGGGGGCAGACAGCCCCCCGTGCTTCGGTAGCGCAAGCGCGTTGTGCGTCATTGCAGATAGGGCATCGGGTCGACCGAATCAAAGCCCTTGCGTACCTCGAAATGAAGGAAGGAGGGGGAGCCGGCGCGGACCTTGGCGATGGCCTGTCCGCGTTTCACGGCAGCCCCTTTGGCGACGCTCAGCGCGTCGATGCCGCCATAGACCGTGAGCAGGTTATCGGCATGGCGGATGACGAGGATCGGCACCCCGTCGGTGTTCTTGGTGATGGCGGCGATGGCGCCGTCGCCCGCAGCGGTGACGATGGCCCCGGCCCCGGCCCCGATGTCGATGCCGTCATTCTTGCCCTTGGAATACCCCCGGATGATCTGTCCGCCGACCGGCATGGCGAGTTTCGAGGCGGAGGCGGCGCTTCGGGTGGCGCCGAGATCGGCGACGGGCTTTGGCGTATTGGACTTGGCGGCCCCGGCGGCCGGCTTGCTGGCAACGGGCGGTTCGTCCTGCGCGGGCAGAGGCTTTGCAGCCGAAGGCGGCACCGGGGTGGGCGAGCCGGCACCCGGCTGGGTGGGGGGCTCGGAGGCTGCGACCGGCACGGCCACGGCCGCCGGGGCCGCAGCGATCGGGATTAGCAGATATTGCCCCTCGCGCACCGTCAGATCGGCGTCGAGGCTGTTCCAGTCGGCCAGTGCCTTGGGCGAGACGTTGTAGGCGCGGGCGATGGTGAAGGCGGTCTCGCCGCGCTGCACCTGATGGCGGGCGGGCTCTACTCCGGCGGCCTGTCCGGCGGCGTCGGGGCCCTTCTGCCAGCCTGCACCGGTACTGCCTTGCGCAGGTGCCGCGCGGTCGATGGCGGAGGCGGCGATGGTGCTGACATCGATGGCGCCCGATCTGATCGGCGCGCCGACGATGGCGCCGCCCGCCGAGGGGGTAGCGGCGGCAACACGACGGGGCAGCGCCAGAACTTCGCCGTCACGAAGCGGAACGCCGGGCTCGACCGCGTTGTAGCGGGCGAGTTCGGAGGCATCAACGCCGACCCGCGCCGCGACCGAGGCCACGCTGTCGCCGCGCCGGGCCACCGCCACCTGATAGCCGGGATAGGAGATCACCCCGCGCGCGTCGGGCATCGGCCGGGCGGCCATGGCGGAACGGGCGGCATCGGCGGTCGAGGGGCCGCCGGGGCGCAGATCCCAGTCGAAGGGCTGGCCGCCGCCAGAACAACCGGCCAGCAGCACGAGCGCGGTGCCGAGGCCAAGGGCCGTCAGGCGCGAGGAATGGGGTCGGTCGGTCGGGTGCATGGCTCTGCCTCGTTCCTGCCCGGTTGATCCGGATCGCTTCGCATTTGGCCTCATATTGTGCGCGCAGCACTAGTCGGACGCAAGCCCTTCGACCAACGGCACGAAACGGACGGGACGTAACTCGTCATAATCGAAGCCGGTTTCGGTGCGGGTGACCTTGATAAGGCTTTGCACCGTGTCGGACTGGCCGACCGGCAATACCATGATCCCGCCGGGTTTCAACTGCTGGAGCAGCGGCGAGGGCGGATCCTCGGCTGCGGCGGTCACGATGATACGGTCGAAGGGTGCCTGCTCCGGCAGGCCGAAGCTGCCGTCCCGCGCAACGGCGGTGATATTGGTCAGGCCGAGGGTGGTGAACAGCTCTACCGCCTCGCGTACCAGGCGGCGGTGACGGTCGACCGTATAGACACGGCGGGCAAGCTGGCCGAGGATCGCCGCCTGGTAGCCCGAGCCGGTGCCGACCTCCAGCACCACGTCGCGTGGCTGCACGTTCAGCGCCTGCGTCATCAATCCCACCACCGAAGGCTGCGAGATGGTCTGCCCGCAGGAGATCGGCAGCGGCATGTCCTCATAGGCGCGGGCAGAGAAGATGCCCGTCACGAAGCGGCCCCGGTCGATCCGCTCCATGGCGGTGAGCACGCGGCCGTCCGTCACCCCGTGCGAGCGCAGCGTGAACAGGAAGCGCATCTTGCGTTCGGCCGGGTCATCCTCGTGATCCGGCGCGGAAGGGCTCATCCGAGGCGGGCCTCCAGATCGGGGATCAGATCATGGGCGGTGAGATCGGCGCGCATCGGAGTGATCGAGATGAAGCCTTCCAGATTGGCGGCGGCGTCGCTGCCCGGCGCGGTAGGCAGATGCTGCGGCCCCGAGGTGATCCACAGGAAGCGCCGCCCCGAGGGCGAGACATGCGGGTCGACCGAAAAGCGGGTGTCGCGGCGGAAGCCTTGGGTGGTGACGCGGCTGCCCTTGACCTTCGCGGCCGGGACAGGTGGAAAATTCACGTTGTAAAACAGCCTGTAATCGGCATCCTGCGCCCAGATCCCGCAATCCAGGATCGCTCGCACCACCTGGGTGCCATGGGTGCGCGCCGCCTCGAACGGATCGGTCAGGTCCCGGGTCTCCGGCCCCAGGAATTGTGAGAGCGCGATAGCCGGCACCCCTTGCAGCGCCGCCTCCATCGCGCCGCCCAGCGTGCCCGAGTATAGCGCATTCTCGGCAGCGTTGTTGCCCCGGTTCACGCCCGAAAGCACAAGGTCGGGTTTGGCGCCCTGCAGCACATCATAAAGGGCGGCCAGCACGCAATCGGCAGGGCTGCCCTCGGCGGCATAGCGGCGCGGGCCGAGCTTCGCTACCAGCATAGGGTGGGTATAGCTGATGCAGTGGCCGACACCCGATTGCTCGAAGGCGGGGGCCACGGTCCAGATCTCGCCCTCGGGCCCGGCGATCTCGGCAGCGATGGCGGTCAGCGCCTCCAGCCCCGGAGCGTTGATGCCGTCGTCGTTGGTGATCAGGATGCGCATGGTCTTCCGGCCTTTCGTTCCCGTTCTGATTAGACGAGGCGGCGCCATGCGGCAAGGCGGCGCGTCTGCATCGGTCCGGCTTTTCCACCACCTGCATTGCACGGCAGGGCGGAAGTTGCTAAGGCAGGCGCCAGCGCCGCGTTAGCTCAGCCGGTAGAGCAACCGCCTGGTAAGCGGTAGGTCGTCCGTTCGATCCGGACACGCGGCCCCATCCCCCGCCCATACCTGGTCGTCGCTCCCGCACCCTTCTGTTGCCCCAGGGGGCTTCCGCCCCCCACGGCCCTTCGGGCCTCCCCCTGAGGATATTTATAAACAGATGATGAACAGGAAAGCGCTTCCGGTTTCATCTGTTTATAAATATCCTCAGGGGGTGAATTGAGCCAAAGGCTCAAGAGGGGGCGCGAGCGCCCCCTTGCGGCGGCGAGCAAGGAGCATGCTGCCCGGCGATATGTGCAGTGCCTTGCTCCGGGTGGTGGTGTCTTGCGGCAGGCGAGGTATTCAGAGCAGTCTCGGGAAGCTTTGCTGCCGATTCCGACCCTGAGTCCGCGGCGCCACAGTTGCCGCATGCCAGAACGGAGGCGCGCATTTCCGTCTGGGCAAAGCAGGGGGCCGCGCGCTAAGGTCTGTGGATAACCGGGACCATGACGCCGAAGACGGATCCCGGGTTCGACGAGGCAGACAGACAGAAACAAGGGGAACGGCCAATGCGCTGCCCATTCTGCGGCAATATCGACACCCAGGTGAAGGACTCGCGGCCGGCAGAGGATCACGTCTCGATCCGCCGCCGCCGTTTCTGCCCGGCCTGCGGCGGTCGCTTCACCACCTATGAACGGGTGCAGTTGCGCGACCTCGTGGTCATCAAATCCTCCGGCAAGCGTGAGGATTTCGACCGCGACAAGCTGGAACGCTCGATCCGTATCGCCATGCAAAAACGCCCGATCGACCCCGAGCGGATCGACCAGATGATCTCGGGCATCGTGCGGCGACTGGAGAGTCTGGGTGATACCGACATCCCCTCCCGCACCATTGGCGAGATCGTGATGGAAAGCCTCGCCCGGATCGACACCGTAGCTTATGTGCGCTTCGCCAGTGTCTACAAGAACTTCCAGGCGGCGGACGATTTCGACAAGTTCGTCTCGGAACTGCGGCCCGCTGCAGGCGCGCCCGAGGAGTGATGGACGATATCGCGCACATGCGTCACGCGCTGTCGCTGGCGGCGCGCGGATTGGGTAATGTCTGGCCCAATCCTGCGGTGGGTTGCGTGATTGTCCGGCCGGATGGGGTTCCGGGCGGGGGCCGCATCGTGGGGCGTGGCTGGACCCAGTCGGGCGGCCGTCCCCATGCCGAACGCCGGGCACTGGATCAAGCCGGGGGGAGCGCGCGCGGCGCAGTGGCCTATGTCACGTTGGAGCCCTGCGCCCATCACGGCCATACCCCGCCCTGTGCCGAGGCATTGATCGCCGCCGGCGTCTCGCGCATGGTGAGCGCGCTCACCGATCCCGATCCACGCGTGGCCGGGCGTGGCCATGCCATGCTGCGCGCAGCCGGCATTGCGGTTACCGAGGGTGTTTGCGGGGCCGAGGCACGGGCGATGAATGCCGGTTTCCTCAAGCGCGTCGAACTGGGCCTGCCCTACGTCACACTGAAGCTCGCCACCACCATTGACGGCCGCATCGCCACCGCCTCGGGGGAAAGCCGATGGATCACCGGGCCGGAGGCGCGGCGCGCCGTTCATGCGATGCGGCTGCGCCATGATGCGGTGCTGGTCGGCTCCGGCACTGCCCGTGCCGACGATCCTGATCTTTCGGTGCGTGACATGGGGAATACGCGCCAGCCGGTGCGGCTGGTGCTCGACAGCCGGTTGAGCCACAGCCCGCAAAGCCGCCTCGGACGCACTGCCCGCGAGGTGCCGGTCTGGCTTCTTCACACCGCCGCCGCTCCGGCCGAGGCCCGGGTAGCTTGGCTTGAGGCCGGCGCGCGGCTGATCGAGGTTCCGGCGGATGGCACTCATGCCGACCTGCTCGCCACCTTCCGCGCCCTGGCGGCTGAGGGGCTGACCCGCATCCTCTGCGAGGGCGGCGGCGATCTTGCAGCTGCGCTGATCCGCGCGGGCCTTGTCGACCAGCTTGCCCATTTCGGCGCCGGTGCGGTGATCGGTGCCGAGGGTCGTTCGGCGCTGGGGCCGCTCGGCCTTGCCAGCCTCGCCTCCGCCCCGCGCTTTTGCCGTCTGGGCGTGGAAATCATCGGGAGCGATACGCTCACCCTCTGGTCGTCGGGCTGAGTCCTGTCGCGCCGGCCGGATGTGATCGGGGGCAGGGCTTCATTGCCTCCGACCATCATTCGGGGGACCGAGCCGGGGTTGCCTGCTTCCTCCTGAGCCTTCGGCTCAATTCAGCCCCGAGGATATTTCCGGACGGAAAATGTTTGGGCCGGATCCACATCTGCCCGGGCGGTGGGAGTATCGGTTCGATGCCGGTTGCAGGGGCCCCCGTCCTTGGCCTGGAACGAGGCGTGGTGCATGCCATCGGGTGGCGCAGTGCCTGCCTTCCGGAGGCGGGCGCCCCGATGACGTCGGCAACGGGCCTGATATGGGGGCCGGGTCCGGAGGTGACGGCCCCCGGTCGTGGCGGACGCCGGCCTTCGGTCCGGCCCGACCTTCCGCTCGGCGGAGTAACGAGGATCGGTGGGTCTGGCCCCTGGCGGTTTTCTCCGCACACCCCCTCTTCCAACCCGGCCCGCGCAGGTTATGTTGGGGCGTAACGCGGTTTCCGAGGCGAAAGGCACGGTCATGGTTTTCGACTTCCTCAAGGGCGAGTTCATTGATGTCATCTCCTGGCTCGATGACAGCCGTGACACGATGGTCTGGCGGTTCGAGCGGCGCGGGCAGGCGATCAAATATGGTGCGAAGCTCACGGTGCGGGAGGGGCAGGCGGCGGTCTTCGTGCATGAGGGACAGCTGGCTGATGTATTCGGCCCCGGCCTTTACATGCTGGAAACCAACAATATGCCGGTGCTGACCACGCTTCAGCACTGGGACCACGGCTTCAACTCACCCTTCAAGTCCGAGGTCTATTTTGTCAGCACCACCCGGTTCAACGACCTGAAATGGGGCACCAAGAACCCGATCATGTGCCGCGACCCGGAATTCGGTCCAGTCAGGTTGCGGGCGTTCGGCACCTATTCGATGCGGGTTTCCGATCCGGCACTGTTCCTCAAGGAAATCGTGGGAACGGATGGTGAATTCACCGCTGACGAGATCTCGAACCAGATCCGTAATGTGATCGTGCAGGAGATGAGCCGGGTCCTGGCCGGATCCGGCATCCCGGTGCTCGATATGGCGGCCAATACCGGTGATCTGGCAAAGCTGATCGCTGGGGCCATTGCGCCCAAGGTGGCGGAATACGGGCTGGTGCTGCCCGAATTCTATATCGAGAACGTCTCGCTTCCCGAGGAGGTGGAGAAGGCGCTCGACAAGCGCAGCTCGATAGGGATCGTGGGCGATCTGAACAGATACATGCAGTTCAATGCGGCCGAGGGGATGGCTGCGCCCGGCTCCGCTATGGGCGGTGCGGTGGGCGCGGGCCTCGGTGCCGGGCTTGGCATGGGCATGGCGCAGCAGATGCAGCCCGGTCCCTGGGGGGCTGCACCTGCCGCCCCGCCACCCCCGCCGCCTCCGGCTGCGAAGGAATGGCATCTGGCAGAGAATGGCGCGACGAAGGGGCCGTTTTCCGAGGCGGATCTTGTGGCGATGGTGCAGGCCGGCGGCCTGACGCGGACCAGCATGGTCTGGACCGCCGGGATGGAGGGTTGGAAACCCGCCGCCGAGACCGGGCTTTCTCGCCTCTTCGCCCTGATGCCGCCCCCGCCGCCGCCCGAAAACTGAGCCGGAGCCCGAGCCTTGCCCGAGGCCGAACTGCATTTCCCCTGCGCCACCTGCGGCGCTGACCTGCGTTTCGCGCCGGGCCAGATCCGGTTGCGCTGCGATCATTGCGGCACCGAGCAGGACATTCCAGCGGCGCCCGGCGGCAAGGCGCTGGCCTTTGGCGAGCAGGATCTGAAGCGCGCCTTGCGCGATGCGTTGCCTCCTGGCGCGATGGAGGAGGTGCGCACTACTCCCTGCCCCTCTTGCGGTGCGCTGGTCGAGTTCTCCGGCGCGGAACACGCCACCGAATGCCCGTTCTGCGCAACGCCGGTAGTGGCCGGCACTGGCACCAACCGCCGGATCAAGCCGCAGGCGGTGCTGCCCTTCGCACTGGATGAACGCACCGCCCGGCAGGCGATGGTGAGCTGGCTGGGCGGGCTGTGGTTCGCGCCGAACGGCCTTGTCGAATATGCCCGCAAGGGCCGAGCGCTTTCCGGGCTCTATGTTCCCTACTGGACTTTCGATGCCGCTACCCGCTCGGTCTATCAGGGCGCGCGAGGTGATCATTATTACGTCACCGAGACCGTGATGGTCGACGGCAAGCGCCAGTCGCGCCAGGTGCGCAAGACCCGCTGGAATGCAGCGCGTGGCTGGGTCTCGCGGGTTTTCGATGATGTGCTGGTGCTGGCCTCGCAATCGCTGCCGCGCCGCTTTACCGATGCGCTTGCCCCCTGGGATCTGGGCGCGCTGCAATCCTATCGCGCCGATTACCTCGCCGGGTTCACCGCCGAGGGTTATACCGTCGGGCTGGAGGAAGGCTGGGCGCGTGCGCAGCAGGTGATTGCCGGGGTGATCGCCGGCGACGTGCGTCGCGACATCGGGGGGGATGAGCAGCGGATCGACCGGATCGACACCGAGTATTCGGCAGAGACCTTCAAGCATGTCCTGCTGCCGATCTGGATGGCGGCCTACAAATATAATGGCAAAAGCTATCGCTTCGTGGTGAACGGCCAGACCGGCAAGGTGCAGGGCGAACGGCCATGGAGCGTATGGAAGATCGCCTTCGCCCTGCTTGCCGCTGCCGCGCTGGCCGGGGCGCTCGCCTGGGCGCGGCAGAACGGTTGATCACGGCGGGACCAAGGGCGGGGGGGGGGCCGCCCCCCCCCGACGGGCACCGGTGGCAACTGACCCCCCGAGGCGTTTT
>JAIRJX010000093.1 GCA_031260425.1 Gemmobacter sp.
GATGCCGGTCTCCAATTGCAGCCGCTTCAACTCGACCTGCATCTCCTTGCGCAACTTGAGGTCCAGCGCGGAAAGCGGCTCGTCAAGCAGCAGCACCTTCGGCTGCGCCGCAAGCGCCCGGGCGAGGGCTACCCGCTGCTGCTGGCCGCCTGACATCTGGGCGGTCCTGCGCTCGGCAAGGTGTTCGAGCTTTACCAGCGCCAGCATCCGCCGTGTGGTCTCCGCCACCTCCGCCTTCGGCTTACCCAGCATCTGCAGCCCGAAGCCTACATTCTGCGCCACCGTCAGATGCGGGAACAGGGCATAGCTCTGGAACACCGTATTTACCGGCCGCTTGTTTGGTGGCAGATGGGTGATGTCCTGCCCGTCGAGCAGGATCTGGCCGGAGGTCGGGGTCTCGAATCCGGCGATCAGCCGCAGGAGCGTGGTCTTGCCGCAGCCTGAGGGCCCCAGCAGGGTGAAGAACTCTCCCTTACGGACGGTCACCGACACGTCGTCCAGCGCCCGCACCGCCACCGCCCCTTGACCGAAGGTCTTCACCGCGTTGCGGGCCTCGATGGCTATATCGTTCAATCCGGTCCCCGTTGCTGAATCTTGCGTCAACTTTTGATCATATTTTGCGGGTTTTGGTATTCACGCAAGAGATTTCGCCCGGATCGGCGGCAGGCAGGGCCGGAAAGCGCCGGATTTCTCCAGTTCGGCACAAAGCGCGATCAGTTCCTCGTCGGCACCGAAGGGCGCAGCGAGATGGATGCCGATAGGCAGGCCCGTCGCCGACTGGCCGAGCGGCAGCGAGGCTGCGGGCTGGCCGCTGGCATTGAATACCGCACAGAACGGCGAATAGGCAAAAATGCCGCCGGGGCCGGTGCGGTAGCCGACATAATCTTCGGTGTCATGGTTGAAGCGGCCGATGCGGGCAGGCGGTTCGGCCAGGGTGGCCGAAAGGATGATGTCATGGTCGGCGAAGGCCGCCGCCATCTGGCGGCCGAAGGTGTGGATCTCGCCCACCGCCTCCAGATAGCGGGTCGGCTGCAGGGTTGCAGCATGAGCGACCGCGCCGCGCCCGACACCCTCGACCAGATCCGGTGTCAGCTCGCGGCCCCTCAGCGCCTTGCGGATGCCGAGTGCGGTGCCGACGCCCACGATATCGGTCCAGGCCCGCATCATGCCCTGAACATTCGCCGCAGGCAGGTCGGGGGAGACATGATGGCCAAGGCTTTCCAGCAGGCGCGCGGTCTCCAGCACCGCTTGCCGCACCTCGGGGTGAATGGTCGAACCGGTGAAGGTGGTGTCGACCAGCATCACCCGCAACCGGCGTGGCGGGCGGCTGATCGCGTCCATATGCGAATACGCAAGCGGCGGCGCGTGATAGGGCGCGCCGGGATCGGCACCATGGCAGGCGTCGAGCATCAGCGCGGTATCGCGCACCGAGCGGGTCAGGAAGCCGTCGATCGCCATCCCCGCCCAGCCCTCGCCGACATAAGGCCCGTCGGGCAGGCGGGCGCGGGTGGGCTTGAAGCCGAAAAGCCCGCAGGAGGCCGCCGGGATGCGCACCGAGCCCCCGCCATCCGAGCCATGGGCGAAGGGCACGATCCCCGCCGCAACCGCCGCTCCCGCGCCACCGGAGGATCCGCCCGGCGTATGGTCGAGGTTCCAGGGGTTGCGCGTCGGCCCGCCATAGACCCTGGCCTCCGTGGCAGAGCCGACCCCGCCCTCCGGGCTGGTGGTGCGGCCCCAGGTCACGACGCCCGTCGCGCGCATCCGCTCATAGATCGCGCTGTCGCGGTCATAGCGGGTATTCGCCAGCAGGCGAGAGCCGTTATGCGCGGGGAAATCCACCGCCTCGCAGCCCAGATCCTTCAAGAGGAACGGCACCCCGGTGAAAGGCCCGCGCGGCAGCCCGGCGGCGATGGCGCGCCGCGCCACATCCTCCTGCGGCAGGACGACGGCGTTCAGGGCGGGGTTCACTTCGGCCGAGGCGGCGAGCGAGGCGTCCAGCAACTCATCCGGCGCCACCTCGTTCCTCGCCACCAGCGCGGCAAGATCGGTGGCGTCACGCGCCCCGAAACGGTCCAGCATGTCGACTCTCCCCTTTTCCGGCGCCATACTGGACGGCACCTGCGCCTTCTGGCAAGGCCCGTCTATGGGCCGGGGAGAGAGATATTCAGCGGGGCAGGATCGCGATTTCCTGCCGCAGCGCACCACCCTCGTTGAAGATGAAGAGCCGCCCGTCGGTGCTGACGATGCCGATCCAGCCCGCGCCGCGCGTGATCGCCTCGGGCCGGGCGCCCTCGGGCAGGGCGAGGTTTGCCGGGAAATCTGGCGGCGGGGCGGGGCGGGGCATACGGGTGACAAGCAGTCCCACGATGGTTATGACGCCAAGGATCAGCGTGACGGTCAACACCATCACCAGCCCCTTCAGCCAGCGCAGGCCCGGCGGCAAGCCGTCCGGCCCAGAGGTATCCTGCATGTCCCAGCCCTCCGATGATGATGACAGGCACGACGACTGGCCCCCTGCGGGCGGCACGCTTCGGGTGACGATCGGCGCAGCCCCGCCCGACCGCCTTGATAAGGCACTGGCA
>JAIRJX010000119.1 GCA_031260425.1 Gemmobacter sp.
TAGCTGCGTGAAGGGCCGCTTCGCCTATGGCTATGCCAGCCACCAGGATCGTGTCCTGAAGCCGATGATCCGCGAGTCGATCCAGGATCCGTGGCAGGAGGTTTCGTGGGAAGAGGCGATGAGCTTTGCTGCGAACCGGATGAAGGCGATCCAGGCGCAATATGGCCGGCAGTCCGTCGGTGTCATCACCTCCAGCCGCTGCACCAATGAGGAAACCTATCTGGTGCAGAAGCTTACCCGTGCGGTGTTTCGCAACAACAACACCGACACCTGCGCCCGGGTCTGCCATTCGCCGACCGGCTATGGCCTTGGCCAGACTTTCGGCACCTCGGCCGGCACGCAGGATTTCGACTCGGTGCAGTATTGCGATGTGGCGCTGGTAATCGGCGCCAACCCGACCTCGGGCCACCCGGTCTTCGCCAGCCGGCTGAAGAAGCGGCTGCGCGAGGGGGCGAAGCTGATCGTCATCGACCCGCGCCGCACCGAGATGGTGGAGGGCGCGCATTACAAGGCGGCCCATCACCTCGCGCTTAAGCCGGGCACCAATACCGCCATGGTCACAGCACTTGCGCATGTGATCGTGACCGAGAAACTGTATGACGAGGCGTTCATCCGCGCCCGCTGTGACTGGGACGAATTCCAGGACTACGCCGAATTCGTCAGCGATCCGGCGCGCTCGCCCGAGGCGGTCGAGCTTTTGACCGGCGTTTCGGCGGTGGAGATCCGCGCTGCCGCGCGGCTTTACGCCACCGGCGGCAATGCGGCGATCTATTACGGGCTGGGCGTGACCGAGCATTCTCAAGGCTCCACCACCGTCATCGGCATCGCCAACCTCGCCATGCTCACCGGCAATATCGGCAGGCAAGGCGTGGGGGTGAACCCGCTGCGCGGCCAGAACAACGTGCAGGGCTCTTGCGACATGGGCTCTTTCCCGCATGAGCTGCCGGGCTACCGTCATGTGAAGAATGCCGATGTGCGGGCGATCTACGAGAATCTCTGGGGGGTGGAGATCGACCCCGAGCCCGGCCTGCGTATCCCCAACATGCTCGACGCCGCTGTCGAGGGCAGTTTCCGTGGCCTTTATTGCCAGGGCGAAGACATCCTGCAATCCGACCCGGACACCAAACATGTCGCCGCCGGCCTTGCCGCGATGGATTGCGTCATCGTGCATGACCTTTTCCTGAACGAGACGGCGAATTACGCGCATGTGTTCTTCCCCGGCTCGACCTTCCTGGAAAAGGACGGCACCTTCACCAATGCCGAGCGCCGCATCAACATGGTGCGCAAGGTGATGGCGCCGAAGCAGGGCCTTGCCGACTGGGAGGTGACCCAGATGTTCGCCAACGCCATGGGCGCGGACTGGACCTATACCCATCCGTCGCAGATCATGGACGAGATCGCCATGACCACGCCCAGCTTCGCCGGTGTCAGCTACGAGAGGCTGGAGACTCTGGGCTCCGTGCAATGGCCCTGCAACGAGGCTGCGCCGGAAGGCACGCCGCTGGTGCATGTCGACGGTTTCGTGCGCGGCAAGGGCAAATTCATCCGCACCGAATATGTCGCGACCGACGAGAAGACGGGGCCGCGCTTCCCGCTTCTGCTCACCACCGGGCGCATTCTCAGCCAGTATAACGTGGGGGCGCAGACAAGGCGCACCGAAAACGTGGTCTGGCATTCCGAGGACGTGCTGGAAATCCATCCGCATGATGCCGAAAATCGCGGCATCCGCGAGGGAGACTGGGTGCGGCTCGCCAGCCGAGAGGGCGAGACCACCTTGCGCGCCACCGTCACCGACCGGGTGTCGCCCGGCGTGGTCTATACCACCTTCCACCATCCCACGACCCAGGCCAATGTGGTGACCACCGATTATTCGGACTGGGCCACCAACTGCCCGGAATACAAGGTGACGGCGGTGCAGGTCGCGCCCTCCAACGGCCCGAGTGAGTGGCAGGAGGAATATACCGCCCAGGCCAGCCTGGCGCGCCGGATCGCCGCGGCCGAGTGATGGAGACGCACCGCCCGCTTGCGCGCTTCGCCTTCCGGGCGGGCGCTTTCCGTGAAGGCAGCCGCGCGTTGCCGGCGGAGGTGGCGGTGGCGCTCAGCTATAACGGCTCCACCCATGCGGTGATGATGGCGACGCCCGCCGATCTGGAGGATTTCGCACGCGGCTTCACCCTGACCGAGGGTATCGCCGCGCCGGAGGAGATCGACGGTATCGAAGCGGTGGAAACCCCACGCGGCATCGACCTGCAAATCTGGCTGAAACCGGGCGCAGCAGAGCGGCAGGCGAAGCGCCGCCGCTCGATGGCCGGGCCGGTGGGCTGTGGCCTCTGTGGTATCGAGAGCCTGGAGGAAGCCGCGCGCGACGCTCGCCCGCTGGTGGAAACCGGCTTCACCATGACCCCTGCGCAAGTCATGGCCGCCATTGCCGGGCTTGAGGCGCATCAGCCGCTTCACGATCTGACCCGCGCTGCCCATTGTGCCGCCTTCTGGGTGCCGCAGGGCGGCATCGTGGCGGCGCGCGAGGATGTCGGTCGGCACAACGCGCTCGACAAGCTGATCGGCGCCACCCATGGCCGGACGGGGCAGGGGGCGGTGGTGCTGACCTGCCGCACCTCGATCGACATGGTGCAGAAGGCTTGCGGCGCGGGATTTCCGGTGCTGATAGCTGTCTCCGCCCCCACCGCCGCCGCGGTCGCCATGGCCGGGGCGGCGGGTCTTACCCTGATCGCGCTCGCCCGCCCCGACGGGTTCGAGCTTTTCACCCACCCTCACCGCATCACGCCCAAGGACGCCGCCCATGTCGCATGACAAGCTCATCACCATGGTCAACCAGATCGCCAAATTCATGGAAAGCAAGCCGCATGACGAGGGCGTGCAGGGTCTGGCCAGTCACATCAACGATTTCTGGGAGCCCCGAATGCGCCGGCAATTGTTCGAGCTGCTCGACGGCGGCGCTGCAGGCTTCCGCCCGCTGGTGCTTGACGCGGCCCCGCAGATCCGCCGGCCGGCTGCCTGATCGCGCGATCGGACGGCTACCGGCCCGGTGATCGCTGGAGCCTTTCCCGTTGCTTGAAGGCGACCCGATCCTGCACGATTGCGGTACGCGGGTCTTGCGCATTTCATGTCCGGAAGTAATCAGGGATGTCGACTATGCGCCGTTGTCGGGGCGGATCGACATTCAAGCCCTCCGGGTCGCCTGCATGAGGCATGAGACCTCCCTATCGCGCCCCGTGTGAGCGAGCCTGTGCCAAGCCCGGAACAAGGCGCGTAGCGCCGCCGGGCAGCGCCCGCCCCCCCCGCCCTGGGTGCTTTGTCACCACATGCGTGGGGATCGGGGTTAGACGTGGGTGCACCATAAAGGGACGACCACAACCGTAGGAACGCCCGCCCGCGGTCGGGCGTTGCCTCTGCCCTGCAGGGATGGCGAGGCCAAAGGCAGAGCGGCTATCCGGGCCTGTATGCATCTCGCTGCGCTCGCCTGCGGTCGGGCTACCGTTCTTTCGCGGCATGATACCCGTAGGCCGCGAACCACTGGCTTCATCCGGAGGCCGCATGAACGCGGATGAATGCCGCCTCGGCCCGATCGGAGACGGAGCTTGAGGCTCCGCGCCCTCTTCCCCCGGTGCGGGGGTTCGGCTAGGACTCGGGGCATGATCTGGACCATACCGAACATCCTGACCATTCTGCGCTTGCTTGCCGCGCCCGGCGTTGCGGTGATGTTCCTGTATTTTCATCGGCCCTGGGCCGACTGGCTGGCGCTGACACTCTTTATCGGCGCCGCCATCACCGACTGGTTCGACGGCTACCTCGCCCGGCTCTGGAAGCAGGAAAGCCGCTTCGGCGCCATGCTCGACCCGATCGCCGACAAGGCGATGGTGGTGATCGCGATCATGGTCATCACCGGCTATTCCGGCATGAACCCCTGGCTTATCCTGCCTGCCACGGTGATCTTGTTCCGCGAGGTTTTCGTGTCCGGCCTGCGCGAATATCTCGGGCCGGAGCAGGCGGCGCTGCTGAAGGTTACGCGGCTGGCAAAATGGAAGACCACGGCGCAGATGGTGGCCATCGCCATCCTGTTCCTCGGCACCGGGCTCGAATATCTCGAAGGCATCACCATGCGCGGCATGACGCCCGAGCAATATGCCGCAGCCGTCGAGGCGGGCCTGGCCGACCCGATCCGCACCTGTGGCGGGCGCGATTGCGCGACCTATGCGACGAATGTCGGGCTGGTGGTGATCTGGCTGGCGGCGCTGCTGACCTTTTTCACCGGCTTGGAATATTTCCGCAAGGCGCTGCCCTATCTCGGGGACAGGTGATGCAACTCGACGTGCTCTATTTCGCCTGGCTGCGCGAGCGTATCGGCCTGCCGCGCGAGCGGGTGGAGACCCACGCCGCCACCGTGGCCGGTCTGGTTGCCGAACTTGCGGCGCGGGAGGATCGCTATGCGCTGGCCTTCGCCGATCTGGCGAGTGTGCGGGTGGCGTTGGATCAGGAGCTTGCGGAGTTTACGGCTCCGCTGGCCGGTGTGCGTGAGGTCGCCTTCTTTCCGCCGATGACGGGGGGCTGAGATGCGGCTTTCGGTGAGGCAGGCGGCGTTCGATCTGGGGGCGGAGGCCAACGCCTTCACCGCCGGGCTGACGGGTGCCGGGGCGGTCGTGACCTTCACCGGCCTTGTGCGCGATGAGGGCGGGCGTCTCGCTGCGCTGGAGATCGAGCATTATCCCGGCATGACCGAACGTGCCATCACCGCCATGATGGAGACGGCGGCGCGGCGCTGGTATCTGGCGGATGCGCTGGTGATCCATCGCCATGGCCGGCTGGCCGCGGATGAGGCGATCATGATGGTCGCCACCGCCGCCCGGCACCGGGCGGAGGCTTTCGCGGCGGCGGAGTTTCTGATGGACTACCTGAAATCCCGTGCGCCGTTCTGGAAGAAGGAATTCGGACCTGACGGCGCGGAATGGGTCACCGCGAAAGACGCGGATGAGGCGGCGCTGCGCCGCTGGTAGGACGCGCCCTCGGGGGCATCGAGCCCCCTCTGCCGCGGCTGCCGCGGAAAGCGGGATGCGACGTGCCACCGCTTCGGCCTTGGCCAGGGGCGGTTCCGATTTCGGGAACCTCTTGGGCAGTCATGAATGTGTCGTGGAACGGCGGGGTATCGTTTTTGCTCATACGCCCCGTGCGAACTCCATACCGTGCCCGGAGCAGCCGCGTAAGCGGCCCGGGCGGTGCCCGACCACCCCGTCGGGCGGGCGCTTTGGGGACGCTGGCGTGGGGATCGGGGTCAGGCGGGTTTGAGCCATGAAGTGCAGACCCCAAACGGAGGTGCGCCCACCCACGGTCGGGTACCGCCCTTTCGTTGCGCGGGGTGGAGAAGGCAGAAGCTGTGGTTTTTCGAGAGGTTGGCTATAGGAGTTAGGCGTGATGGCAAGTCCGTCTCCGGCTGAGGCTCTTGCCGAAGCCTGATATGGGGCGTCACTGCCCGACCTCAGCCTCGGCCATGCAGGCCCTGCCAGCAGGGTTGCGGATCGCCCGCCATGGGGCGGGCCTCGAACACCCCGCGCGCGATGGCACGGGCGAGGCAGCAGGCGGCGGCATGGCCGATCTGGTAGAGGTCGCGCAGCGGATCGGCCATTTCCCGCGTGCCGGTGGCGGCGGCGAAGACCAGATCGCCATCAAGCAGCGTATGCGAGGGCACAAGGGCGCGGGCCATGCCGTCCTGTGCCGCCACCGCTACCCGCAGCGCCTCGGCCTGGCTCAGCCGTGCATCGGTCGCCACGATAGCGATGGTGGTGGCCTCGCCCAGTCGCTTTGTCGGCAGGGGACACCGCGGCGGCGGGAAGCGTTCGGGCAGGCCGAGCCCGCCGAATTCCAAACCGATCTCCCAGGGCGCTGCCCAGAAGCAGGGCCCGTCGCCGATCACCGGTGAACCTAGCGCATTGACCGCCGCCAATGCGCCCACGGTGATGCCGCTCTCCAGCACGCAGGAGGCGGAGCCGAGCCCGCCCTTCAGCTGCCCTGTCGTGGCACCGTAGCCTGCCCCCTCGCTGCCGAGCACGAAATCAGTGTCCGCCGCCGAGAGCGCCGCCAGGCCAAGCGGGCCATAGGGGCTCTCGTCCCAATCCTTGTCGCCGCCGTTCAGCAGGTCGAACAGGATGGCACCGGGCACGATCGGCACCCGTTGCGGCCCTACCGCGAAGCCCCGCCCCGCCTTGCGCAACCCCTCGGCCACGCCAGAGGCCGCGTCCAACCCGAAGGCCGAGCCGCCCGACAGCACCAGCGCATCCACATGCTGCACCAGCCGGTCGGGGGAAAGCAGGTCGGTCTCACGTGTGCCGGGGGCGCCGCCCATCACGCTTACCGCCGCCGTGAAGGGTGCGTCGCCCACCAGCACCGTGCAGCCCGAGCGCAGACGGGCATCGCTGGCCTGGCCGACCCGCAGCCCCGTTACGTCGGTGATGAGATTGCGCTTGCCCGCCTGCATCGATGCTTTCGCCCACCCGGTTCATCGGCCAGCCTAGCCGCCGCATCCCATTGCAGCAACCCCGCCGGGCGACGGATTGCCTTCGATGGACAACATGGGGCTTGACCTTCGGCCCGCTCTGGGCGCTGTTGTCGGAATTACGACAATTCCTGCAAACAAAACCGGGTCATATCGTGCCGAAAATCATTCAGCGCCTCAGCGCACTTTTTCTCCTGCCGCTTTTGGCAGCCTGTGCCGGCGGTCCGTCCGCCTCCATTTCCGATGCCCCGGTTGCCGGTTACGGCGAGGTGGTGGATAACGGGATCATCATCCCAGCCGTGAAGCCGCAGCAATTCGTGGGTTCGCCCCCGCGTGAGGAGGTGAACTATGCCGGTGGCGAGGCGTCAGGCACCATCGTGGTCGACGCCCATGCTCGCAAGCTTTACTACGTCATGGCGAATGGCCGGGCGATGCGCTACTCCATCGCGGTCGGGCGCGCGGGCCTCGGCTTCAAGGGCAGTGCTACCATCAACCGCAAGGAGAAGTGGCCCTCCTGGACGCCGACGGCGAACATGATCCGCACCATGCCCGAATTCTATGCCGAATATGCCGGTGGCTTGCCGGGCGGTCTGGATAACCCGCTGGGATCGCGGGCGCTCTATCTCTATCGCGGCGGGCGCGACAGCTATTTTCGCATTCATGGCACGATCGACAACCGCTCCATCGGGCGGGCGACCTCCGCCGGCTGCATCCGGCTGTTCAATCAGGACGTCATCGACCTCTATGAGCGCGTCCCGCTCGGCACGCATGTGAAGTCGCGAACGATCGAGGAATCCGAGCGGCTGGAAGGCAAGCTGATGGAGGATGAATGGGGCCTGCTGATCCCCTATGATGAAAGCCGGATCGAGGAGATTGCCGCGAAGCGCGCAATCAACGAGCAGAAGCTGAAGGAGCGGGTTGCCCGTGAGGCGGCCGAGGCGGCAGCGCAGCATCAGGCCGGAACGCTCGACACCGGTGCGACCGCGACGAATTGAGACGAGGTTTGTGATGACAGGGAAGGGCGGCCTCTCGGGCTGCCCTTTTTTCGTCGTGAGGGTCCTGGCTGTGGGTGGCGGGACGGTGCCGCCCGATCCGGGGGGCCCGCAGATCACAGGCTGTGGGCCCGGCTGGTCACGCTCTGCGGCTCTCTCCTGCGGAGGAAGGGTTTCATTCGCCCCGGAAGAGCGCCTGCTCCGGTGGGAGCCCTTTCCACACCCGGAAAGCAGGGCACGATGCCGCTCGGGCGCCTTCGCCATGGGCAGGCCCTGCCCGGCAGCCGCCTGGAGTGGCGGGGTGGAGTTAGCGGCCGCTCCGAGGGGCCCCCATGAGCCGGGTATGATCGCGACCCTGTTCTACGCCGTGTAAGCCCGCACCAGGCTCGGAACAAGGCAGGTAGCGTCGCCCGGCCTTCGGTCGTGTTGGGAGAGTGCGGCTTGATGATCGGACACGGGCGCGGTCGAGCCACGAAGCATGGATCATCATCTTGGCGAGCACCTGCGGTTGGTCGTGGCTTTTCCGTTGTGCGGGGGGACAAAGATCTTGGTTTTTCCGTGGGGCCGCTTGGGCGTTTGGGACGAATATCATTCCATCCCGACATTCCGCTGATATGAAAAGGGCCGGTCCCGCGACCGGCCCTTTCCCATTCGTCCTGCCTGCGGCTCACTCGCGGTTGCCGAGGAATTGCAGCAGGAACATGAACAGGTTGATGAAGTCGAGATAAAGCTTCAGCGCCCCCATGATCGCCGATTTCGCCAGCCACTCCCGGTCGCCGTGCAGGGCGTACTGGAGATAGGTGTTCTTGATGTTCTGCGTGTCGAAGGCGGTCAGCCCCGCGAAGAGCAGCACGCCGATCACCGAGATGGCGAATTGCAGCATGCCCGATCCCACGAACATATTCACCACCGAGGCGACGATGAGGCCGATCAGACCCATCATCAGGAAAGAGCCGAGGGGGCTCAGATCGCGCTTGGTAGTGTAGCCGTAAAGGCTCAGCGCCGCGAAGGCGATGGCTGTCACCAGAAAGGTGGTGGCAATGGAGGTGCTGGTATAGACGAGGAAGATCGAGCTGAGAGAGATCCCCATTGCCACGGCATAGACATAGAAGAAGAGTTGCGCCGCCGCGGCCGACAGCCGGTTGATCAGGGCGCCGAAGGCGAAGACCATGATCAGCGGCAGGAACATCATCACCCATTTCAGCGGCGTGGTGTAAAGCGCCACGCCGAACGGGCTGAGGTATTCGCCGGCGCGGATCTGCATCCCCGAGGCCGGATCACCCGTTACCGCCAGCCCGGCGATAGCCCAGGCGGCGGCGCCGGTCATCAGCATGGCCACGGACATCAGCCCGTAAACCTTGTTCATATGGGCGCGCAGGCCCTCATCGATTTGCGCGGTCCGCGCACCGACACCGGCGGTGTTGCGGATCGTGTTGTAATCAGCCATCTGTGCCTCCGAACAGGTCTCCCCGACGCACCCGTGGGTTCCGGGCGCGCCTTATGTCTGCCAATATCGGCCCGATTGCCCGGCATTTCAAGCAGTTCGGGCAGGAAATGCGAGAAGGTCAGCGCCTCCAATGGGCCGGCACGTCCCAGACCTCGTGCGGCGCTTGCCCTTCGGCCCCCGTTTCGCTTGAGCGGGCATAGTGCCGGCGGCGTAGATCGGGTTCTGTCACCGCCTCGCATCTCCGCGATGGGAAGAGCAGTCGGAGCAGCAGCGATTGGGGGGACGGGGCTCTTCGTGACGGCGCGGGGGAGCATGACATCTTATCGTTCTTTCGTGATGGAGGGGGCGTGATCTATTCCACGGTGTGATATTGACTCCGCGCTGAAAATAACGAAAACGAATGATTGTTGGGTTGATCATCACGAGATTTGATATGCCGCGTAATCTGGACCTCACGGCTCTTCGTGCCTTCGTGGCGGTGGCCGATGCCGGGGGTGTCACCCGTGCCGCCGGGCTGCTGAACCTGACGCAAAGTGCGGTGTCGATGCAGCTCAAGCGGCTGGAAGACAGTCTCGGCACCGGCCTCTTCCTGCGCACGGCGCGACGGCTGTCGCTGACTGCCGAGGGCGAGCAGCTGCTCGGCCTTGCCCGTCGGATGCTGGCGCTGAACGACGAGGCGCTGGCACGGCTCGGCGCGGTGGCGGCGGTGGCGCCGCTCCGTCTCGGGGTGACGTGCGACATCGTTTACCCCGAGATCCCGCCTATCCTGAAACGGCTGGCGGCCTGCCATCCGCAACTGCGGGTGAACCTTACCTCCGGCTTCACGGTCGAATTGCTGGACGGCTTCGCGCGAGGTGCGTTCGATGCGATCCTGACCACTGAAGACCGCCCGGGCCCCGGTGGCGAGGAACTGAGTGCGCAGAGACTGGTCTGGATCGGCGCGGCGGAGGGTCACGCCTGGACCAGGCGCCCGCTGCAACTGGCCTTCAAGGACAGCTGTATCTTCCGCCCCGCCGCCCATGCGGCGCTGGAACAGGCGGGTCTCGACTGGGAGCAGACCATTGACGGCGAGAGCGAGCAGGCGGCGGAGGCGATGGTCGGTGCCGATCTCGCCATCACCGCCCGGCTGCGCGGCCGCCTCCCGCCCGGCTGTGCCGAAGTGACGGGGCAGGGCCTGCCGGCTCTGGGCGGCTTCTCGATCTGCCTCTATGCCGCGCCGACCCTGAAGGATCAGATGGCGCAGGCGCTCCTGTCGGAATTGCGGCTGGCCTATCGCGCCTGACCGGGCCGGGCGAGCGCCGGGTTTCGCCATCCTGCGGAATGCCAGCAGGTTCGGGGACGCTGGGCGCGCTCTTCCATTTCGAAGCGCACGCGGCCGCATCGGCATACGCCGCCCTATGGCAATTTCCGGTCTCGCATCATGTGCCTCCGTTCCACGGTTAAGCCGGAATTGCGCTACGGAGAAGCACCTGCTTCAATTCGAAATCAAAACTGGCGCTCGCACCCCTGGAAAACATGCGACGGATCACGTTATCTCGTCCCCTTCCTGATCGCAACGGGATCGGGGGGCCGCCGCTCTTGCGTCAGCGGAAAAGACCCCGGGCTTCCCCGGGGCCTCTCCCTCGGGTCTGCCTCTCAGGCCAACATCGCCATCGGGTTTTCCAGGTTCTCGATCAATGCCTTGAGGAACTCCGCCCCGAGCGCGCCGTCGATCACCCGATGGTCGACCGAAAGCGTCATCGACATCACGGTCGCCACCCCGATCTCGCCCGCCTTGTTCACCACCGGCCTTCTCACCCCGGCGCCCACCGCCAGGATGGAGCCATGCGGCGGGTTGATCACCGCGTCGAAACTTTCCACCCCCATCATCCCGAGGTTGGAGATAGCGAAGCTGCCACCCTGATATTCCTGGGGGCTGAGCTTTTTCGTCTTGGCGCGGGTGGCCAGATCCTTCATTTCGGCCGACAATGCGGAAAGCGACTTCCGGTCGGCGTCGCGCAGGACCGGGGTGAAGAGGCCACCCTCCACCGCCACGGCCACCGCCACATCCGAGGGTTTCAGCTTCAGGATGCGGTCTCCGGCCCAGACGGCGTTGCAGTCCGGCACCTGTTGCAGCGCCAGCGCGCCGGCCTTGATGATGAAGTCGTTGATGCTCAGCTTGACGCCGCGCCCTTCCAGCGAGGTATTCAACTGCGCGCGGAAGGCCATCAGCGTATCAAGTTGCACCTCGCGGCGCAGGTAGAAATGCGGGATGGTCTGCTTGGCCTCGCTCAGCCGGGCCGCGATGGTGCGGCGCATCCCGTCGAGCGGCACTTCCTCGAAGGCGCGGTCGGCATAGAGCCGCTTCACGGTATCAGCCGAAGGTGCGGCCGGGGCAGAGGCCGCCATCGGAGGGGCGGCTGCCGGGGCGGCGGTGGCAATCACGGGTGCAGGTGCGGCGGTCTCCCCCGCCACATCCGCCTTTACGATGCGGCCATGCGGACCGGAGCCCTTGACCTGCGTCAGATCAAGCCCCTTCTCCGCCGCGATCCGCCGTGCCAGTGGCGAGGCGAAGACGCGCGCGCCATCGGCCTTCGGCACCGGAGGCACGGCCGCTGCGGTGGTGGTCGGAGCCGGGGCAGCGGCGGTCAGGGCGGGGGCCGCAGGCACTACCGCTACCGGGGCGGTATCGGCGCTCTCGCCTTCCTCGACCAGCACGGCGATGGGGGTATTCACCTTCACCCCCGCCGTGCCCTCGGCCACCAGCAGCTTGCCGATGATCCCTTCGTCCACCGCCT
>JAIRJX010000173.1 GCA_031260425.1 Gemmobacter sp.
AGGCGGTGAACCTGATGCGGCTGGCGCAGGCGCTGGGGCGATAGCCGGGGAAGAGATTTACGGCAAAGGATGAAGGCCCGGAGGTTCCCTCCGGGCCTTTACCACTCAATTCACCGCAGCTTCGGTGATCGCCGCCTTGTGCGCAATCTCGATCCGGCGGGGCTTCAGCGCCTCGGGCATTTCGCGCACGAGGTCGATATGCAACATGCCGTGCTCATGAGCCGCCCCGGCCACCCGGACATGATCGGCCAGCGCGAAACGGCGCTCGAAGGCACGGGTAGCGATGCCGCGATGCAGGAAGTTACGCGCAGCGGCTTCAGGCGCCTTGCGGGCCGTGACGAAAAGCGCGCCATCACGCAATTCGACATTCAACTCCTCCGGCGAGAAGCCGGCGACTGCAACCGAGATGCGCCAGGCATTCTCGTCCGTCTTCTCGATATTGTAGGGCGGGTAGGTCGGCTGGGTGACATCGGCAGAAAGCGCGCGATCCATCAGGTCGGCAATCCGGTCAAAACCCACGGTGGCACGATAAAGCGGTGCGAAATCAAGGTTACGCATGGTCATCCTCTTCGAGCGATGCTATCTGCGGCCCCCCTTGCTCGGGGCAGGCCAACGGTTCCACGCCGGACCCGTGATGGCGTCCGACAACAGCAATCTGGGAAGCCTGCACCCGGGTTTCAAGCCCCCTCACGCGCACCCGACCAGAGGAATTCGCGCTGCCGCGGCGTAGTGCAGGCGGTGCGGCGACGAGGACCCGCCGGGGCACGGCTCCTCATCCCCCGCCCGATGGCATTCCTCAGCAGCACTGGCGCGTCAGACCAGCGCACCATCCTGCAACGCCCGGGGCTTCGGTCCGCCCGTCGCCCAGTCGAGCAGCTCCACCATATGCACCACCGGCACCGCCGTGCCCGCGCCGATCTGCACTATGCAGCCGATATTGCCGGCGGCGATCACCTGCGGCGCCTTCGCCTCCAGCGTTGCCACTTTCCGCCGCCGGAGTTCGGCAGAGAGCACCGGCTGCAAGAGGTTATAGGTGCCAGCGGACCCGCAGCAGAGATGACTGTCGGCCGGCTCCACCACCTCGAACCCCGCCCGCCGGAGCAGATCCTTCGGCGCCTCCTTCACCTGCTGGCCATGTTGCAACGAACAGGCGGCGTGATATGCGATGCGCAACCCCCGGGGGGCGCCTTCCGGCAGGTCCAGCCGCACAAGCAACTCGCTCACATCCAGCGCGAGTCCCGCCACCTCCGCCGCGTCGGCCGCCAGCGGGCCGTCCCCGAACATGTGGCCGTAATCCTTCACCGTAGTGCCGCAGCCGCTGGTATTGATGACGATGGCATCAAGCCCCCCGCCCCGCTTCTCCGCCATCCAGGCGGCGATGTTGTGCGCGGCCTGGGCGTGGCTTTCCTCCACCCGCCCCATGTGATGGGCAAGCGCCCCGCAGCAGCCCATACCCCACGCCACCACCACCTCGCAACCGAGGCGACGCAGAAGCCGGATCGTCGCATCATTGATATCGGTGTTCAGCGCCTTCTGGGCACAGCCGGTCAGCAGCGCCACCCGCATCCGCCGCGCCCCCCGCGCCGGAAAGACCTGCGCATCATCGTTGCGGCTGACAGGCGGCACCTGCCTCGGCGCCATTGCGATCATCGCCCGCAACCGCGCATCAGGGATCCAGCTCGCAAAGGGCCGCGCGATCTTCGCCCCCAGAAGCGCCAGCCGGAACCGCCCCGGATGCGGGATCACCCGCGCCAACAGCCAGCGCAGGGCCCGATCGTGCCATGGCCGCCGCCAGGTCCGCTCCACATGCACCCGCGCCTGGCCGATCAGGTGCATGTAATCCACCCCGCTCGGGCAGGTGCTCATGCAGGCAAGACAGCTCAGGCAGCGGTCGATATGCGTCACCGTCGCCGCATCCGCCGGCCGGCCGCTCTCCAGCATGTCCTTGATGAGGTAAATCCGCCCGCGCGGGCTGTCGAGTTCGTCTCCCAACACCTGATAGGTCGGGCAGGTGGCGGTGCAAAGGCCACAATGCACGCAGGAGCGCAGGATGCGATTGGCCCGCGCGATCGTCGGGTCCCGAAGCTGCTCCGGGGTGAAACTGGTCCGCATCTCCTATCCCCTGGCTGTCATACGAAGATCCCGCGCGGATCGAATTGCCCCCTGAGGCCCGCACTCAACGCGGCAAGAGCGGGCGGCTCCACTGCCTCGGCCTCCGTGCCCCTCACGCAACGCGCCCAGCCGGTAAACCGGCCAAGCCGCGTCCGCACATCCACGCCCGGCGCAACCCGCGCCCAGACGAGACCGCCACCCCAGTCGAGCAATACCGCTTCCGCCTCCAGCCGCGCCACCACCTCCGCCGCCTCCGACGGGCGCAGGCTGAGCCGCCAGAGATCCCCCGGCCCCGCAAGTGTCGCCGCATCTCGGATCGCGACCCAGGGGTCCGCCACCTCCTCCACCCTGCCGAACGGCGCGAGCCTCTGCCGCAACCTGTCAAGCCGGTAGCGCACCGAAGCCTCGAACCCCTCGATCCGCAGGAAGGTTCCCCGCCCCGGCAAATGCGCCGCCCCCGTCACTTCCCACGGCGAACCCAGCGCCGCCGACATCGCCGCCACCGCCCGCGCCACCTCCAGATCCCGCAGCATGAGTGTCGCCGCCATCTCCGGCATCGGCAAAACCTTCAGCGCAACCTCGGTGATGACACCGAGCCGCCCCCGGCTCCCCACCATCAGCTTCACCAGATCATAGCCGGTGACATTCTTCATCACCCGCCCACCATTGCGGATCACCGCACCACACCCGTCGACAAAGCGCAGCCCCAGGCAGAAATCCCGCGCCGCCCCACCAGCCACCCGCCGGGGGCCGGAGGCATTCTCCGCCACCACGCCGCCGATGGTCGACGCCCCTTCGCGCCCCAGAAGCCCACGCAGGTCGGGCGGCTCGAAGGCCAGCCGCTGCCTCTCGCCCGCGAGCAGCCCCACCACCTCCGCTACCGGCATCCCGGCGCCCACAACCAGCGTCAGCGCCCCCGGCTCATAAAGCCGCAGTCCGGAAAGCCCACCGGTCTCCAGCACCGCGCCCCCGGCAAACAGCCCGCGCGTCCCGCCGCCTCGCACGACAAGAGGCCCCGGGGCCTCTCGGACCACCTCCCCCACCTCGCTCTCCGTCATCGGCCGATAGGTCTGCTGCATTTTCTGTCCGCAAGATGATGAGCAGGGAGGCTCCGGCTTCATCTGTTCAAAAATATCCTCAGGGGGTGAGCCCCTCAGGGGCGAGGGGGCGCGAGCGCCCCCTCCCCTCTCAACCGGCACGCCGCCCGGCCGTCACATGCAACGGGAACACCTTGGCCGGATTGAGCAGCCATCCCGGATCGAACACATCCTTCACCCGCAACTGCGCCTCCAGATCGGCCGGCCCATACTGCACCTCCATCAGGTCGCGCTTCTCCACGCCCACGCCATGCTCGCCGGTGAGACAGCCGCCCGCCTCGACGCAGAGCTTCAGGATCTCCGCCCCGAAAGCCTCGCACTTCTCCTGATCGCCCGGCTTGTTCGCGTCATAAAGGATCAGGGGATGCAGATTGCCGTCCCCGGCATGGAAGACATTGGCAACGTCAAGGCCGTATTCCACGCTCAACGCACCGATCCGGCGCAGGACCTGCGGCAGGCTGGAGACCGGGAGGGTGCCGTCGAGGCACATATAGTCGGCGATCTGCCCCATGGCGCCGAAGGCCGACTTGCGGCCGAGCCAGATGCGGCGGGCCTGGTCGGCGTCGGCAGCCTCGCGCAGCTCCACCGGATCATGCCGCCGCGCGATCTCTGTAATCAGCCCAAGCTGGTGGCGGATCTCTGCCTCCGCTCCCTCGACCTCGATGATCAGCAGCGCCTCGCAATCCGGATAACCGGCATGGGCAAAGGCCTCGCAGGCCTTGATGCAGGGGCCGTCCATGAACTCGACGGCCACCGGCAGCACCCCCGCCTTGATGATGTCGGAGACGCAGGCGCCCGCCACCTCAGAGGAGTTGAACCCGATCAGCACCGGCAGCGCCCCCTCTGGCTTGGGCAGGATCCGCAGCACCGCCTCTGTCACCACGCCCAACTGCCCCTCCGAACCGCAGACCAGCCCGAGCAGGTCAAGCCCCGGCGCATCCATCCAGGGCCCGCCGATCTCCACCACGCTGCCATCCATCAACACCATGGTCACACCGAGCAGGTTGTTCGTCGTCACCCCGTATTTCAGGCAATGCGCGCCGCCGGAATTCATCGCGATATTGCCGGCGATGAGGCAGGCAAGCTGGCTCGACGGATCGGGGGCATAGAAGAAGCCGTCCGCCTCGACCGCCGTCGTGACCGAAAGGTTGGTGCGCCCTGCCTCGACCCGGATGAAGCGGTCGGGCAAGCTCACCTCCAGCACCCGGTTCATCCGCGCCACCCCCAGCACCACGCTGTCGGCCGTGGGCAGCGCGCCGCCCGCAAGCGAAGTGCCGGCCCCCCTCGGCACCACCGGCACGCCTTCTTCATGGCATATGCGCAGCACCGCCGAGACCTCGGCGGTCGAGCGCGGCAATACGGCAAGCAACGGCGGGCAGCGATATGCCGACAGCGCGTCGCATTCATAGGCACGCAGTTCGTGGCCATCCTGCACGACCGCATCAGCGGGCAGCACCGCGAGCAGCCTTTGCTCCAGACGCGGCTTCAGCAGGGGCAGATCCGGGCGGGGGGCAGGCAAATCCATGGCGGGCAACCCTCGACTATCGACAGGATCATGTAACCGGCTTGGCCGCTTGGCAAGCGAGGCAGGCAACTTCCATCGGCAGACTGGATGCGACCTGCTACTGACCGGTTGCCGGATCAACGCTCGGGATCCCTGGCGGCGGTGAAAGCGTCCCGGAACCCCGCCCATCGCTCCCGCAGATGCCCTGTCCCCGCCCGGAACGGCTGCGTGAGCCCCCGGGACAGGCGCTTTGGTGACCTTGGCGTTGGGGTCGGACATAGGGCGCAGGTGGGGCTACAATCCCCCCCGACGCCCGCCCACGGTCAGGCACTGCTCTCTGTGGGGCTGGAACGGTCGGCGCCGTTCCGCCGGCCCCCGGGGCCACGGATCAGCCGACGAAAAATATGTCGTTCGCGATCTGCAGCATAGCCCCGCCTTGCAGTTCTGCGATCAGAACCTTGCCGCCCTTGGCGGAACCATTCCCATCATACCAGAGATTGCCGCTCGACTGGTCATGGATCAGTCGGTCCGAGGTGTCCCTCGCCTCAATCCCGGCCGCGAATCCTTCGCCCTCAGCCTGCCGGTATAGGGCAGATCGTCGAACATATCCGCGTCGAGATGGATGCGGTCCACGCCGCTCCTGAAATCGGTAACGATGTCGCGACCAGCGGTCCCGGCCCGATTGAGGACGAACACATCCGCACCGGCTACGCCTGTCAGAATGTCGATCCCCGCACCGCCTGTCAGTATATCGCGCCCTCTCCCGCCCTCAAGCGTATCCATCCCGGCCCCGCCCACGAGACGATCCGCGCCGTCATCGCCCCGCAAGTCATCGCCACTACCGCCACCTTGCAACAAATCCGCCCCGGAGCCGCCATACAACTCGCCACGGCCACGCAGCGTATCCGCCCCGAGCCGCCGGAAAGCAAATGCCAGGAACCGCCCACCGTGCAGCGTATCGTTGCCGTAACCGCCAAAGAGCTTGTCGGAACCGTCACCGCCATACATCAGGTCGTTGCCGCCGAAGCCATGCACCACTTCATTGTAATCAGACAGCTTGAAGATGTCGCTTTTGCCCAGCAAGAGGGTGTCGAGCCGCAACCAATCCCCTGCCTTGACCAGATTGAATATCCTGTAGGTGAGGTCGGCTCCGAAGATGCCGATCCAGCCGCTGTCGATCCAGCGGGTGCCCCATTCGTGGTCGGGGTCGTCAATCGCGAAGGTCAGGCGGCCGGAGGTCGGCGCGCCTAATGTCCGTCGAAAAGATAGCCGAGGCTCTGAAACGAGGTGAATACTGCCATGCCGTCGCCCGCCGCAGGGAGAACCTGCCATTCCGGATTTCACCGGGTCATGGTGACGCGCCATGAAGCCCCGATCTGCCGCTCACCGGTCAGGGATGCGCGGCGTAGATCGCGGCAATGCGCTCCACTGCGGTGGCGGCGCTCATCTCCTCGCTTTCGCCGGTCCGACGCGAGGTAAGTTCCACCACCCCCTTGTCGAGCCCGCGCGGACCGACGGTGATCCGCCAGGGCAGGCCGATCAGGTCCATCGTAGCGAATTTCGCCCCCGCCCGCTCGTCACGGTCGTCGTAAAGCGGATCGAGGCCACACGCCTTCAGCGCCTTGTAAAGCCCCTCGCAGGCCGCATCGGTTCCGCTGTCGCCCTGCTTGAGATTGACGAGGCCGACATGGAACGGCGTCACCCCCTCGGGCCAGATGATACCCTTGTCGTCATGACTGGCCTCGATGATCGCGCCGAGCAGGCGCGAGACGCCGATCCCGTGCGATCCCATCTCGACCGGCACCCGCGCACCGTCGGCAGTCACTACATTTGCGCCCATCGCCTCGGAATATTTGGTGCCGAAATAGAAGATCTGGCCCACTTCGATGCCGCGTCCGACCTTGCGATGCGCCTCGGGCACGGCTGCGAAGACGGCCTCGTCATGCGTCTCGTCGGTGCGGGCGTAAAGTGAGGTGAACTCCTCGCAGATGCCCAGAACCTCAGCGCGGTCATCGTAATCCACCTCGCGATTGCCAAGCTTCAGCGCAGTCACCCGGTCGTCAAAGAACACTTCCGACTCGCCGGTGGAAGCGAGCACCAGGAACTCATGGGTATTGTCGCCGCCGATCGGCCCCGACGCCGCGCGCATCGGGATCGCGGTCAGGCCCATCCGCTCATAGGTTCGCAGATAGCTGACCATATGGCGGTTATAGGCGTGCAGCGCATCCTCTTTCGTTAGATCGAAATTGTAGCCATCCTTCATCAGGAACTCACGCCCCCGCATCACGCCGAAGCGCGGTCGCGTCTCGTCGCGGAACTTCCACTGGATGTGGTAGAGCGTGAGCGGCAGGTCCTTGTAGCTGCTGACATGCGTGCGGAAGATGTCGGTGACCATCTCCTCGTTGGTCGGGCCATAGAGCATCTCGCGCTCGTGCCGGTCCTTCAGGCGCAGCATTTCCGGGCCATAGGCATCATAGCGGCCGCTCTCGCGCCAGAGGTCGGCGGGTTGCAGCGTCGGCATCAGAAGCGGGATATGCCCGGCGCGCTGCTGCTCCTCATGCACGATCCGCTCGATACGCCGGAGCACCTTGTAGCCGAGCGGCAGCCAGGAATAGATCCCTGCCGCCTGCTGCTTGATCATGCCGGCGCGCAGCATGTAGCGGTGCGAGACGATCTGCGCCTCGGCGGGGTTTTCCTTGAGCACCGGGAGGAAATAGCGCGACAGACGCATGGGGGGCCTCGTAGTGAGCGTTTGAAGGGTTTCCTAGCGGGTTGCGTCAGATGGGGCAAGCGCGGGCTTCCACAGAGGCGGGCCGATGCATCGACGGAAGAACGACCGCTTCCTCCTTCGACACCCCTGCCGCAAGGGGCAACCGTGGGCAGGTGCCTCGACGGCTGCGGCCTGCACTTTGCGGCTTGACCACGCCAATGCCTGATCCCTCGTCACCGCCACCCAAGCGCCCGCCCGGCGGCACGTGCCGTGTTCCGGGCGGGAAAGGCTCACCTGGAATGGTGCCGAAGCATCGTTCCGCCGCGGCTCACGCCGCCTGCCCTGCCAGTCGGGAGGGCAGCGCATTGGCCCAGCCGCTGATGGTTCCGGCGCCGAGGCAGACGAAAATATCACCCGGGCGGGTATGCTCACGAAACAGCCGCGCGAGATCGGACTCGCCGGTCACCGCGCGGGCATGGCGGTGGCCATGCGCGATCAGGCCCGCAACCAGATCGTCACGACTGGCACCCGGGATCGGCTCCTCGCCCGCGGCATAGACCTCGGCAATGCCGACCACATCGGCCTCGTTGAAGCAGGTGCAGAAGTCATCGAACAGCGAAGAGAGCCGCGTATAGCGGTGCGGCTGGTGGACCGCGATCACCCGCCCGCCGTCGTTGCCCGCGATGGCCTGACGGGCAGCTTTCAGGACTGCGGCGATCTCGACCGGGTGGTGGCCGTAATCATCAATGATGGTGACGCCGTTCACCTCACCTACCCGGGTGAAACGGCGGTTCACTCCGGCGAATTGCGCCAGCGCCGCGCGAATCTTGTCCTTGCTCATGCCGAGATGACGGGCCACCGCCACCGCCGAGAGCGCATTCGACACGTTGTGATCTCCCGGCATCGGTAGGGTACAGCCTTCGATTTTCGAACCTTCCGCCTCGTTCTGAAGCAGAATATCGAAATGTGCCTTGCCATTTGCGAACCTGAGGTTCACCGCCCGCACATCGGCCTGCGCATTGAAGCCGAAGCTCACCACCCTTCGGTCGGTGACGCGGCCGACCAGCGCCTGCACCTCGGCGTGATCGGTGCAGCATACGGCGACACCGTAGAACGGGATATTCGAGACGAAATCGTAAAAGCCCTTGCGCAGCGCATCAAAGCTGCCCCAGTGCTCCATATGCTCGGGGTCGATATTGGTGACGATCGCGATGGTGGCCGGCAAGCGGTTGAAGCTGCCGTCGGACTCATCGGCCTCGACCACCATCCACTCCCCTGCCCCGGCGCGTGCGTTGGAGCCATAGGCATGGATCACGCCACCATTGATCACGGTCGGATCGAAGCCGCCCTTGTCGAGCAGCGTCGCGACCATGGTCGTCGTCGTGGTCTTTCCATGTGTCCCGGCAATCGCGATGTTCGAGCGCAGCCGCATCAGTTCCGCCAGCATTTCGGCCCGACGCACCACGGGCAGCTTGCGACGCCGCGCCTCTTCCAGTTCCGGATTGCCCTTCTTGATGGCGGAAGAGATCACCACCACCGCCGCCTCGCCAATATTCCCGGCCCGCTGCCCCTCGAAGAATTGCGCACCCAGGCTCACCAGCCGATCTGTGATCTTCGATGCCTTTGCATCCGATCCCTGCACCCGGTAGCCCAGCGTCATCAGCACTTCGGCTATACCCGACATGCCGATGCCGCCGATACCGACGAAATGGATAGGGCCGAGTTCCAGCGGCAATTTGGTAGCGTTCATCTCAGTCTTTCCGGGCAAGGCGCAGCACGAGTTCGGCCAGCCGTTCGGCGGCGTCGGGCCGCCCCTGCGCAAGGGCGTTGTCCGCCATCAGCGCAGCGGCCTGCGGCTGCGAAAGCACAGCGGCCATTTGCGCGGCAAGAACAGCAGGGTCAAGGGCAGATTCGGGGATCAGGATTGCCGCCCGCGCCTCGACCAGCCCGCGCGCATTGGCGGTCTGGTGATCGGCGGTGGCAGCAGCAAAGGGGATCAGGATAGAAGGCCGGCCAATCGCCGATATATCGGCGATCGACGACGCGCCGGCACGCGAGATCACAAGTTGCGCCTCGGACAGACGGCGCGGAATATCGGTGAAGAAGGGCTCCACCTCGGCAAGGATGCCGGCCTGCGCATAGGCCGCAACCACCCGGTCCCGATCCTCGGCGCGGGCCTGATGGGCAACGCGCAGATTGCACCGGATCGTCTCGGGCAGTGCTGCGATGGCGGCAGGCACCACATCCGACAGGATGCGCGCGCCCTGGCTGCCGCCGATCACCAATAGGCTCATCGGATAGTCGCCGGGCGGGATATATGGTGCGCCGGCACGCTCCAGCACCGCTCGGCGCACCGGATTGCCGGTATGGATCGCCTCCACCCCCCGCGGCAGGGAGGTGGGCCAGGTGCCGCAGGCGACAAGGCTCACCCGCCGGGCGAAGGCCCGGTTGACGCGGCCGGGCACACCGTTCTGCTCGTGGATCATGCGCGGCAGGCGCAGGAAGGTAGCCGACGCCAGCGCCGGAATGGAGGGATAGCCACCGAAGCCCGCCACCACCGCCGGCCGGTCGCGCAGCATCGCCAGCGTGGCCGAGGCCACACCACCCGCGATGCGGAACGGCGCTGCGAGCTTCGCCCCCGCCCCCCCGCGCGCGAAGGTGGCGGAGGCCACCTGCTCCACCGTCACTGCCGGCGGAAAGCCGCCGGCATAGCGGGCGCCACGCGCATCGGTCGAGAGCGTCACCCGCCAGCCGTGCGCCAGCATCACCTCGGCCAGCGCCTGTGCGGGAAACATGTGGCCGCCGGTTCCCCCTGCGGCGATCAGGAGTAACGGCGCCATCTCAGCGGCCCCGCCGGAAGAGGATATCCTCCATCCTCCCTTGCGGCCGCGTGCGGGTCAACGCAAGCAGCATTCCGACCGTGATCCCCGCCGCGACCAGCGATGATCCGCCATAGCTCACGAAAGGCAGCGTCATGCCCTTGGCAGGCAGGAGCCGCACCGCGACCCCCATGTTGATCATCGCCTGCGCACCGAAAATGCAGGCAAGCCCCGCCCCTGCCAGTCGCACGAAGGGATCGCGCTCCCGCATCAGCCGAAACAGCGACCGCACCACCACCGTGCCGTAAAGCGCAAGGATGATGAGGACGAGGATCAGACCGTACTCCTCGGCCGCGACGGCGATGATGAAATCGGTATGGGCGTCCGGCAATGTCCATTTCACCTGCCCCGCGCCAACGCCGACGCCGAAGAAGCCCCCTTCCTGGATAGCGTTGGTGGCGTAGCCGAGTTGGGATCTCGGGTCGAGATCGGCAGCAAGGAAACCGTCGATCCGCCGTGCGAGGTGTTCCGACATGCCGTAAAGCAGAAAGCCTACCCCCCCCACGGCCCCGAGAATGCCAAGAATGATCGCCATCGAGGCGCCGGCCACAAAATAGACCACGCACCAGCCGAAGACCGTCAACATCGACTGGCCGAAATCCGGCTGGATCGCGAGCAGGAACACCACCACGACCGCCACGACGAAAGAGATCAGCCGGCCGGGCGGCCCTCCGACCTCGCGCACGGCGGCCATCAGCCAGGCCGAGAGCACGATGAAGCCGGGCTTGAGGAATTCCGACGGCTGCACCGTGGCGAAGCCGAATGAGAACCAGCGGATAGCCCCCTTGCCCAGATCGCTGCCAAGGAAGGGCAACAGCGCCATCGCCACGAAGGACAGCAGGAACCCCACCAGCCCGAGGCGGCGCACCTGATCGGGGCTGATCATCGAGGAAAGGATCATCGCCACCAGCGCCACGCTGCCGAAGAGGGCCTGCCGCTTGACATAGTAGAACTGTTCCAGTCCGTTGCGCTCCGCCAGCGGCACCGAGGCTGCGAGACCCAGCAGAATGCCGATGCCGAACAGCATAAGCACCGCCGCCAGCGACCATTTGTCGATAGTGCGCCACCAACGGGAGAGAACCGGTTCTCTCACCCGCACGGGCATGGAGCCATAGACCATCTCAGTCATGGAAACCGCCTGATTACGCCTGCTTGCCTCGGGCGCCGGTGTTTGCCCCGGCGTTTGGTCGAAGTCTAGGACGGATCGACATCCGCCGCAACCGAAGATCGCCCTCGTTCTGTAGTCCGGGTCAGGACTGGACCGCGACAGGAAGACCCGGCCGCCCGGTCCGCTCCCTGCAAACCCCTCCGCTCAAAGCCGGGCCGGAACAACCCTCGCACGGCGTATGGGCTTCGGATAGACCACCGCTCCGCCTCCGGACTCCGCCTGCCCTCAGGCGCCCCCGCGATCATGAACCAGACTCTATGGCTCCGCTCCGCCCATGTTCGATCACGACGCTTATGTCACCCAGGCGCCCCGGGGGGCTTTCCATCCCCCACGATCTTCGGCATTTGGCGCTGAAAACCATCCCCCCGATGGTTTTCCGGGCGCGCCTCATCCCCGAGGATATTTTTTGAGCAGATGAAGCCAGAGATGCTTTCCTGTTCATTTTCTGTCTGAAAATATCCTCAGGGGGTGAATTGAGTGCCTGGCACTCAAGAAGGAGCGCGAGCGCCTCCTGCTCGACGGCGGGCGGAAGGCAGGCCCCGGCGGTACGGACCATGCCTGTTTCCGGGCGGGCGCGAGGCGCTCACAAGGACGGGAGGCGCCTCCCGAAAATGTCTAGCTCAGCGCCCGCCGCGCGCGCGCATGGCGATCATCACCCCCGCCGTGGCGATCAGCACCATGCCGAGTGCTGCGGTCAGGCTCAGGTGCTCCTGCCAGATCACCCAGCCCCAGAAAGCCGAAGCCGGCAGAATGACATATTCGAAGACCGCAACCCGGCTCGCCTCGGCGAGCTGATAGGCCCTGATGACCAAGCCCACGCCGAGAAGCGAGCCTGCCGCCTGAACGAAGGTCCAGAACAGGAACGCGCCGGAAGGCCAGACCGGCCCGCGCAGCACGAATCCCGCCACTCCTTCCGGCACCGGCTGCGGCCATAGCGTCAGCACCACAAGGCCGATTGCCCCGAAAATCCCGACTGCGGCAAAGAAGCCGCCGAGCAGCGTCTCGGCGCTTTCCCCTGCGCACCATTCGCGGGTCGCGATATTGGCCATCGCATAAAACGCCCCCGCCAGCGCGCCCGCCTCCTTCGGGTCGGTCGTGTTTTTCCCATCGCCATAAATATCAAGCGCGAACGCCGCATACCCCAGCCCCGCGAGCCTATTCGCCCGCCCCCGCGCGTAATCATTCAACCCCCACCATTCGGGAGCCACGAGCACCCCGGCCAGTTTTCTGCCGCCCGCGGTGAAGCTGTCATCATACGCAAAATACCCCGTGCATTTTGTGCCCCCGTCCTGATAGGAGACATTTTTGGAAACAAGTTTGCCCATGGCCGGAGTGGCGCTGACCGCGAAAAACGCCGCGCCGAGCAACAGACTTGTCACGGCAGTGATGAGTCTGGAAGTGGAAGTAAAAGAAGTGGAAAATTTCATACACGAAAAACATCCGCATATTTCCGGCTGGCGTCAAATCGCGAAGTTTCCACAGTCGCCGCCTGCCACAAACACAACAACAATCACCCGCAACCACCCGCACTCCCATGAAAAAACTTGCTCTCGCGCC
>JAIRJX010000199.1 GCA_031260425.1 Gemmobacter sp.
GCCAAGGGCCGCCAGGTTCGCTGCGGGGCCCGCCAGTCGATCCCTTCGAGGAGCATCGACAGTTGTGCAGGCGACAAAGCCACCTTCCCCTCCTTGGCCGAGGGCCACACGAACCGCCCCTTCTCCAGCCGCTTCATGAACATGCAGGCCCCTTGGCCATCCCACCAGATGATCTTGACCAGATCACCCTGACGGCCCCGGAACACGAAGAGATGTCCGGCGAAGGGATCCTGCTTGAGCACGGCTTCGGCCTGTGCGGCCAGTGCCGCAAAACCCTTGCGCATGTCCGTCACCCCGGCCGCCAGCCGGACCTGCGTGTGGACCGGAACCGGGATCACACCGTCAGACCCCGGATCAGCCGCGCAAGTGCCTCGGGATCATACCCACCGCTGATCCGCATCCGGTGGCCGCCAGTCAGCTCGATCTCGATCTGGCTATCTGCGGCAGGCAACTGCCGGATCAACGGCGCTTCCTTGACGATCTCCACCGGCAAAAAGCGCAAATCGGCTTCCTCTGATCCCGTTCCGGGCTTGGGCCGATACTTGGGATCACGCAGCCATTTGAAGATCAGGTTCGCATGCACCGTGTAGCGAAGCGCCACCTGAGCCACAGAAACGCCAGGCCCAGTCGTCTGCAGGCAGATCGACCGCTTCTCCTCATCCGTCCAAAGCCGCCTCGTCCGACGCGCCATCAAGCACCATAGTGGCCACTATCGTTGGTGGACACTATCCCGCACCATCAGAACGCGGCAGAGCGGTCAGGCCGGACGCTTACGGCGATGCGGCCACGACCGTAAATATCCCAGGCAGAACCTCGCTATGGACGAACTGGCCGGACTTGCGTCGGTCGACGCGCTCGACCCGAAACTGTCGGCCGAAAAGCGCGTGCCAGCGGTAATGCACCGCGACAATCCGACCGGCATGGGCAGAATGAACGGGAGATGGCCCTCGGGAGGAAGAACTACCTCTTCGGCGCCTCCGAAGCGGGTGGCAAAGCCGCCGCCATCGCCTGCAACCTGATCGAAACCATCAAACTGAACGCCGCCGATCCCAACGCCAGGCTCGCCGACACCCTCGCCCGTATCCCAGACTACATGATCACAAAGGTCGATGATCCGCTCCCCCGGCACCGGAACAGATAGCGGTCAGGCCAGACGCTGACTATCATTGCTGGTCTAGAGCCTAAACAACTACTTCGATGCCAATGCCCGCTCCCCGGTCGGAGGCTTCAAACAATCCGGCTATGGCCACGAGAATGGCACTCCAGGCATGATGGCGTATCTGCAGACCAAAAGCATTTGGCTATCCACCAAAGGAGACTTGTCCTGACACCATCAAACAGCGCCGGCTCTGCCTGGCCACCCCCGTCGGCACCTTCAGAAACTTATCAACGCATACAAATTCTGCCGTCACCTGGAACCTCTCAAAGGCCCTATCCCTTTCAAATTCATCTGCAAACGCCGAGCTTCAGGGCTGGAATTCTTCACGCCCGATCTAATCCACCAGATGCCGGGACTGAACACCCGGCTTGCGCCCGGCAATGCGTCACCCTGGTGCCTACCATCAGAGCGACGGCCGCGTCAGCATCAGCCAGATGATCGCCAGCACCGCACCGAAGGCGGGAAAGCCGAAGGTGAACCACCAGCGATAGAGCCGATGATAGGCCTTCGGCAGAGGCTCGCCTTGTGTAGCAGCCAGACGCGCCATGTTGCGCAGGCGGATCTGCATCCAGACCACGGGCAGCCAGAACAGCCCGACAAAGACATAAAGTACCAGCGACAGTGCAACCCAGCCGGAGAGGAGCGGCCACCCCACTTCGCGCGCCAGCAGATAACCAGTGATCGGCTGGAGGATGGCGGCGGTCGCGGTAAAGACGGTGTCGGCCAGAACCACGATGCCTGCGACATGCGCAATCAGTCGCGGATCGCCCGAGCGGTTCGAGATGACCATGAAGAACGCGATGCCCGCCCCGGTGCCCAGAAGCACCGTCGCCCCGATCACATGCAGGAAACGCAAGATCTCGTAGCTCATCGCTCCTCCAGCACCAGCGCGATCATGGCTGCCAGGACCACGCCGGGGATGACCTTCACCATCGGCCCCAGCGGGTCCAGCTAGAGATCGGGGGTGAGTGCCAGACTACCGAGAAGATAGGCCGCCGACAGCCCGATCATCCCCAGTGCCGCCGCTCTTGCACAGCGGCGGCAGAGGATCGCCAGCCCCAGCAGGATGTCGGCCAGTGCCCCGCCAAACACCGTCGCTGTCACTATCCAGGGCGGGATGTCTCGTTCCCCGAGAACCATCATGGCACGGGCCGGGTCGATCAAGGTGATGACACCCGAGGCACACCAGAACAGGGCCAGTGTCGCAATGGCCAGCGGCAGCAGGAAATAGAACCGGGCGAACAGCCTTTCCTGCCGGGTCGCGGGCAGGCTTTCCAATATCGCCGGGAGAGACCGGCAGGGTTTGCCCCCTGCCTCCTGCCATGCGGCCGGATCGCCCCGAACTCCGTCCGACAGCGTCTGCAATGCAGTGCTGCGCAGGGGAGAGCGCCACCCCAGATGAGCCAGCAGATCGGCACCCCATCCGATCAGGTGCAGGATTGCGCGGGGCAGTGTGGGGCGGAAGCGCGGCGCCGGCAGGCCCAGCCAATGCCTGATACGGTCAACGAGTTCCGCAAGGCTCTGCATATCCGGCTCGGTCAGGTCGGCAATGAGGCCGGACGGCACCTCCCCCCTCGCCGCCGCGACGGCGGCTGCGGCAAGGTCGTCGACATGAACGGTTTGCGCCCGCGCCTCGGGCAGGACGCGCGGCAGGATCAGCGGCAGGCCCGCCACGCCACGCAGGAGCGCCGTACCACCATAGGCCTCGGGCGAGAGAACCAGCACCGGCCGAAGAATGACCCAGTTCCGGGCACCCTCGGCCAGGATCGCGTCACCACGGGCCTTCGACCGAAGGAATTCCGTAGAAGCCCCCGGAGCCGCCCCCGCCGCCGAGATCTGCACAATGCGCAGGGCCAAATTCCTTGCCGCCCCGACAAGCCGCAACAATGCGGTGACGTGGATCGCCTCCAGATCGTCACGCGCGCCGTCCTGCAATGCGCCTGCAGCATTCACGACGACATCCGCATCGGCAAGCAGCTCTCGCCATTCGGCAACTTCGATGGAGGGAATGTCGCGGATCACCCATGCCGCATCCGGGTTCGATGCAAGCGCCGTGCGCCGCGACCGTCCGATACCGGTAACGGCAAAACCGGCTGCCGCCAGGGCGCGCATACAGGCCGCGCCGATCAACCCGTATCCACCCAGCACGACGGCCTTGCGCATCCTGCCCCCTTTTCGGCGCCTCAACAGATGCTTGTTAGCTGGTTTGTCTCGGGCCTGACAGAGGAGGTCCGGCTCAATATGCTCGACCCTTCACAAAGCGGCGGAAAGCTGACGCCGAGGCCATGCCTCAATGCGCGCAGATTTGGCAGGACAATGCCGCCCGCGCAGCCGGTAATCGCCTGATCGCATCTGCGTCTCGCCTGCGAGATTATTTGATCGAAAGATACGATATGAACGCCTGATACTCATTATGGATTGATATTCAATCCCAATGCTAGGGGTTGTTCCGGCCGGGCTTCAGCAATGCCGGCATTGGTCTGGACCGATGATGGAGAGGGCCAGGGCATGTCAGCCTCGGGTCTTGTGATGCCCGATGCCGCGACGGCGAATACGTGTTCAGGGGGAGACATTCGATGGCGGGGCACGGATATGAAAGCGGGCGGCTCGATCTGCCTTTCGTGGGACTCTGCACGTTCGGAAAGCGCCCGGTTTGCCTCGACTGGGACAAGATCGACGCCGATGTAGCCGTGCTTGGCGTTCCATTCGACATGGGAACCCAGTATCGTTCCGGAGCTCGGTTCGGCCCGCGGGCGATCCGAGAGGCGTCGACGCTGTTTTCCTTTGGCCATAGCGGCGCCTATGACCATGAGGACGACAAGACATACCTGCCGCTCGACAAGGTTCGCATCGTGGACATCGGCGATGCCGATATGGTGCACACCGATACCACGACCAGCCACGCCAACACCGAAAGGGCGGTTCGCAAGATGCTGGAGCGGGGGGCGCTTCCGGTCGTGCTCGGGGGTGATCATGCTGTCAACATTCCCTGCATCAGGGCCTTCAGCGACCACGGGCCGATTCACATCGTCCAGATTGATGCGCATCTCGATTTCGTCGATGTGCGTCATGGCGTGACAGAGGGGCATGGCAATCCCATGCGCCGTGCTGCCGAGCAAGCACATGTGACCGGCCTTACCCAGATCGGCATCCGCAACGTTTCCTCCACCTCGCGGGATGGCTATGAGGACGCCCGGCAACGGGGTTCCAGTATCCTTTCCGTCCGGCAGGCCCGCAGATTGGGCACGGACGGCGTTCTCGCCGCTGTTCCGGCCGGCGCCCGCTACTACGTCACCATCGACATAGACGGGTTCGACCCCTCCATCGCCCCGGGCACGGGAACACCCAGCCATGGCGGCTTTCTGTATTACGAGGTCATGGAAATCCTTCAGGGCCTCGTCAAGCGCGGCGATATCGTCGGCATCGACCTGGTCGAGGTCGCGCCTGCCTATGATCCATCGGGCATCACCGGATTTCTGGCTGCTCAGGTGCTACTGAATTTTCTGGGCTACATCTTTGTCGAGAGGGAAGCCCGGAAGAGTTGAACCCCGTAGCGGAGTGGAGAACGCATGATGACTGCAAACAACCCGAACGGCATCCATCTCATCCCCGCGCGCAAGGGTGTTGCGGCGCGCGCGGGCAGGGGCCAGATCATCTCGGTCATCAACACCCATGGGAGTCAGGTGGTGGACACCTGGGCTTTCCGTGCCGACGATCTCTCCGAGTTCATGTCCATGGAGCACAGCCGCGGCGCCATGCTGAAGGTCAATCCCGTCATCGGCGATGCACTGCGCAGCAACAGACGGCGCCCGATGCTGACCCTAGTGGAAGACACGTCCGGCGGTATTCACGATACCATGATTGCAGCCTGCGACCGTTACCGCTACGAGCAGCTCGGGCATGTCGGCCATCATGACAACTGCACGGACAATCTGGCGGCGGCGCTGAC
>JAIRJX010000219.1 GCA_031260425.1 Gemmobacter sp.
TGAACCGCATCGGCGCCCGCAGCGACAGTGGCGAGGGTGGCGAGGACCCTGCGCGCGCCAAGCCCCGGGCGAACGGCGATAATGCCAATTCGGCCATCAAGCAGATCGCCTCGGGCCGCTTCGGCGTCACCGCCGAGTACCTGAACAACTGCCGAGAGATCGAGATCAAGGTGGCGCAGGGCGCCAAGCCGGGGGAGGGGGGGCAATTGCCCGGCTTCAAGGTCACCGGGCTGATCGCGCGGCTCCGGCACTCCACTCCCGGCGTGACGCTGATCTCGCCGCCGCCGCATCATGATATCTACTCGATCGAGGATCTGGCGCAGCTCATCTACGACCTGAAGCAGATCAACCCGGACGCCTCGGTCTGCGTGAAGCTGGTCTCGCGCTCGGGTATCGGCACCATTGCGGCCGGTGTGGCCAAAGCCAAGGCGGACGCGATCCTGGTCTCCGGCCATTCGGGCGGCACCGGTGCCTCGCCGGTGACCTCGATCAAATATGTCGGCCTGCCTTGGGAGATGGGGCTGAGCGAGACGCACCAGGTGCTGCTGCTCAACCGCCTCAGGCACCGCGTGAGGCTGCGCACGGACGGTGGCCTCAAGACCGGGCGGGATATCGTGGTCGCGGCCATGCTCGGGGCCGAGGAGTTCGGCATCGGCACGGCCTCGCTGGTGGCCATGGGCTGCATCATGGTCCGCCAGTGCCACAGCAACACCTGTCCTGTCGGCGTCTGCACGCAGGACGAGGCACTGCGGGAGAAGTTCGCCGGATCGCCGGAGAAGGTCATCACGCTCTTCAGCCTCGTGGCGGAGGAGGTGCGCGAGATCCTGGCCTCGCTGGGCTTCAGGAAGATCGAGGAGATCATCGGCCGGACCGACCTTCTGAAGCAGGTCAGCCGCGGCGCGGAAGACCTGGACGACCTCGACCTCAACCCGCTTCTGGTGAAGGCCGATGCCGGCCCATACCAGCCCTTCTGCACCATGGAGGGCCGCAACGAGGTGCCGGAGACGCTGGATGCGGACATGATCCGCGACGCGGCGCCGCTCTTCGAGCAGGGCGAGAAGATTCAGCTCGCCTACAACATCCGCAACACGCACCGCGCGATCGGCACCAGGGTCTCCTCGCGCATCGTGCGGCAGTATGGGATGACCGGGCTGCAGGACGGCCATCTGACCGTGCGGCTGCGAGGCAGCGCGGGCCAGTCGCTCGGCGCCTTCGGCGTGAAGGGGCTCAAGCTCGAAGTCCATGGCGACAGCAACGACTATGTCGGCAAGGGGCTCTCGGGCGCGACGATCGTGGTGCGGCCAGCCCCCTCCTCGGGGCTGATGTGGAACGAGAATTCCATCATCGGCAACACCTGTCTCTATGGCGCGACGGCGGGCGCGCTCTTCGCGGCGGGCCGGGCAGGCGAGCGCTTCGCGGTGCGCAATTCGGGCGCGATCGCCGTGGTCGAGGGCGTGGGCGCCAATGCCTGCGAGTACATGACCGGCGGCACCGTGGTGATCCTGGGTGAGGTCGGCGACAATTTCGGTGCCGGCTTCACCGGCGGCTCGGCCTTCGTCCATGACCCGAGGGGCAGCTTCGGGCGGCGGGTCAACCCGGACACGCTGCAATGGCGGAAGCTCGGCTCGGCCTTCTGGGAGGGCGAACTGCGCCGGCTGCTGGAACGGCATGCGGCGGAGACGGGCAGCCGGCATGCGGCGCGCCTGCTGAACGACTGGGATACAGAGCGCAACGCCTTCTGGCATGTGGTGCCGAAGGAATACGTGAAGTATCTGGAGCGGCCGATGACAGAGGTTGCCGAGGCGGCGGAGTAAGCCCGACGGGCAGGGGGCCTCCCTGCTGCCCCATGCCGCGGCTTTCGGGAATCGCCCATGACTGGCATAGAAGCCGCGTGCGAATCCTGTATCACCTGCCGCTTTCGCCCTTTGCGCGGAAGGTCCGCCTGGCCCTGGCCGAGAAGCGAATCCCCTTCGAACTGCGCGTCGAGAAGGTGTGGGAGCGCCGGCCGGAATTCGTCGATATGAATCCGGCCGGCACGGTGCCCGTGCTGGTGGAAGAAAACGGTCTCGTCCTCTGCGAGAGCTACGCCATCTGCGAGTATCTCGACGAAGCCTATCCCGACATCCCGCTTTTCGGCCGGACGCTGGCCGAGCGGGCCGAGGTGCGGCGGCTGCTCGCCTGGTTCGACCATCACTTCGGCCGGCAGGTCTACCGCAACCTGCTCTGGGAGCGGCACATGAAGCGCCAGCTCGGCCATGGCAACCCGGACGGGGCGGCGATCCGCCTGGGCTACCAGCACCTCAAGGCGCATATGGAGGTGATCGGCTGGCTGGCCGAGCGGCGGACTTGGCTCGCCGGCGCGCAACTCAGCCTCGCCGATTTCGCGGCGGCGGCGCATCTCTCGGCACTGGACTACGTGAACGATATCGACTGGTCGCTGAACGCCGCGACGCGCGACTGGTACAGCCGGGTGAAGTCGCGCCCCTCCTTCCGGACCCTGCTGGCCGACCGGGTGACCGGGATCGAACCGCCGCCGCACTACGCCGATCTGGATTTCTGATCCAGGGCAAAGCGCCTATATGGCGGCGGACGACAGCGCCAGGACACCGGATATTCCCGACGATCAGCGACCTCTGCCGCCCGTGGAGGCGGCCCCGGCCGCGCCGCCCGTGCAACGCGGGCTGCGCAACGGGCTGGTGCTGGGCGGACTTGCGCTCATCGGCATCGTGGCGCTCAACGCGCGCGATCTGGCGGGGCTGGGGACGGTGCTGGCGGCCTTCCCGCTGGCGCTCGCGGCCTCGCTGGCTGCGCATGTGCCACAGCTGATATTCACCGGGCTTG
>JAIRJX010000279.1 GCA_031260425.1 Gemmobacter sp.
GCAATCCGCCCCTTCCCCCTTCAGCCTCTGCGTGCCGTCGCGTGCATCGGGCCGCCGCGCCAGCGCGGAAAGCCGTAGCCGTGGATCTCCACAAGATCGATGTCGGAGGGGTGGCGAGCGATGCCTTCGGCCAGGATCGTCCGCCCCTCCGCCGCCATCTCCGCCACCAGATGATCGGCGATCGCCGCCCCCTCCATTGCAGCGGCCCCCGGCGTGACATGGGGGGCGAGCAGCGCGGCAACGCCGGTCGAAGGCAGGGGTGCGCGCGCACCCGGCGCATAGTCATACCAGCCGCCGCCGGTCTTCTGTCCCTTGCGACCCGCCCGCACCAGGATATCGCCCAGTGTCTCGGGCACAGCCTGCCCCGCCGCCCGCGCGCCCTCGCGCTGCAGGAAGGCGATGTCGAGCCCGCCCAGATCCTGCGCCTCGAACGGACCCATGGCGAAGCCATAGCCGCGCATCGCCGCGTCGATTGCGGCAATGGTCGTGCCGCCACGCACCAGTGCCTCGGCCGCAGCGCGATAGCGTTTCAGGATGCGGTTACCGATGAACCCCTCGCAGATACCGGCCTCGACCGGGATCTTGTTCAGCGCGCGAGCGAGGGCAAAGCCGGTCGCCAGCGTCTCGGGCGCGGTCTCGGGGACCGGCACGATTTCCAGCAGTTTCATCACATTGGCCGGGCTGAAGAAATGCAGGCCGATGAAACGGGCCGGGTTTGCCAGCCCCCCGACGATCAGACGCGGGTCGAGATAGGAAGTGTTGGTAGCCAGCACCGCATCGGAACGGCAGGCGGCGGCAAGCTGTGCAAAGACCGCGCGCTTCACCCCGATCTCCTCGAACACCGCCTCGATCACCAGATCGGCATCGTGGAGCGCCGCGTAATCAGTGGTGCCGGTGACGCCGGCCATATGCGCGGCCGCCTGCGCCTCGGTCAGCTTGCCCCGCTTCACCCCCCCCTCGAAGATCGCCCCGAGATTGGCGAGCCCGCGCGCCACGGCCTCCGCGTCGCGTTCGACCAGCACCACCGGCAGGCCGGCATCAAGCAGGGCGGCGGCGATCCCCGCCCCCATGGTACCGCCACCGATCACCCCCGCCTTGGCGAGCGGCAGGGGTCGGACGTCGCCCAGATGAACCGGACGCGGGGCGGCGCGTTCGGCGAAGAATACCGCGCGCAAGGCCGCCGCCTGATCAGAGCCGCGCAAGGAGAGAAAGGTTTCCCGCTCGAAGGCCAGCGCGTCGAAGAAGGGGGCCTCTACGGCCTTGCGGATACAGGCAAGCGCCCGGAGCGGCGCGGCCTCGCCTTTCGCACGTTTGGTAATGGCGGTCTCCTGTTCGGCCCAGAAGCCGGGCTCGGGGGCGGAAACCGGGCGCTGGGAGATCGGAAGCGGCAGCGGCTTCGTCAGAGCGTCCCGCGCGAAAGCGATGGCCTCGGCCCGCAGATCGCCACTCACCACGGCGTCGACGAGCCCCAGCGCCCGCGCCTTCGCCGCCTTCACCGGCTTGCCGCCGGTCACCAGGTCGACCGCCGCCGCCACCCCGGCCAGACGCGGTGTCCGCACGGTGCCCGACGCCCCCGGCACGATCCCAAGACTCACTTCCGGCAAGCCGACCGAAGCGCTGTCCAGCGCCACCCGGAAGCGGCAGCCAAGCGCCATCTCGTAGCCGCCGCCCAAGGCAGAACCGTGGATCGCAGCAACCCAGGGTTTCGCCGCCGCCTCGATCCGGTTCACCAGATCCGGCAGGTGCGGCTCCATCGGCGGCTTGCCGAATTCGCGCACATCGGCGCCGGCAATGAAGGTGCGCCCGGCGCAGATCAGCACCACCGCCCGCACCGCGGGATCGGCGTCAAGCGCCACTGCCGCGTCCCACAGCCCCTGCCGCAACGCCTGCCCCAGCGCATTGACAGGCGGGTTGTCGACAGTGACGACGGCGATTTCCCCCTCGCGGGCGATGGTCACGACGGATTGGACAGTGGCGGGCATGTCAGATCCCCAGATAGGCTTCACGGATGCGTGGATCGGCGATGAGCTCCCCGGCCGTCCCGCTCATGGTGATATGGCCGGTTTCCATCACATAGCCACGATCCGCAATCTTCAAGGCGCCGAAAGCGTTCTGTTCGACCAGAAGCACGGTGACGTTCAGCGCCTTCAACCCTTTCACCACGTCGAAGATCTGTTGCACGATGATCGGCGCCAGCCCCATCGACGGCTCGTCGAGCAAGAGGCAGGAGGGTCGCCCCATCAGCGCCCGCGCCATGGCAAGCATCTGCTGCTGGCCGCCCGACAGCCCCCCGGCGGCAAGATTGCGCTTTTCCTTCAGGATCGGGAACATCTGGAAAGCGTCTTCCATATCCTTCTCCACCCGGTCGTCGCTGAAAAGGAAAGCGCCAAGGCGCAGGTTCTCTTCCACCGTCAGGTTGGTGAAGATCTGCCGTCCTTCGGGCGATTGCGCGAGACCGCGTTTCAGACGTCGATAGGCCGGAACCGGCGTCAGCACCTCGCCCCGGAAAGTGATCGTGCCGCCCGAAACCGGCTGCACCCCGGAAAGGCAGCGCAGAAGCGTTGTCTTGCCCGCTCCGTTCGCGCCGACCACGGTGACGATCTCGCCCGATTCGACCGAGAGGTCGACGCCGTGCAAGACCTCGATACGCCCATAGCGCGAGCGCAGCCCCTCAACCGTGAGCATGTTCCGCCTCCGTCCCGAGATAGGCGGCGATCACCGCCGGATTGCGGCTGACCGTGGCCGGGTCGCCCTCGGCGATCTTCTCACCATGATCCAGCACCACGATATGATTGGAGATGCGCATGACCATCTTCATGTCATGCTCGACCAACAGGATGGCGACACCGGATTTCGCGACATCGGCGATCAGGTGGTCGATTTCCTCGGTTTCCACCGCGTTGCAGCCGGCGGCAGGCTCATCGAGCAGCAGAACCTTCGGATCGAGCGCCAGCGCGCGCGCGATCTCCAGCCGCTTCAACGCGCCGTAGGACAGGCTCCCCGCCTCGCGCTCCGCCGCGCGCTCAAGGCCCACGCGCGCAAGCAGCGCCCGCGCGCCCTGCTCCGCCTCCCAGGCACGGCGGCGGGTGGAGGGCAGGTTCAGCAGATCGGCGAGAATCGGGCCGCTCTCGCGCAGGTGATAGCCCGCAATGGCGTTTTCCAGCACCGTCATGCTCTGGAAGATCTGCAGGTTCTGGAAGGTGCGGCTCATGCCCCGCCTTGCCAGCAGATCGGGGCGCATCCCCGTAACGTCTTCGCCGTTCAGCACCACCTTGCCGGCGCCGGGCAGATAGACGCCTGAGATCATGTTGAAGAGCGTGGTCTTGCCCGCCCCGTTCGGCCCGATGACCGAGACGATCTCGCCCGGCTTCACACCGAAGCTGACATCGCTCACGGCCTTCAGCCCGCCGAAGGTGATCCCCAGGCCCTCAATCGACAGCAGAGTCATTCGCCATTCCCCCGGATCTTGCGCAGGATCGAGGGCAGGAGCCCCTCGCGCAGGAAGATCATCACCAGCATCATCACGAGGCCGAGCATCAGTTGCTCATATTCCGCAAAGACCGTCAGCACCTGCGGCAGCAGCGTGAGGATCCCTGCGCCGAAGATCGCACCCAGCACCGAACCGGCGCCGCCCAGAACGGCCATGGTCACCATCTCGATCGAATGCATGAAGCCCGCGACATCGGGGGTGATGAAGTTGTTCTGCAGCGCCAGAAGCGAGCCCGCGACCGAGGCATAGACAGCCGAGATCACGAAGGCCCGCAGCTTCAGCCGTGCCACGTCGACACCGACGGTGCGGGCCGCAATCTCCGATCCGTGCAGCGCGCGCAGGGCCCGCCCGGTGGGGCTGCCGTGCAGGTTCAGCGCCAGCCAGGCCCCGACGATCAGGCAGATACCGGTGAAGAAATACCAGAACTCGCCGTTCGAGAGCTTCAACCCCGCCTCCTTCAGCATGTTGCGCAGCGCCAGTTCCGGCACCTCGATGCCGTCGGGGCCATGGGTGAGCCAGCGTTCATTGCTCAGCACCATCGACACCAGAACCCCGAAGCCGAGCGTGGCGATGGCGAGGTAATAGCCCTTCAGCCGCAGGATCGGCCGGCCGACCAGCCAGGCCAGTACCGCCGAGACCGCCGCCCCCAGCAGAATGGAAAGTGACGGCGGCAGGCCCAGATGCACCGGCGCCAGCGCGCAGGCATAGCCGCCGATCCCGGCAAAGCCCGCATGGCCGAGGCTGACCTGCCCGGCATAGCCGGTCAGGATCACGATCCCGGTCACGGCGATGCCGTTGACGAAGATCAGCGCCCCCACCCGGTAGTAATAGCCCGAGGGGAAGAAGAACGGGGTCACGGCGACCAGAAGCACCAGGACCAGAAGGGTCGCCTGTTTCGGGGTCAGTTTCATGGTCACACCCGATCCGTGGATTTGCGGCCGAAGAGGCCCTGCGGCATGAAGAACAGGACAGCGAGGATGACGACGAAGGCCGCCGCATCCTTGTATTGCGAGCTCAGATAGCCGGCAGTCAGCATTTCCAGCACGCCCAGCAGGATGCCGCCCGCCAACGCGCCTTTCGGGTTGCCCATGCCGCCAAGCATCGCGGCGGCGAAGCCCTTCAGCGCCAGCGTCATGCCGACGTCATAGGA
>JAIRJX010000353.1 GCA_031260425.1 Gemmobacter sp.
AGTATGACGGCGCGACCGGCTGGCTGATCGGGGAGGAACACAAGGGTATGGCTGCGATGTTCACCATGATGAACAACGCCCGGCTGGGGGTTGGGATGCAGGGGGTCTCCGTCGCCGAGGCTGCGTTCCAGAAGGCACTTGCCTTTGCGCAGGAGCGAAAGCAGGGTCGCACCCCGCTGGGCGACGGGGCGATCATCGACCATGTCGATGTGCGGCGGATGCTGGCGCAGATGAAGGCCGAGACCTTCAGCGCCCGCGCCATCGGCCTTGCGTGCGCGGTGGCGATCGACATGGCCCGCGCCACCGGCAATGCCGACTGGCAGGCCCGTGCCGCGCTGCTGACCCCCATTGCCAAGGCCTATGGCACCGATACCGGCAACGAGGTCGCGCATCTCGGCGTGCAGGTCCATGGCGGTATGGGCTTCATCGAAGAGACCGGCGCCGCGCAGTTCAGCCGTGACGTGCGGGTGACCGCGATCTATGAGGGCACCAACGGTATTCAGGCGATGGATCTGGTGGGGCGCAAGATGATGGATGGCGGTGCGGCGGCCTATCGGCTGTTGCAGGAGGTCGAGGATCACGCGCGTGAGGCGCGGGCTGTGCTGCCGGATCTCGCCGGAGATGTCTGGTCCGCGGCCGAGGCGCTGTGCGAGGGCACCGAATGGCTGGTGGCACAGGGGCCGGAGGACCGCAACGCGGGGGCGGTGCCTTATCTGCGCGCCTTCGCCCGGGTGCTGGGCGGGCATTACCACCTGAAGGCGGCGCTGGCCGACGCGGCGCGGCTGCCGCTTGCCCGCGTGGCGATCCGCCGCCTGTTGCCGGAACATGTCGCGCTGCTGGCCCAGATGCGCGAGGGGACCGATGGGCTTTACGCGCTAACGCCCGAGTTGCTGGCCCTGTGATGGAAGGTATCCGTCATCCGCTGGAAGCGCCGGAGCCCGGCGCGGCGGTAGAAGTCGCCGAAGGTGTGCTCTGGCTGCGTCTGCCGCTGCCGATGGCGCTTGATCATGTCAATATCTACGCGCTGGACGAGGGTGACGGCTGGACTGTGATCGACACCGGTTTGGACGGCCACAAGGCCCGCGCGATCTGGGAGACGTTGTTTTCCGGCCCCTTTGGCGGGCGTCCGGTGCGTCGGGTGGTGGTGACACATCATCACCCCGATCACGTCGGCCTCGCCGGCTGGTTCCAGTCGCAGGGGGCGGAACTGCTGATCCCGCGCACCGGCTGGCTCTACGCACGGATGATGACCCTTGACGTACAGCAGACGGCGACGGCGGAGCAACTGGCCTTCTGGCGCGGCGCGGGCATGGATCCGCAGATCCTGGCGCAGCGTGCCGTCGAACGACCGTTCAACTTCGCCGATGTGGTGCATCCGATGCCGCTGGGCTTCACCCGGCTGCTGGAGGGCGACGCGGTCGAGATGGGCGGGCGGCAATGGCGGGTGCGGATGGGCGACGGTCATGCTCCCGAACATGCCACTTTCTGGAGCGAGAGCGACGATCTGGTGCTGGGCGGTGACCAGTTCCTGCCCGCGATATCGCCCAATATCGGTGTCTACCCGACCGAGCCGGGGGCCGATCCGCTGGGCGACTGGATCACCTCCTGCCGGCGCTTCGCTGCGCTGGCTGACGATCGGCATTTCGTGCTGCCCGGCCACAAGCTGCCCTTCACCGGTCTGCCATTGCGCCTGCGCCAGATGGAGGAGAATCACCATTCCGCCATCGCCCGGCTGCTGGATTTTCTCGACACCCCGCAAAGCGCTGTCGCCTGTTTCCCGGTGCTGTTCCGGCGCACGATCGGGGCTGGGGAATACGGTCTGGCGCTGGGCGAGGCGGTGGCGCATCTCAACCACCTTCTGCGGCACGATCAGGTCCGGCGTTCCCTCGACGGGGAGGGAACATGGCTGTGGGAGCGCGTTTGACGGAGGCGAGGTTCGGGCCCTCTTGGGGGCGTCCCTGATCCATGGAATGCCGTGTCTCGCTTTGCCTGAACTGGAGTCCTGCCCCGCCGGCAGTCGGGACCCGCGCTTCTGTCGCAAGGGGCGGCAGGGACGACGGATCGCGGCGGCGGTGACTTGTTTCTGTTTGAGCTCTTCCCCTGCCCGGAACAAAGGCGCGAAACGCCGCCGGGCAGCGCCCGACCGCTCCCCCGGGGCGGGCGCTTTGGGGGCGTTGGCGCGGGGATCGAAGTCAGGCGTGGTTGCGCCATAAAGTGCAGACCACAATCACCTTGGCGCCTATTACGCGGTCGGGCTCTGCCCTCTGTCATGCAAGAAGGGAGCAGGGTAAGAGGTCTTTGAACCACGACTTCACCGACGCGTCGCATGAGTGCGCCTTGCATGAATGCAGGTCTGTCGCAGGGCTCATATCCGGCTCGCGATGACGGGGATCCGCGTAGCGGCGGAACAGCCCATCCACCGCCCCGGTTTCCGCCTTGCCGCCGACCGGGCCGGGGGCTTCGGGCGAAACCGTGCAAGCTGGGGCGTGACAGGCCGCAATGAATCAGCTATTGGGCGGAAAAAGTGCCATTTTCGGGAGACGCAGCATGGCCGAACACAAGCATGGCAGCATGGATATCCGTGGGCACGAAAAAACCTTCGCCGGGTTCATCCGCACGGGCACCTGGGTTGTGGGCATCGCTATCGCGGTGTTGATCTTCCTTGCGCTGGCCAATTCCTGAGCCCGATCGCCCACTGCCGACTTGTGAAGGAGCGCAAGATGCGCCGCCACCTGCTCAGCCTGGCGCTGGTCGCCGTTCTTGCGGCCTGCGGTGCGGCTCAGCCGACCTGGGCCCCGGACGAAGCGGTTGCCAAGGCGCGCTACGTCCATGACGGCCCGCCCGCGATCACGCTTTTTACGGTGACCAGCACCCGCAACGGCACGGGGGCGCATTCGGGGCTGATGGTCAACGGCTCTCAGCGCATCATGTTCGATCCCGCCGGAAGCTGGGCCCTGCCGCGCCTGGCCGAGCGTAACGATGTGCATTTCGGCATGACCGACAAGATGGTCAACTTCTACATCGACTATCACGCGCGCGAGACCTTCGATGTCTATGAGCAGACCAAGATCGTCTCGCCCGCGGTAGCCGAACTGGTGATGCAGCGCGCCATGGCCTATGGCGCCGTGTCGAAGGCGCATTGCACCTATTCGATTTCGCATATCCTCGCGGGGGTTCCAGGTTTTGAATCGCTGCCGCAGACCTATTTCCCAAGGAAATACATGGAGGCCTTCGGGAAGCTGCCGGATGTGACGACCCGCAAGATCACCGACGACGATGCCGACAACAATCACGGCGTTCTGCTGATCCAGGCCAAGGAAGACCTGCATACGCCGAACCGCTGATCAGCCGATGAGCAGCGGCAGGCCGAACAGCGTGATCACCCCGGCCGCAATGGCGGCCAGTGCATTACGGGTGAGGATACCGGCCCCCACCGTGGCCAGCGCGGCGGCGAGCCGGGCCGGATCGGTTTCTCCTCCCGTCGCGGCAGGCCAGAGCACGGCAGGCGCCACCAACCCTGGAATGACCGCCATCGGCGTATAGCGCAGCAGTTTCAGCAGCAGCGGTGGCAGCACCCGGTTGCCGATCATGCCGAGGAACGAGAAGCGCAGCAGGAAAGTCAGCGCCCCGAGGCTGAGCGCCATGATCCAGAACTGCGCCTTGTCAGCGATGATCGGCGGCATCAGGCTTTCCTTTCCATGATCGTCTCGACCGCAGTGCCCGTGACCATGGCGGTAAGCCCCGCGACGAGGAGACCCGAGGAATAGGGCATCCACCACAGCGCCAGCGTTACCCCAACCGATACCACGGCGGCGGCATATTGCGCACCCGTGCGCAGCACAGGCGCAATCATGGCGAGAAAGGCCACCGGCACCGCAAAGTCCAGCGCATAGTCCCGTGGGATCGACTTGCCGAACATTGCCCCTACCCAGGTAGAGCCGAACCAGAGCGGGCAGAGCGGCAGCGCCGATCCGAAGAAGAAGGCCAGCTTTTCGGCCAGCGGGCTTTCGGGCGCGCGTTCATATTCGGTCACGGCAACGAGATAGCTCTGATCGACGAGGCAATAGGATACCACCGCCCGCTGCCACAGTTTGGCCGGGCCGAGATGCGGGGCAAGCGAGGCGGAATACATCGCCATACGCAGGTTCACCGCCGCCGCCGTCAGGACGACGATCAAAAGCGGCGCTCCGTCTTGTGCCAGTTGCAGCGCGGCAAATTGCGCTGCCCCCGCCAACGCCGCGATCGAAAAAGCCAGTGCCTCGAACACCGTCAGGCCGGTATCGGTCGCCACCACACCGAACAGCAGACCGAAGGGGCCGACCACCAGCACGAAGGGCAGAGCGGCAATGACGCCGCGGCGGAATGCGGTGCGCAGAAGGGTCCGGTCGGCGGTCATCCTGGTTCCGGCTTTACGGGTGACTGTGGAAGGCTTAGGGCTTTGCCCGGGGTGATGCAAGCGGGGCTGGGCGGAGGCCCCGGACGGAGGCAGCGTGAGGATTTTCGGGGTCATTCTCGCAGGCGGGGCCGGGCGGCGGATGGGCGGGGCCGACAAGGCGCTGCTGCCGCTGGCCGGGCGGCCGCTGGTTGCCCATGTCATCGACCGGCTGGAGCCGCAGGTGGAGCACCTGGCGATCTCGGCCAATGGCGATCCGGCGCGGCTGGCCTTCACCGGTCTGCCCATGTTGCCCGATGCGGTCTCGCAGGGGCCGCTGTCCGGCGTGCTCGCCGCCCTCGACTGGGCCGAGGGGGCGGATGCGGTGGTCAGCGTTCCGGTCGACACCCCCTTCCTGCCGGGCGACCTGGTGCCGCAGCTCTGGCTGGCTGGCGGGGGCGGGCTGGCGGTGGCCGCTTGCGGCGGGCGGCTGCAACCGGTCTGCGCGCTCTGGCCCCGAGCGCTGCGCGGGCCTCTGCGCGCCTACATTGCCGGCGGTGGGGCGCGAGTCATGGGGTTTTGTGCCGGGGCGGGCGCGGTGGAGGCACCGTTTCCCGGAGGCGATCCCGATCCGTTCCAGAACCTCAACAGCCCCGAGGATCTGGCGGCGGCGGAACGGACGATCCGATGCGCGGGCTGAATGTCGCGGTGGTGGACTGGTCCGCCGCCTCCAAGCCCAGTCCGCGCCGCCCCTCGGCCGATGCGATCTGGCTGGGCCTTTGCACTGACATGGGAGAGGTGCAGCACTATCGCCGCACCCGCGCCGAGGCCGAGGGGCGGCTGGCCGAGGTGATCGCCGAGGGCGAATGGCTGGTCGGCTTCGATTTCCCGATGGGCTACCCGGAGGGTTTTGCCGCCCGGCTGACTGGTCAGCCGGGCGCGTCGATGGTCTGGAACTGGCTGGAGGCGCGGATCAAGGACGGGCCGGACAACTGCAACAACCGCTTCGATCTGGCCGCCGCGATCAACCGCCGCTTCGGTGGCGGGCCGTTCTGGGGCCGCCCGGCGGGGCTCGACCTACCGGACCTGGCGGCCAGAAAGTCCGTAGATTACCCTGCGTTGGGCCTGCCCGAGCGGCGGCGGGTGGAGCGGGTGGTGCCGCGCGCCCAGCCGGTCTGGAAGCTTTTCACCACCGGCTCCGTCGGTTCGCAGGCGCTGATGGGCCTGCCGCTGGTGGCCCGGCTGGCACGGCGGCCCGATGTCGCGGTCTGGCCCTTCACTGCAGTGCGAAGGGTGACGCTGGCCGAGGTCTACCCCTCGCTACTTGGCCCGTTGGTAGGCGCCGCGCCGGAGATCAAGGACCGCGCGCAGGTCCGCCTGCTCGCCCGCGCGCTGCACCGGTTGGTGCGAGCCGGGCGGCTTGGGTCGCTCTTGGCAGATGTGCCGCCCGACGCGCTGCCGGATGAGGGCTGGATCATCGGCGCCGGTCACGCCGCCCTGCTGCGGGAGGCCGCGACATGGCCATGACCATCCTGCGCGGCCTGCCCGAACAGCACCGCGCCGCCGCCGCACGGCTTTACTGGCAGGCTTTCGGGGACAAGCTGGGTCGGGTCATGGGGCCGGAGCCGCGCGCGCTCGACTATCTGTGCCGGGTGATCCGCGCCGATCATGCACTGGTCGCGGTGGCGGGAGACGAGCTTCTGGGCTTCGCCGGTTTCAAGTCACCCGGCGGCGGCTTTGCCGAGGGTGGCTGGGCCGAGATGCGCCCGATCTACGGCCTCTTCGGCGCGGGCTGGCGGCTCGCGCTGCTCGGCGTGCTCAGCCGGCAGGTCGACAACGAGCGCTTTCTGGTGGATGGCATCTGCGTGATACCCGGTCGGCGCGGCGAGGGGATCGGCTCGCAGCTGGTCGCCGCCCTCTGCGCCGAAGCCGCACTGCGCGGCTATCGCGCGGTGCGGCTGGACGTGATCGACCGCAACACCCGCGCCCGCGCGCTTTATGAGCGGCTGGGCTTTCGTCCGGTGGCCGAGGACGATCTGGGCCTGCTGCGCCTCGCCTTCGGC
>JAIRJX010000049.1 GCA_031260425.1 Gemmobacter sp.
CGGCGGGGCGGGCGGCTTACCGGGGATTTTGGTCCCCGGCGGAAAGTGGCGAAGGCTATGGTCTTCGCCAGTGGACCGTGGCCTCCTGTTCTCCGGCCCATGGCGCAACGGAAGAATAGTGCCCGGCACGACATCAGGCTTCCGGCCAGTGGATGCACAGAGCGGTGCAGAAGCTTCCACACTCACGCCGGCCGTGCGGGGACCGCGAAATACCGCCCCCTACCCTTCGGCAGGCGGACCGAAGCGGATGATCATCCGGTCGCGGATCATGTCGCGGGCCTGGCGGTAGGCGGCAAGCTTCGCCTCACGCGTCTCACCAATGCCCGACGGGTCGATGATCGGCCAGTATTCGACATCCAGATGGTAGAACCGCGTCAGCGCCAGCACCTGGCGCTGGCTGCCCGGCGACAAGGCGATGATCAGGTCGAACTGCCCCAGATCGTCGCCCCACTGTTCCATCTCCTCGAACGAGCGCGAGCGGTGGCGGCTGAGCTCGATCCCCAGTTCCTGGCAGACCGCGACCGAGAAGCCGTCGATCTCCATATCGTTCCTTACTCCGGCCGATTGCACATAGGCGCGCTGGCCGTAAAACTTCTTCATCATGCCTTCGGCCATCGGCGAGCGCACGGCGTTGTGATCGCAGCAGAACAGGACAGAGGCGGGGAAGCTGCCCAAGATCAGCCCCAGTGCAGGACGCAGATCAGGGTGAAAAGCCGCCGCGCCGTATCGCCGTCGACCTCCGCCTTGCCTTCAAGCCGCTCCTGCACCACGCGCGCGCCCTCATTGTGGATGCCGCGGCGGGCCATGTCGATCGCCTCGATCTGGCCGGGCGGCAAGCGTTTCACCGCGTCGAAATAGCTTTCGCAGATCTGGAAGTAGTCCTTCACCACCTGCCGGAACGGGCCGAGGCTGAGGTGGAACTCGCCCACTTTCTGTGCCGCTTCGGTCGCGATGTCGAAAACCAGCCGTCCGTCGCGGATGCCGAGCGCCAGCCGGTAGGGCCCCTCGGGCACCACGCGGCCGTCACGCACCGGCAGGCCGAAGCTGTTCTCCTCCAGCAGGTCGAAAACGGCGACGCGGCGCTCCTGCTCGATTTCCGGGGTGGCGGCCTTCAGGCCGCTTTCGTCGATCTCGATATGACAGATGCGGTTACTCATCACGACGCTCCGTTCAGGCGGTTCAGACGGGCGCGGACCGACAGGCCATGCGCTTCGAGGCTTTCCGAGATCGCCAACCGCTCGGCGGCGGGACCGATGGCGGCGAGCGCCCCGGGGGTCATGCGGGCCAACGTGGTGCGTTTAAGAAAATCCATCACGGAGAGGCCAGAGGAGAAGCGGGCGGAACGCGCCGTGGGCAGGACATGGTTCGGACCGCCAACGTAATCGCCGATGGCTTCGGGTGTCCAGCCGCCAAGGAAGATCGCGCCGGCATGGGTGATGAGGCGCGACAGTGCCTCGGGATCGGCGGTGCAAAGCTCCAGATGCTCTGGCGCCACACGGTTCGACAGGCGCGCGGCCTCCTCCAGATCGCGCGTCACGATCACCGCGCCGTAATCGCTCCATGAAGCAGCGGCGATGGCCCGGCGCGTGAGGGTCGCAAGCCGCGCCTCGACCGCCGCCGTCACCGCGCGGGCAAATCCGCGATCGGGGGTAACGAGGATCGCCTGCGCCGATTGGTCATGCTCGGCCTGGCTGAGCAGGTCCAGCGCGATCCAGTCCGGATCGTTGTCACCATCGGCGATGACGAGGATCTCCGACGGTCCCGCGATCATGTCGATGCCCACCTTGCCGAAGACCCGGCGCTTGGCGGCGGCGACATAGGCGTTGCCCGGCCCGGTGATCTTGTCGACCGGGGCGATGGTCGCGGTGCCGAAAGCCAGTGCCGCCACCGCCTGCGCGCCGCCAATGCGCAAGACCGTATCGACCCCGGCGAGTTCGGCCGCCAGCAGGACCAGCGGATTGACCACGCCCCCCGGCGTGGGGCAAGCCACCACCAGCCGCTCCACCCCCGCCACCCTGGCCGGGATCGCATTCATCAGCACCGAGGACGGATATGAAGCGAGCCCGCCGGGCACATAGAGCCCTGCGGCTGAAACCGGGGTCCAGCGCCAGCCGAGCATCGCGCCCTGCGCATCCTCCCAGCGCGCATCCTCCGGCATCTGCCTTGCGTGATAGGCGCGGATGCGCGCGGCGGCCAGTTCCAGCGCCGCGCGGTCCTCGGGGGCGACCTTCGCCACCTCGGCCGCGATCTCGGCGCGCGAGAAGGCGAGGGTGTCGGGCGTGAGATCCAGCCGGTCGAAGCGCGCGGTCAGTTCGATCACTGCCGCGTCGCCCCGCGCCCGCACATCCGCAATGATCGCCCCGACCGCCGCGTCGACATCGGGGCTGTCCTCGCGCTTCATGCCGAGCAGGCCGGTGAAGGCGGCTTCGAACCCCGGATCGGTGGTGGAGAGGAAATGCGGCATGAGGCTGTCTCCGGCAAATGGCCGGAGTCCCATAGCCCGCCCGCCCCGCCGCCTCAAGCGGGGCGGGAGGCGGAGGCGGGCGTGATCGAGGAACGCAAGGGCAGCGCCCGGCTGCGGGTGGGCGCTTGATATGATTGTGATCTGCACTTCATGGCGTAACCCCGCCTATGTTCGATCCCCGCGCTTACGGTGACAAAGCGCCCGCCCTCGGGGGCGGTCCGGCGCTGCCCAGGGGCACTTCGTGCCTTGTTCCGGGCGAGGGAAGGGCTCACACGGGGCTTTGCAGAGTAATACGCCAGCCTCGGCCAACCCCGCCAGGAAGCGGGCATCGGGCGGCCCGCCGAAACGGTGCGGGATTGCGTAACCTCTGATTGGCCTGCGGCTATGGCTTGGGTTCCTGGAAGACGAACTTTTCTAAATATTTTCTACTGATAATACCCGGTATCGTTCTTGGGTGGTCAAATCTTCTAAAATCGTCGAATGCTCCGGAAAATTCGTCACGATCCTGTTCAGATCCTACGCCGTCGGTAATCACATACTTCCAAAGCCCTGAAATAATATAAGCTGAGCGATCATAACTCTTCCCGTCTTCTTTATTCAGCATTTCCGGACTGATCCCATAGAACGTGTGGACTTCCTGCAAGGTCAGCGTGCCGTCCAGAGTCTTGCGCGCGAGCTGCGGCGCGCTGTGTTGAAACAGGATCATGGAGGTCAATATGTCTCGCCATCCGAACAGAGACCCGATAAATGCTTCAGAATCCACCAATGCCAGCCTGCTCAGAAGCTGGTTCATATCGCGCATGGTGGGCATATGAGTTCGGGTAGCTAAATCCAGATGACTTCCGAAGGTACCGATAGCTACAGGCACAATACCCATATCTTTGGCCGTCTTTTTAAAATAAGCCAGGACCAGCGGTGAGGCCTTATGGTCGTTCATCTGATCGGGGAGGTGCATCGAAAGCGAGATGAACTTGCGCAGATAGCGCTCCGCGTCGATCCCGGCCCCGTATCGCGCCCGGACGCTGTGCCCAAGGGCGTCAAGATTGACGCCCAGCACGAAATGGACATTGGGCACCGAGAAGAAGTGCTTGATGACCTCCAGCAGCGCCAGCGCGTAATCCGGGCGGCAGCGGTCGAGTTCATCCACCACCACGACCAGCGGAGCCGGCTTGCCGTCCTCTCCCCCTGTCGTGGTCAGTTCGACCAGTGCGTCGCGGAACTGTTTCATGGCTTCGCGCCTGCCATCCTCCTGCGCCCAGAAGGCGTCTGCGGCGGTTTCGATCTCCTTGCCGATGGCTCCGACGGCGGCACCCGCGACAGCCCCGACCGCTTCTGAAACCCCGGCAGTGAGCGCCGCCAGCGCTACGCGGGCAGCCGGTATGACCAGCTTTGCCGCCGCCTTCCTGGCCTTGTCCCAGCCTCCACCCCCATCCTTGGAAGGACACTCACCGATGGCCGCCGTCAAGCCAATCAGTGGCTCATCCATGAAGTCATGGGCAAAAGCGTCGAAGTAGACAGTGGTTGCGCGACTGCCGTTTTCTTTCCGATGCGCCCCGACCCAGCGTTTCAGAAACCATGTCTTGCCGCTGCCCCAACCACCGTCGAGCGCGATGACCAGCGGATCCTCGATCCGTTCCACCAGATCGGAGAGGGCCTTGCCCGTCCCTTTCCGGTCGAACGGATCGTCCCCACCGAAGCCGGTCTGATACAAGGTGATCTCGGGATCGGGCGGAAAGAGCTTCTGTTTCTGCATCATATGAATGTCCCTCGACGTGTCGATCAGTGCAACATTATGAGCGGCCCCATCAAACAAAGGAAGAACAAATCGGCCTGACCAGTCCTCTCATACCGAGTCCCGAGGTCGCAAATGCACTATCCAATGTCTGCGTGGGGATTGGCGGGGGGAACGGGGCGTGGCATCTTCCGCCGCGAAGGCCGGGGCTGCCCGACCCATCCACCCAGCGGGAACCGCCCCCCCGCCCGAGCCGAGGACATGCCATGAGCCGCGCCACGATCGAAGCCTATTACGCCGCCTTCAACACCGGGAACGCGCAAGGAATGCTCGATTGCGTCACCGAGGATGTGGAGCATCGCGTGAACGAGGGCGCCATCCGCCGCGGCAAGGCGAAATTCGCCGAATTCTGCTCGCATATGGGGGTGAGCTATCGCGAAGAACTCAAGGACATGGTGATCTTCGTAAACGGGGACGCCACGCGCGGCGCTGCCGAATTCACCGTCCATGGCGAATATCTGCAAACCGACCCCGGCCTGCCCGAGGCGAAGGGCCAGACCTATATCCTGCCCGCCGGCGCCTTCTTCGACCTGCGGGGCGGCAAGATCGCCCGCGTCACCACCTTCTACAACCTCAACGACTGGATTGCGCAGGTTTCCCGGTGATC
>JAIRJX010000240.1 GCA_031260425.1 Gemmobacter sp.
CCTATACCCATTCCGGTGTCACCGCCTCGGCGCTGGCGATGGACAAGCAGAAGTCGAAGCTGGTGTTCCGTGCCGCCGGGCTGCCGGTGGCCGAAAGCCTGATCGTGTCGCGCGACGAGGCGCGGATGCGCCATGTGATGGAGCCGCCCTATGTGGTGAAGCCCTATAACGAGGGTTCGTCGGTCGGGGTCTATCTGGTGCATGAATCCGCCAATGGCCCGCCGCAGCTTGCCGATACCATGCCCGCCGAGGTGATGGTGGAAACTTATGTGCCGGGGCGGGAGTTCACCTGTGCGGTGATGGGCGACCAGGCGCTGGCGGTGACCGACATCATCACCGCCGGCTGGTATGACTACGACGCAAAATACAAGGCGGGCGGCTCGCGCCACGAGGTGCCGGCGCAGATCCCGGACGAGATCACCGAGGCTTGCCTCGATTACGCCTTGCGTGCGCATCGGGCGCTGGGGTGCCGCGGCCTCAGCCGCACCGATTTCCGTTGGGACGAGAGCCGCGGGCTGGCCGGGCTCTATCTGCTGGAGACCAATACCCAGCCGGGGATGACGCCGACTTCACTTGCCCCGGAACAGGCGGCCTGGCGCGGAATAGGCTTTCCCGAGCTCTGCCGCTGGATCGTGGAGGATGCGTCATGCAACCGCTGACCGCCGAGCGCCGCTATCCGATGCAGGTCGGACCGATGCAGGCCATGCTGCAGACGGGACCGCAGGGTGGGCGGGGGCCGGCGCGGCGCGATCCGGCACCGACGCGGGCGGCTTACCGGATGCAGCGGCTGTGGCTCACCCCGGCCTTTCGCATCCTGCTGCGCTTTGGCCTGCCGGTGGCTCTGGTGCTGCTGCTTGTCGGCGGCTGGCAGGGCAGCGAGACGCGCCGCGCCGCCCTGATCGCCTGGGCGGGCGGGCTCCGCGACACTTTTGTCAACCGTCCGGAATTCCGGGTTTCGGTGCTTCAGGTTACCGGTGCCTCGCCCGCGCTCGATGCCGCGATCCGTGGGCGGCTGGCGATCAGGCTGCCGATTTCGAGCTTCGATCTCGACATTCCGGCGGCGAGGGAGCAGGTCCAGATGCTTGACGCGGTGGCGAGCGCCGAGGTGACGGTGGCTGCTGGCGGCGTGCTCTCGGTGGCGATCCGCGAGCGCCAGCCGGCGATGATCTGGCGGCGCGGCGCGGAGCTCGACCTGCTTGATCCGACTGGACGGCGGGTGGCGAAGGTGCTGGCGCGCTCCGACCGACCGGACCTGCCGGTGATCGCGGGCGAGGGCGCGGACCTGGCGGCGACCGAGGCGCTGGCGATCGTCGCCGCCGCGAAGCCGGTTCTGTCGCGGATCCGTGGGCTGGTGCGCGTCGGCGAACGGCGCTGGGATCTGGTGCTGGATCGTGATCAGCGTGTCCTGCTGCCCGCCCGCGAGCCGGTGCGGGCGCTGGAACGGCTGCTGGCGCTCGACAAGGCCGAGGACCTGCTGAACCGAAACATTCTGACGGTGGATCTGCGTAACCAGCTCCGCCCGACCCTGCGGCTGGCTCCGAATGCGCTGCGCGAGATGCGCCGGGCGCGGGGCCTCGCGACTGTGGAGAGCGCGCCGTGACCGATCTTTATCATTCCCAACGCACCATGCGGCACATGCGCCGTGCCGCCATGCAGCGCGGCGTGGTCGCCATTCTCGATATCGGATCGTCGAAGACCGCCTGCCTCGTGCTGCGCTTCGACGGGCCGGAGCGGCGGCGCGATGCCGACGGCGTGGGCTCGATGGCGGGGCAGTCGCAGTTCCGCATCATCGGCGCCGCCACCACGCGCGCGCGCGGCGTGCGCTTCGGCGAGATCCACGTGATGAGCGAGACGGAAAGCGCGATCCGCACCGTCGTTCAGTCGGCGCAGAAGATGGCCAATGTGCGGGTCGATCACGTCATCGCCTGCTTTGCCGGGGCGGAGCCGCGCAGCTATGGCCTTGCCGGCGACATTGAGTTGCAGGACAGCGTGGTGACCGAGCAGGACGTGGCCCGGGTGTTGGCTGCCTGCGACATGCCCGATATCGGCCACGGGCGGGAGGTGCTGCATGCCCAGCCGGTGAACTTCGCGCTTGACCACCGCTCCGGCCTCGGTGATCCGCGCGGCCAGATCGGCAACCGGCTGGCCTGCGACATGCACCTGCTTTCGGTCGAGGCAAGCGTGGTGCAGAACCTGTTCCATTGCATCCGGCGCTGTGACCTGGAACTTGCCGGCATCGCCTCCTCGGCCTATGTCTCAGGTATTTCCAGCCTGGTCGAGGACGAGCAGGAGTTGGGCGCGGCCTGCATCGACATGGGCGGCGGCTCCACCGGCATATCGGTCTTCATCAAGAAGCACATGATCTATGCCGACAGCGTGCGGATGGGCGGTGATCACATCACCTCCGACATCGCCAAGGGGCTGCAGATCCCCATGACGGTTGCCGAGCGGATCAAGACCAAGCACGGTGGTGTCCATGCGACAAGCATGGATGACCGCGAGATGATCGAGATCGGCGGCGACAGCGGCGACTGGGAGAAGGATCGTCGCCAGGTTAGCCGGACCGAGGTGATCGGCATCATCCGCCCGCGGGTCGAGGAAATCCTCGAAGAGGCGCGGGCGCGGCTGGATGCGGCGGGCTTCGACCACCTGCCGAGCCAGCAGATCGTGCTGACCGGGGGCGCGAGCCAGCTTCCCGGCCTTGACATGCTGGCGGCGCGCATCCTGGGCCAGCGGGTCCGTCTGGGCCGGCCGCTACGCATCCAGGGCCTGCCCTCGGCGGTGGCGGGACCGGCGTTTTCCTCGGCGGTCGGGCTTTGCCTCTTCGCTGCGCATCCGCAGGACGAATGGTGGGATTTCGAGATCCCGGCCGAGAAATATCCGGCACGCTCGCTCAAGAGGGCCTTCAAATGGTTCAAGGACAACTGGTAACCCGCAATATCCTGTGCAATTGGCGAAATCCCGCCGGTGACGGGCAGGTCCACCCCCATATTTTGTTGGGAAATGGTGTTTTTTTCGTGACGCGGTTTGCGTCTGTGGATAGACTTGCGGATAATTCCGGGTGTGCGCCGGGGACAGGTGCGCGGCAGGCTGCGCGGGGGCAGGTGCGATGCAAGCTCCCGGAACTGAAACAGAAAACACTTGAGGTTGTGGCTCAAGTATAGGCAGGCGGATTGGCGATGACATTGAATCTGACGATGACCTCCCAACAGCAGGATCTGAAGCCGCGCATCACGGTGTTCGGTGTCGGGGGTGCCGGCGGCAACGCCGTGAACAACATGATCGAGAAAAACCTCGAAGGGGTCGAATTCGTCGTCGCCAACACCGATGCGCAGGCGCTCCAGCAGTCGCGCGCCGATGCCCGCATTCAGATGGGCCCGAAAGAGACCGAAGGGCTGGGCGCCGGCGCGCGCCCGCAGGTCGGGGCCGCCGCTGCCGAGGAAAGCATCGAAGCCATCGTCGATCATCTGGCCGGGGCGCATATGTGCTTCATCACTGCCGGCATGGGCGGTGGCACCGGCACCGGCGCCGCGCCGATCATCGCGCAGGCTGCGCGCGAGCTGGGCGTGCTGACGGTGGGCGTGGTGACCAAGCCCTTCCAGTTCGAGGGCAACAAGCGGATGCGTCAGGCCGAGGTCGGGATCGAGGCGCTTCAGAAGGTGGTCGATACGCTGATCATCATTCCCAACCAGAACCTGTTCCGTCTGGCCAACGAGCGCACGACCTTCACCGAAGCTTTCGCCATGGCGGATGACGTGCTCTATCAGGGGGTGAAGGGGGTGACCGACCTGATGGTGCGGCCCGGCCTCATCAATCTCGATTTCGCCGATGTGCGTGCGGTGATGGACGAGATGGGCAAGGCGATGATGGGCACGGGCGAGGCCGCGGGCGACGACCGCGCCGTGCAGGCCGCCGAGAAGGCCATTGCCAATCCGCTGCTCGACGAGATCAGCCTGAATGGCGCGAAAGGTGTGCTTATCAACATTACCGGCGGCTATGACCTGACTCTGTTCGAGTTGGACGAGGCGGCGAACATCATTCGTGAGAAGGTTGATCCCGACGCCAATATCATCGTCGGCTCCACCCTCGATCCGTCGATGGACGGCAGTCTGCGGGTGTCTGTGGTGGCGACCGGCATCGATGCTTCGGCCGCGAACCGGGCCGAAACGCCGAATCGCCGCCCGATGGGCTCTGCCGCGCCCTCTTTCATCCCCGCGGCAGAGCCGAAGGTGGAGACCAGCCCGGCGGAGACAGTGCCGGTGGTGCCGGAGCGGATTGCCCCGGCTGCTGCAGCGCAACCGGCGCTGTTTGACACCCCGCCGATGTCGCCGC
>JAIRJX010000257.1 GCA_031260425.1 Gemmobacter sp.
ATACTATCCGCGCCCAAGAACCCCATTCATCCTGACCGGCGCCCTTTCCCGCCCTCTGGCGCCGGTCCGCGCCTGTCTTCCGGGTCGCACATCATCCCGTTGATAAGCCGGCACTTCTACGCATGTGTCGGATCGTAAAACGGAGGTTTAAGTCTTGCGAAACAGAGAAAGATTGACCGAGAAGCTGGTCCGGGCGGCCCGGATACGCCTGAAAGCGTGGCAGATTTTCGACACAGAGGTGCTGGGGCTGTCGATCTGCATCTATCCGTCGGGCGGGCGCAGCTTCATGTTCGATTACCGCGCCGCCGGGCGGCAGCGACGGCTGACCATCGGGCGCTGGCCGGAATGGAACGTGACCGCCGCCCGCGAGCGCGCCAAGGCGCTGCGCCGCGACGTCGATGGCGGGCTGGATCCGCTGTCGGAGCGCGAGGAAATCCGCGAGGCGCCGCGCTTTCCCGATCTGGTCAGCCGATACCTGCGCGAACATGCCGCGCATCTGGCGCCGCGCAACGCGGCCGATCAGGAATCCATGCTGAAGAAACTGATCGAGCCGCATTGGAAGCACCGGCTGGTGACCGATATTGACGCCGCCGATGTCGAGCGGGTGCTGAACCTGATCGCCGAGGGGCGCTCGCGCCCGGCCAAGAAGAGGCCGAAGACCAAACGGCGCGCGCCCCTGAAGCCGCCGAAGCCCACGCCCGTGCGCGCCAACCGCGCGGGCGAGATGCTGCGCAAGGTGTTCAACCTCGCGGTTCAGTGGAAGATGCGCCCGGATAATCCGGCCGTAGGCTTCCGCCGCCGTGTCGAGACCGAACGCGAGCGTTACCTGTCCATGGAGGAGATCACCCGGCTCGGCGATGCGCTGGGCGCGGCCGAAGATCAGCGCGCCGCCGGCATCGTGCGCATGTGCATGCTGACCGGGGCACGGCTGGGTGAGGTCAGGACCGCGCGGTTCGAGCATTTCGATCTGGAGCGCGGCGCATGGGTCAAGCCCGCCGCCAATACCAAACAGCGCCGGATCCACCGGGTGCCGATCTCGGCCGACACAGCGGCACTGGTGCGGACAAGGCTTTCCGCCGTGCCGGTCGGTTGCGGCTGGCTGTTTCCGGGCGATGTCGCGGACAAGGATCAGCCCGTGCAGGAGATTCGCCGCTTCTGGAAGGGTATTCAGGATGAGGCCGGCTTGCCCGGCGTGCGCATCCACGATCTACGCCACACATTCGCCTCGCTTCTGGTCAGCGGCGGGGCCTCGCTGGAGATGATCGGCAAGCTGCTGGGCCATTCGCAATCCAGCACGACGATGCGCTATGCCCATCTGATGGATTCGCCCCTGCGGGACGGGGTAAACGCCGTTGCCGACATGATGCGGGTGCGGCCGAGGCTGGTGCATTCGGCATCCCCGGCCGAGGACGTCACCCCTCCGCGCGCAGCCGGCGCCAGATCGGGCTGACCCGCTTGCGGATCGTGCTTTCGTCCGGTGCATCGCCGTCGATACCGGCGGCGATGAACCAGTCCTGCATCTCGGCCACAAGGTCAGCCTGCTTCTCGGGCAGGCCGCCCTGGAAGATGCGCAGGATCATGGCGCCGTAGAAGCCGTCCCAGTCATACCCCCTGGCCGTGCCGGCGCCCACCCGGCGGAAAAGACCATGCTCTTCCTCGAAACGGGCCAGCGCATCGGCAAGGATCATCAGGTCGTCACGGGTGACCGGCAACCCCTCGTCCTCCGGTGCGATATGCTTCCATTCGCCGTCGCCCAATGCACGGGCGCGCCGGATCACCCCTTCGCGCGGGCCGGTCCCGCAACGGCGAAACATCGCCATGATGTCACCGGGTGCAATCACCACCAGGTCGGTGAGGGTCTCGGTTCCGAAGCGCGTGGGCGGAATGGCGATCATGATCTCCAGATGGCCGGACATCGCCCATTCGGCAATATCCGCAATATGGCAGCCCCAGCGCGCGGCGGCCTCGGTCAGCGTGAAGAATACTCGTTTCGGTAAGGTCATCGGAAACATCCTGAATTGTTGGGCTTTCTGAAAGGCTTGGCTTTCAGCCCGGCAACTCTGGCCCTTCCGCACGCTTGGGTTGATCGGGCGCTTCCGCGCACCACCCGAACCCACGCCGACACACCGGCAACCGCACCGTGCCTCCCGGCCCGGCGCGGCCGGATCACGCCCCGATGCCTGCAAACCCCACGAAAACACGGGACCGGCGCCGTTCCGGCGCTTCGCGCGCCGGTCCATTCCGCGCCGCCGGTCCCGCCCTCGTGCTCTCGCTTGCCCCGCAATCACGAGGGAAGGCCCCGATCATGACCGATCAGACCACGATCACCCCCGAGACCGCCCATGAGGGCCTTCTCGACGACTGGATGCCGCGGCGGGAACTGGCCGGCATCATCGGCGTCAGCGCCGACACGCTGAAACGCTGGGAGACGCGGCGCATCGGCCCGCCCTGCATCCGGATCGGGCGCAAGGTGCTCTACCGGCGCGGCGCGGTGCGCGACTGGCTGCTGGAACAGGAAAACCGCAAGACCGCCGGCCGCGGGAGGAGCGGGCGATGAGCGGCGGCGGCGACAGACCGGGCGTGGCACGGATCTGGGGGATCGTGTTCGCGCTCTCGCTGATCATGCTCGCCCTGCTCATCGGCATGCTGATCTGGACGGTATTGGCGGCCATCGACTGGACGGCGGTGCTGCGCTTGATCGCGCCCACCGCCTTCGAGACCCGGCCGATCGAGGAAATCCTCGATGGAGGGCGACGATGAGCAACCTGATCGCGGCCTCGGTCCAGCGCCGCGTCGTCGGTTCGGCCACGCGCAAATCGGTGCTGCTCTACATGGCCGACAAGGCGGCCGATGACGGCAGCGGCATCTGGACCTCCAAGGCCAATATCGCCCGCGATCTCGAACTGTCCCGGCGCGCGGTGCAGATCGCCATCAACGAACTCATCCGGGACGGGCTGCTTTCCGAGGCGGGCCAGCGCGACTGCAAACACGGCTACACGGTCGAATATGCGATCCTGCCGGAGGCTGTGGATAAGCTGCCCTCGACCCGTGAACAGGGTTCACCCCGTGAATCTCATTCGCGGGTTACCCGTGAATCTGGTTCACCCCACCCCGCGAACCAGATTCACCCGAACCATCCTTATAACCATACTACTACACAGGAGGGTCGGACCGGACCTGTGGAAAACTCCGACCCGCAGACCCGTTGCCTCGCCGCCGGCGGCCCCGGCCTCTGCCCGGCATCGCGGGCCGCGATCACCGGCACGGCCGAGATCATCGACGGCTGGCTGCGCGAGGGCATCGACCTTGAGGCCGATATCCTGCCGGTGATCCGGGCACGGACGACGCATATCCGCATCAGCCCGATCCGCACCTGGGCCTATTTCACCGATGCCGAGCGAGCGGCCCATCAGGCGCGCATTCGCGCACCCGCAGCGTCGCAGGGTGCAGCGACGCCGGGCGCCGGGACCACCCCGCAACTGCGCTTTTTCGCCGATTGGGTGAACTCGGATCGCTACCTGCCGCCCAGCGCCATCTCCAATGCCATCGCGCAGGCTCTGCTGAGAGCCGGGCTGGTCAGCCTCGAGCGCATGCAGGCGCGTGGCGTTCTCGTCACCTCCGGAAAGGACCGCCGATGATCACACCAAGCGAGATCGAGGATCGCTTCGAGGAAGCCGCGCTGACGCTGAAGCGCCTGCCGAACCCGCCCGGTTCGGGCGCGCGGGGCTATGGCCGCTCCTGGCCGGATTATGTCCATGAGGCCAGACATGCCTATGGCTACGAGGAAGCGCGCATTCGGGTGATCCCCAACGCCCGCGAGATCCAGCGCATGGAAGAGACGCTGGAATGGCTGGCGCTGATCGGCGGCGACAGCGAACAGGCCATCATCGACAACCGCCGCATCGTCTGGATGCGCGCCGAGGGCTATCGCTGGAAACAGATTTGCCGCGCCGTCGGCTGTGTGCGCTCGACCGCCTGGCGACGCTGGACGGCGGCGCTGTTGACCATCGCCAACAGATTGAACAAGCAGGGGAAAAACAGCGCCCGCCCGCGCGTTGCGAAATCGACGGGTGACGGCGAGGCCGCGAAACCGGGCGGCGGGGGCACAAACGGACCGCCGTGAGGGCGCGAATGGGTCGAACTTAGGGCGCGACATTATCAACGGTTTCGGCCCATATTCGACCTATGATCAGGCGAGGTGAGGCCGGGCGATGTGCCCGCCCCCCGGCCCTGGTTCCTCCGCCGGATCGATCCCATGCGGGGGGCAGAGGCGCGCTAACCCGCTAGCGCCAAAGATTTTTTCTGGGTTTCCACCTGGGGTTTCCACTTCTGGGTTGCCAGGTTTCCAGCCCGCCCACCGTCCCCGGACATTCGCCCGTCCACCTTCAGGCCCGCTCTGCCAATCGGCAGCGGGCCTTTTTCTTTGGAGATCGCTTCCTTTGCAGATCGAGATGATGCCGACCGGGCAGTTGGTGCCCTATGTCCATAATGCCCGCACCCATTCCGACGATCAGGTCGCCCAGATCGCCGCCTCGATCGCCGAATTCGGCTTTACCAACCCGATCCTGATCGGTGAGGACGCCGTGATCATCGCCGGCCACGGTCGCTTGATGGCGGCGCGGCAGTTGGGACTGACCGAGGTGCCGGTGATCATGCTGGCGCATCTGACCGAGACCCAGCGTCGGGCGCTGGTCATCGCCGACAATCGCATCGCCGAGAATGCCGGCTGGGATGAGGATCTGCTCCGCACAGAACTGGCCGCGCTGCAGGAACTGAACTTCGACCTCGATCTGGTCGGATTCACCGACGCGGACCTGGCCGAACTCATGGGCGAGATCAACGGCGAGATGCCCGGCGGCGCGGTCGAGGGTGAGGATGATATCCCGGATCCACCCACCGAGCCGGTCTCGCGGCCCGGCGATCTGTGGATCCTCGGCCATCACCACCTGCTCTGCGGCGACAGCACCGTGGCGACGGATGTCGAGCGGGCACTGGCCGGGGTGACGCCGCTCCTGATGGTCACCGATCCGCCTTATGGCGTTGAATATGATCCGAACTGGCGCAACCAGGCGCTGGGACAGACCACAGCCCGCACCGGCAAGGTGCTGAACGACGACCGCGCCGACTGGCGCGAGGCATGGGCGCTGTTTCCGGGCGACGTGGCCTATGTCTGGCATGGCGCCCTGCACGCGACCACGGTCGCGGACAGCCTGATCGCCTGCGGCTTCAACATCCGCTCGCAGATCATCTGGGCGAAGGACCGGCTGATCCTCAGCCGCGGGGATTACCACTGGCAGCACGAACCCTGCTGGTATGCCGTCAGGAAGACCGGCAAGGGCCATTGGGCCGGGGATCGCAAGCAGACCACGCTCTGGCACATCGCTAACAAGGATCAGGATGCGCAGACCGTGCACGGCACGCAGAAGCCGGTCGAATGCATGCGCCGTCCCGTGCTGAACAATTCCAGCCCCGGCCAGGCGATCTATGAGCCGTTCATGGGTTCCGGCACCACGCTGATCGCCGCCGAGACCACCGGCCGCGTCTGCCTCGGGATCGAACTGAACCCGGCCTATGTCGATGTGGCCGTCGAGCGCTGGCAGAACCTGACCGGCGGCGCGGCGGTGCTGGAGGGTGATGGCCGGTCCTTCGCCGAGGTTTCAGGGGAGCGGTCGGGTGCGATTCCCGCCAACGCCACCCTGTCGACCAGCGGCCCCGATCCCCAACCGAAACCGTCGCGCAAGCCCAATTCCACCGCGTGAGGCCATGCATGACCTGGTTATATCTGCCTCCGGCCTGCCTGCCGGATCACCAGAGGCATGCCTCTTCGGCCTTTCCCTCTGCGCCGGCGCAGGTGGACTCGATCTCGGGCTCACCCTCGCCCACCCCGGATATCGAACTGTGGGTTACGTCGAGCGGGACGCCTATGCAGCGGCCGTCCTCGTGGCGCGGATGGAAGACACGAGCCTGGATCACGCGCCTCTCTGGGACGACATTGCCAGCTTCGACAGCCGCCCATGGCGCGGCGCAGTGGACGTTCTCAGCGCGGGCTATCCGTGCCAGCCGTTCTCCGTCGCGGGAAAGCGGCGGGGTGCGGACGATCCGCGCCACCTCTGGCCGCATGTCGCCCGCATCATCTCCGAGGTCGAACCACCCTTCGTGTTCCTCGAGAATGTCGCCCATCATCTCCGCCTCGGTTTCCCCGAAGTCGCCAACGGACTGGTCGGCATGGGCTACAAGCTTGCGGCAGGCCTCTTCACGGCGGCGGAAGTCGGCGCGCCCCACAGGCGCGAACGTCTCTTCATCCTCGCCATCCGCGAGGGAGACGAGCTGGCCGACCCCGCGCGCCTGCTCCGGGATCCGGTCGAGTGGCGGGAACCGGACGGAGATGCTGCGGCTCTGGCCGACGCCCCGCGCCAGCGCCAACGAGAACCGGCAGACGAAACCGACGCCCTCGCAGGCAGCAGGCAAGCACGGGATGAACCTCGCGACGACCGCCGCGCAATGGCCGACACCGATGGCGACGGATGGCAACAAGCCGAGCGCAGGGAACCGCAAATCGGCGGACCTGACCCATGCCAGCCAAATGTGGATGACCCCCACCGCGCGGGACCACAAGGACGGGGCGACGACATTGGCAAACACGCCTGTGAACGGTCTGCTTGGCCGCCAGGTCCTCACGACGCCGCTGGCTGGCAGCGATACCTGCGATGGGCGCCGGACCTTGAACCCGCTGTTCGTCGAGGCGCTGATGGGCTGGCCCACCGGGTGGACCGCCTTCGGCTCTGTGGCAACGGCGTGGTCCCGCTGGTTGCAGCGCATGCGCTGCGAACTCTGGCAGCTCAGCTGCTGGCCGATGGATGAGGGCACATGATGCAGATCGAGACGATCAGGGTCGCCAGTCGCTGCGGCGACCATGCCTGACATGCAGCACATGCACCGCATCCTCGACCAGCGCGTAGTAAATCCGCCAGCGGGTGGTGCGCCCAAAGAGAACGCGCCTGATCTCCAGATCAAACGCGCTGGATTCGGGAGCGACCGGATGAGCGTCCGGAAAGCTGGCCAGAGCAAGGATCACCTGCCGGATACCGGCGAGCCATTCGTCGGCCGCACGCGGGTTGCGCTCGCGCAGCCAATGCCATGCCTCGGTCAGATCGCCCGCCGCCTGCGGCGTGACGATCACGGCCCGCGTCGGCTTCATTCCGTCCGGGCCAGCTGGTCAAAGAAACGCCCGGCCTCGATCCCCTCGCCCGCCCGCGCCTGCGCCAGCCCCTTGCGGATCCCGGCAACCGCTTCCGCATGGTCGATCTGGTCCTGCATCTCCTGCCAGACGGCGGCGTCCATCACCACGACCGAAGGTTTGCCGTTGACGGTCAGGATCTGCGGCTGCCCGGTCTCCTTCATGCGCGCGATCATGCGGGCCGAGTCGCGCTTGAACTCGGTCAGCGGGCTGATGTCTCGGGTGATATCCATGGCGGGCCTCGCGTCAAGCATTAAAATGAATGCGAATATAGCATCTCATTCGATGCGCGTCGAGATGTGCCATGGAGATCGTCAGGGCTCAGCCTTCCCTGGCGATACGATAGACGGTCCCGCGCCCGTCGATCTTACCGGCGACAACGGCCAGACCGAGCCGCTTCTTCAGGGCGCCAGAGATGGCGCCGCGCACGGTATGGGGCTGCCAGTCAAGCGCGGTGACGGCCTCGGTGACGCTCGCCCCTTCGGGACGTTGCAGAAGTGCGATCAGCGCCGCCTGCTTGGTGCCGGTGCGGGTGGTGGGCTTTCGGTTTTCCAGCGCGGCGGCGGATATGGCAGCGGCACGATCCAGCCGCCCCCGCCGCGCATTGGCAACCGCGCCTGCCACCAGCGGCTCGATGCCGACGGCATCAAGGCCGGCCTCGGTGGCGATCAGCGTGGTCCCGAAGCCGTCGCCCGTCTCGCGCCAGAGCGGCTCACCGCGGCTGATATCGGCATCGACTTCCTCAATGAGGCCCTTGGAAAGGAGCGCCTCCACCACCTTGGCAGCGGCACCGCCACGCAGATTTTCGGGCAGCGGCAGGGCCAGACTGCCGGGGCGCGACGCCGCGCGGCTGAGAATGAGACTCTGGGTGTCGGTCAACCGGGTCATTGCGCATGTTCCCCTTCGCCGAAGGCGCTGTCGGTGATCTGCCGCAGGAGGCCCGCGTAGTGCTCCAGCGTGCCGACATGGCCCCAGGTCACCTCGTCGGGGCTGGCGTTGAAATGATCGTCGCTGAGGGCGGCGAGGCGGGCGAGCATCACGTCGATCTCGGCCTTCCTGCCGATAAAGGCAGCAAGGGCGGCTTCGCGGTTGCGGCCGGCTTTTCCGGTGCGGGCGGTGGTGGTCATGGGGTGGTCTCCGGGGTGTGAGTTGCATCGGTTCCGTGCAATCAGAATCGCGCATCGCCCGCCGGAAGTGTAGAATAATCGCAGCAATATCATTGCTTTATATAATCGCCCCGGCCGCTCGGGCACGATCAGGAAGGGTCAGGCCGAATGGGAATGTCGCGCCGTCAATATGCGGCGCATCGCGGCGTCAGCCACACAGCGGTGGGCAAGGCGATCGCCTCGGGACGCATCACGCCCGAGCCGGATGGCAGCATCGACCCGGTCAAGGCCGATGCACAATGGGCCAGCCAGACCGACCCGGCCAAACGGCACGGGCCGCATGCACAAGCGCTGGGCATGACGACTGCCGCAGGCTCCGCACGCGCCGCAGCCGCGACGAAGCCGGTGCCGCGTTCCGCCATCGAGTCGGTGGGAGAGACCCTGCGCGAGGCCGGCGCAGACCCGGAACCGGGCGCTGCCGGCGGCGAGGTGTCGTTCCTGCGCGCCCGGATGGCCAACGAGGTGCTCAAGGCGCAGACCGCCAAGGTCAAGCTCGCCAAGATGAAGGGTGAACTGGTCGACCGCGCGCGCACCACCGCCATGGTGTTCGATCTTGCGCGGCGCGAACGCGATGCCTGGCAGAACTGGCCCGCCCGCGTTGCCGCCAACATGGCGGCCGATCTGGGCGTCGATGCCCATCGGATGGAACAGGTACTGGACAGCTACCTGCGCAAGCACCTGGCAGACCTCGCGGAGGTGAAAATTGAGCTTCGCTGATTTCGATGGGGCCGAAGATATCCGCAACGCATGGCTGGCCGGGCTGGCGCCGGATCCCGCATTGACGGTTTCGCAATGGGCGGACCGACACCGGATCCTGTCCTCGCGCGCGGCCAGCGAGGCGGGGCCGTATCGCACCGCCCGCACGCCCTTCATGCGTGCGATCATGGACGCCCTCTCGCCTGCCAGCCCGGCGCGACGGGTGGTTTTCCAGAAGGCCGCGCAGGTCGGCGCGACCGAGGCCGGCAACAACTGGGTCGGCTTCTGCATGCACCAGTCGCCGGGACCGTTCCTCGCCGTGCAGCCCACGGTCGATCTGGCCAAACGCCTGTCGCAGCAGCGGATCGATCCGCTGATCGAGGAAAGCCGGGAACTGCGCGATCTCGTGATGCCGTCGCGGTCGCGTGACAGCGGCAACACCATTCTCGGCAAGCGATTTCCGGGCGGCCAGCTGATCCTGACCGGCGCAAACAGCGCCGTGGGCTTGCGCTCGATGCCCGCGCGCTGGGTGTTTCTGGACGAGGTCGATGCCTATCCGGGCGATCTGGACGGCGAGGGCGATCCGATCGCACTGGCCGAGGCCCGCACCATCAGCTTCGGGCACCGGGCCAAGGTGTTTCTCGCCTCGACGCCCACCATCAGGAGCCTGTCGCGGATCGAGCGGGAGTACGAGATGAGCGACCAGCAGCGCTATCACCTCCCCTGTCCGCATTGTGGCGCGCTGCAATGGCTGAAGTTCGAGCGGCTGCGCTGGGAAAACGGCCAGCCGGAGACCGCGGCCTATATCTGCGAGCACTGCGAGGAACCTGTCGCAGAACGCCACAAGACATGGATGATGAATGAGGCCAACGGGGCGTGCTGGCAGCCGACCGCCGATGAAGAGACCCGCAAGCGCGCCGAGGCCGGCGGCGTGGTCGGGTTCCACATCTCCGGGCTTTATTCGCCGCTCGGCTGGCTCTCATGGGAGGAAATCGCCCGCAGCTGGGAACAGGCGCAGGGCAACGATGCCGCGCTCAAGACCCTGAAAAACACCGTTCTGGGCGAAACCTGGCAGGAGAAGGGCGAGGCCCCGGACTGGCAGCGCCTCTACGAGCGACGCGAGGACTGGCATCTGGGCGAGGCCCCCGAGGGGGTGTTGATCCTGACCGGCGGCGCGGACGTGCAGCGCAACCGGATCGAGATCGACGTCTGGGGTTGGGGCGAGAACCTCGAAAGCTGGCTGGTCGATCATGTCGTTCTGGAAGGCGACACGGCGCGGGAATATGTCTGGGGCGACCTGACCGAGTTCCTCGTCGAGACGTGGCCCCATGCCGGCGGTGCACGGATGGCGCTCGCCCGGATGGCGATCGACTCCGGCGACGGCGCGACCACCGACGCGGTCTATGGCTGGTGCCGGAAGATGGGCCACGGCCAAGTGATCGCGGTCAAGGGCGTCGGCGGTTTCGACCGATCCACCCCGGTGGACGGCCCGACTTACGTCGATGTGACCGAGGGCGGGCGCAAGTTCCGCCGCGGCGTTCGGCTCTGGAAGGTCGCGGGCGCGGTGTTCAAGTCGGAGACCTATCGCCTTCTGCGCCTCGCCGCGCCCACGGACGAGGAAATCGCGGACGGAACCGGCTGGCCCGCCGGATTCGTCCATATCCCGAAGGGCACCACGGCGGAATGGACGAAGCAACTGACCGCCGAGCAGTTGATGACCATCAAGACCCGGCAGGGGTTCCAGCGCCTCGAATGGAAACAGACCCGCGACCGGAACGAGGCGCTGGACTGCCGGGTCTATGCCCGCGCCGCCGCCTGGCTGATGGGCATGGACCGCTGGGACGATGCCCGATGGGAGCAATTGCGCGAGCAGGTGAACGCCGGCCGTGAAACCGACACTCGACCTGCCGGTCAACCGCACCGGCAGGCACTGAAACCGCCGCCGCCCCGCCAGTCGGGCTGGCTCGGCAATCGACCAAGAGGAAGCTGGTTCTGATGGCATGGACACAGACTGAACTCGACGCCCTGCGCCGGGCCTATGCCTCGGGCACCTTGCGCGTCAGCTATGATGGCAAGACCCTCGAATACGGGTCTGCCGCCGACCTGCTGAGCCGCATCCGCACGATCGAGGGCGAAATGGCGACCGGATCGGGCCGTCCGCTGCCGGTCGCGGGCTTCGCCAGTTTCCGGCGGAACTGACCATGGCAGGGCCGAAGGATACCACCCCGGACGTGCGCTGGGGCCTGATGGATGCTGCCTTGTCGGTTGTCGCCCCGCGCTCGGCCGCACGGCGCTATGCCGCCCGCGTGGCGATCTCGAACCTGCGGCGCGGGTATGAAGCGGCGGCACGCGGGCGCGGAACCTCGGGCTGGAAAGCCGGTGGCGCGGCGGCGGATACGGAAATCGCCGCTGCCGGGGCCACGCTGCGCGACCGGATGCGCGATCTCGTCCGCAACAACCCCATCGCCGCGCAGGCGGTGCAGGTTCTGGTCAACAATATCGTCGGCACCGGGATCCGGCCGCGCGCCGCGACCAGCGATCCCGCCCTGAACAAGCGGGTCGATGATCTCTGGAAGCGGTGGGCCGCGCGCTGCGATGCCCATGGGCACACGGATTTTCACGGGGTTCTCTGCCTCGCTGTCCGCGAGATGATCGAGGGCGGCGAGGTGTTCGCGGTTGCCACACATCGCCGCG
>JAIRJX010000113.1 GCA_031260425.1 Gemmobacter sp.
GCTCCATGATATTGGCCTCCTCCGTCGGGCTGGTCTCGCCGGAGGAAATCACCTCCTGCCGCCGCAGCAGGGCGCGGATCCGCTCCACCAGCAGCCGCTGGCTGAACGGCTTCTTCACATAATCGTCCGCCCCCATGCGCAGGCCGAGAACCTCATCGATCTCGTCATCTTTGGAGGTGAGAAAGATCACCGGCATGGTCGTCTTCTGCCGCAGCCGTTGCAGCAGGTCCATTCCGTCCATCCGGGGCATCTTGATGTCGAGCACCGCCATATCCGGCAGGCGCCGGCTGAAAGCATCAAGCGCCGACTGGCCGTCGTTATAGGTCTCCACCTCGAAGCCCTCGGCCTCGAGCGTCATCGAAACCGACGTCAGGATATTCCTGTCATCGTCCACCAGAGCTATCCGGGACATCTTGATTTTCCTGTACTGCGACTGCTCAACGTTCTGTTTTTCTGGACATGTTGGTTTTTCCTTGTTCAGGAATCAACATCAAACTGCGAATCGTCCCCTCCACCATGCGTCAGCAGAAGCGAAAAGCGTCAAGGAATGGCTAATTTGCCTCACTTTCCGGGGGGGGCCGGCAATTGGTTGCGCTAAAACTCCCGTGGTTGCGCTAACCTCGGGAAAGGGCGCTGTTCGTCTTGGAAGCCATCGTGCTATAGGGCCGATGTCGGCCCGCCGCTGCGGCCCGGCCGGTAGCCTTCCTGGCCTGGGCTGCCGATCTGAACCTGAAGACGCCGCATATTTCGCGGCACCGGGAGCTTGCACATGACGCATGGACGCGTGAACCCCAGCCACACCCTTGACGCGCAAGGTATCGGCGGTCTGGGCAACGTCTATTACAACGACATCGAACCGGCCCTGGTCGAGGCGGCCATCCGGCGCGGCGAAGGGCGTCTGGGCAAAGGGGGCGCGTTCCTGTGTACCACCGGTCAGTTCACCGGCCGCTCTCCGAAAGACAAGCATGTGGTGCGCAGCCCCGGTGTCGAAGACAAGATCTGGTGGGAAAACAATGCCGCCATGACGCCCGACGCCTTCGACCGGCTCCATGCCGATATGCTGGAGCACATGAAGGGGCGTGACTATTTCGTGCAAGATCTCTATGCGGGCGCCGATCCGGAGCATCGGCTGGATGTGCGCGTGGTGACGGAGCTCGCCTGGCACGGCCTGTTCATCCGCCACCTGCTGCGCCGCCCCGCGCGCGAGGCGCTTGACAGCTTCGTGCCGGAATTCACCATCATCAACTGCCCCGGCTTCAAGGCCGATCCGGCAAGGCACGGTTGCCGCTCCGACACCGTGATCGCGCTCAATTTCGAAAAGAAGCTGATCCTGATCGGCAATACCGCCTATGCGGGCGAGAACAAGAAATCGGTCTTCACGCTGTTGAACTACCTCCTGCCCGAGAAAGGCGTGATGGCGATGCATTGCTCGGCCAACCATGCCATCGGCAGACCCGAGGACGCGGCGGTGTTCTTCGGCCTCTCCGGCACCGGCAAGACCACGCTCTCGGCCGATCCTTCGCGCATCCTGATCGGCGATGACGAACACGGCTGGTCCGAGAAGGGTACCTTCAACTTCGAGGGCGGCTGCTACGCCAAGACCATCAACCTTTCAGCCGAAGCGGAGCCGGAGATCTACGGCACCACCCACCGCTTCGCCACGGTGATCGAGAATATGGTCTTCGATCCCGAAACCTTCGAACTCGATTTCCACGATTCCAGCCTGACCGAGAACATGCGCTGCGCCTATCCGCTGGAGGCGATCTCCAACGCCTCGACGACCGGCATGGGCGGGCATCCGAAGAACGTCATCATGCTGACCTGCGACGCATTCGGGGTGCTGCCGCCCATCGCGCGGCTGACCCCGGCGCAGGCGATGTATCACTTCCTGTCGGGCTTCACCTCCAAGACACCGGGCACCGAGCGCGGCGTGACGGAGCCCACACCCACCTTCTCGACCTGCTTCGGCGCGCCCTTCATGCCACGCCGGCCCGAAGTCTATGGCAAGTTGCTGCAGGAGAAGATCGCGCAGCATGGCGCCTCCTGCTGGCTGGTGAATACCGGCTGGACCGGTGGCAAACATGGCGTTGGCAAGCGGATGCCGATCAAGGCCACGCGCGCGCTGCTGACCGCGGCGCTCGACGGCTCGCTTTCCGGCGTCGAGTTCCGCAAGGACCCGAATTTCGGCTTCGAGGTGCCAGTAGCGGTGCCGGGTGTTGACAGCCAGCTTCTCGACCCGCGCGCGACCTGGACCGACAAGGCAGCCTATGATGCGCAGGCCGCAAAGCTCGTCCGCATGTTCGCCGACAATTTCGGCCAGTATATGCCCCATATCGACGACGATGTGAAAGCCGCTGCCATCGGCTGATCCGTCCGGCCCGAGGTAATCGAAAGGCGCGCGGGGAACCGCGCGCTTTTTTCTACTGTGCGAAATACGAAAAAACCCCGCCATGCAGCCATGGCGGGGAGGTGTGCCCTGGCGGAACCGGGACACAGGCGTAACCGTGATCTTGTGGAATGCTCAGTGCCGCTGACCCTCGTCGGCCTCCATCTCGGCGCGGATCTGCTGGCGCAGGATGTCGATGGGGATCATCTTGCCATCGCGCTTGAAGTGCCAATAGGTCCAGCCGTTGCAAGAGGGCGCCTTCTCATAGGCAGCGCCAACCTGATGGATCGAACCCTTCACCTCGTCACCAACCAGCGTGCCATCGGCGCGCACCTTCGCCCTGTAGCGGTTGCCGATGGAATAGAGTTCCTCCCCCGGTCGCAGCATGCCGCGCTCCACCACTTGACCGAACGGCACCCGCGGTTCGGCACGTCTTGATCCGGTGACCTCCAGCCCCGAGGCATCGAACCTGCGCACCCGCGACAACCGCTCGGCCGCCACCTTGCGATAGCTTTCCTCACGCTCGATCCCGATGAAATCGCGACCAAGCATCTTGGCGACCGCACCCGTCGTGCCGGTGCCGAAGAACGGATCAAGCACCACATCGCCCGGATTGGTGGTGGCCAGCAACACCCGGTGCAGCAGACTTTCCGGCTTCTGCGTCGGATGCGCCTTGTCGCCATTTGCATCCTTCAGCCGCTCATGCCCGGTGCAGATCGGCAGCACCCAGTCCGACCGCATCTGGACCCCGTCATTCAGCGCCTTCAGCGCCTCGTAGTTGAAGGTGTATTTCGCCGCCTCATCCCGACTGGCCCAGATCAGCGTCTCATGGGCGTTGGTCAGCCGCTTGCCCTTGAAGTTCGGCATCGGGTTCGACTTGCGCCACACCACATCGTTCAGCATCCAGAAGCCCAGATCCTGCAGCGCCGCACCAACCCGGAAGATGTTGTGATACGACCCGATCACCCAGATCGCCCCGTTCGGCTTCAGCAGACGCCGTGCCGCCGCAAGCCATTCCCGGGTAAACCTGTCATAGGCCGCGAAGCTGGAGAACTGGTCCCAATGGTCGTCCACCGCGTCGACCTTGCTGTTGTCGGGGCGGCGAAGCTCGCCCTTCAACTGAAGGTTATAGGGCGGATCGGCGAAGACAAGATCGACGCTACCCACAGGCAGGCCGTTCATCACCTCGATGCAGTCACCGTCAAGGATCTGGTTCAACGGAAGGCACGCAGCCTCCGCAGGGGTCTTCCGTGTCGTCATTACTGCCTCTGCCCCCGGCCTCTTTGTGCCGATTTCCTGGGAACAAAGATGAGTCAGAGACGATTCTCCGTCAAATTCTTTTTTGAATCAACGAGTTAGATAAACACCTTGATACAAGATGTTGTGGACGGGCCGGAAGGAACGCCTATGGTGAGGGGTCACGCCAAAATCTAGAAGCGCCTGAAGATGATCCCTGGTCGGGTAACCGGCGTTACGCTCCCAGCCGTATTGCGGATGCTGTTGCGCCAAATCCACCATGATGCGATCGCGCGCCACTTTCGCCACGATCGAGGCCGCCGCGATCGACAGGCAATGCGCATCGCCCTTCACCACCGCCTCGGCCGGACAGGGTAATCCCTCCGGCAACCGGTTGCCGTCGACCAGCGCGAAATCCGGGGTCACCCCCAGCATTGCCACGGCGCGCAGCATCGCCAGATGGCTTGCCCACAGGATGTTCAGCCGGTCAATCTCCGCGACGCTGGCATGGCCGATACCAACGCGGGCACACAGATGCAGTTCCGCCGCGATCCGCTCTCGCCTCGCGGAGGACAGTGCTTTGCTGTCACCGATGCCTTCCGGCAGATGCGCCGGATCAAGGATCACCGCCGCCGCCGTCACCGGACCGCAAAGCGGCCCGCGCCCCACCTCGTCGATACCCGCAATCAGCGAGAGGCCGCGCGAGCGGACAGCGATTTCGCGGGTAAGGTCGGGGACGGGGCGGGCCATGCGGCCAGAAACCCCATCCAGCACCAGAAGGAAAGCCCCGTTTCACAACCCGCAACTGCGATGCGCACCATCCGAAAGGCTCATCCGGCAAGCGCCGGCGTCAAGCTGCCCAGGCAGGGCCGAAAGCGCCAGCCCGGCCAGCACCGTGACCAGGACCAGCACGACCAGTGCGAAGCGGAGTTGGAGATGGCGGATAGGACGGGCGGGGATCATGGCTGCTCTCCTCTTTTGCCGCAACCTCGCCAGGGCCCCCGCCGTCAGGCAATGACGGCGCCCTGTTATCCGATAACAACAGCTTCTCGTGCCTGTGATATTGAAGTTCCGGCCCCCTGCCCCCATCATGGCTCTGACGCAACCGGAGCCGGTCATGACCCGCATCGCCCTTACCGCCCTATTGACCGCGTTGCTGGCCCTGCCGGCGCAGGCCCAGTGCTATGCAGACTACAAGGCCAAACGCGATGATCCGCTGCGCCTGCATTACGGTGTGGCGCAGGTCTCCAACTGCGACAGCAATGCGGCGCAGGCAGAGCTTGCCCCGCGCCTCGCGGCAGGCGGCTGGAAACTCCTGAACATCCTCTCCATCTTTGGCCCCGAGGGCCTGAATGAAAGGCAGTCGAGTGCCGGAGACTACTTCCTCCGTTACTGAAAGCCTCCGCGCGGGCAATCGCACGGTCGCTTTCGGCATCGTCGCCATCGTGCTGATCCTCGGGGCGGCGGCGGTGTTCCTGCTCATGGCCCTGCCCGATGCCAACGCCTTCAACGCGCGGGTAGAGAAGCTGTTCGTCGACAATGACGACCTGCGCATGATGGCGGAAATCAAGCTGCTGGAGATCATCGCGCAATCCGGCACCACCTTTCAGGAGGTGCTGGCCAGCTACCGCATGGTGATCTTCGTGCTTCTGGTCTTCTCGGCCGGGCTCCTGGTGGCTTGCCTCGTGTTCCTGCTGACCATCGTCACGCTGAACCGCAGGATGTCGGCCATTCAGCGCTCCGGTATCACGGTTTCCTCGCTGATGATCAGCCGCGAAAGCCGGGCGGTCTATATCAACGACCTGGAATTCAAGCTGACCGAGGCCGCCATCGAAACGCTTTCCGTCCTCGCCGAGGCGCGGATGGATGACGAGGTGATGACCGGCGCGCAGATTGAGGCCGTCATCTCTGGCCGTGCCGAAACCGATTGCGACGAGGCGGCGGGGGCGACACGGGTGAAGCGGCTGCGCGACGCGCTCGGCAACCAGTTGGTGTCCGAACTGCTGGTCAAGACCATCGCGCGGCGCGGCTATGTGCTGGCGGTCGGGAAAGAGACGATCCGGATGATCTGATCCCTTGCGCCCTGACGTACGCTCTGCCAAGGCAGGCACAGGAGGTGCGGCATGGGTCGTCGATCCGAACATGTGTCGACACTCGGGTTCTGGCCTGAGCCGACCGGGATGCCGGCACTGGTCGCAGCCTTGCCCACGGCATTGATGGCCGCCGGGGCGCGGATGCCTTGTCGGTTGCGCATGATGCCCTTGGCACAGGCACCCGCATGAGCCGCGCGCTGGTCATCGGCGCCGGCCCCGCCGGGCTGATGGCGGCCGAGGCGCTGGCCGATGCAGGTCATGCGGTGACGGTGGCCGAGGCTCGCCCCACACCCGCGCGCAAACTGCTGATGGCCGGGAAGTCGGGGCTGAACGTGACGAAGGACGAGCCGCAGGCAGCCTTCGCCGTACATTACGATTCCGATTGGCTCGTGCCCATGCTGATCCGGTTCGGTCCCGCCGAAGTGCGCACCTTCTGCGAAGGACTGGGGCAACCGGTGTTCACAGGCTCCTCGGGACGGGTGTTTCCGGTCGGCCTGAAAGCTTCACCACTCTTGCGCTCCTGGCTCCTGCGGCTGGCGGGCAAGGGTGTCACGCTGCGCACCCACTGGCGTTGGACCGGGTTTGAGGGCGAGGCGCTCAGCTTCGACACGCCGGAGGGGGCAAGGGTGCTGCGCCCCGGGGTCACCGTTCTGGCGCTTGGCGGCGCAAGCTGGCCGCGCCTCGGCTCCGACGCCGCCTGGGTGCCCTGGCTGCGGGCAAAGGGCGTGAGCGTGAGCGATTTCGTCCCCGCCAATATGGGGTTCCACATGGACTGGTCGGCGCATATGATACGGCATTTCGGCCAGCCGGTGAAGGGGACCGCGCTGATTGTGGGCGCGCGGCGCGAGCGGGGCGAGTTCGTGCTGTCCGAACGCGGGCTGGAAGGCGGCGGGATCTACGCCGTCAGCCGCGAGCTGCGCCTTGGCGCACCACTGGCGCTCGACCTGCTCCCCGATCAGACCGAGGCGGAGCTGCGCGCACGCCTTGTCCGGATGAAGCCCGGCGAAAGCGCCGCCAACCGCCTGCGCAAACTGGGGCTCCTGCCAGCCGCCATCGCGCTGGTGATGGAGATGGCCCGCCCGCTGCCCGCCGACCTCGCGCCGCTGCTGAAGCATCTGCCGATCCGCCATGGCGGCCCCCGCCCGCTGGCTGAAGCGATCTCTTCGGCGGGCGGCATCACACGCAGCAGCCTGACCGAAGGGTTGGCGCTCCGCGCCCTGCCCGGCATCTTCGCCGCGGGCGAGATGCTGGATTGGGAGGCGCCCACTGGGGGGTATCTTCTCACCGCCTGTTGGGCCACCGGCCGTCACGCCGGCCGGGCGGCGGCAGCGTGGCTGGACCAGCAGGTCAATCCCTGACGACAGCGCCCACCCAAGAAAGCGCGACCTCTGCCTTCAACACCCCGTGCAACCGTGTGCAGCGCCCGACCGCGGGTGGGCACTGCAACGGCTGTGGTCTGCACTTTATGGTGCAACCACACCTAATGTTCGATCCCCGCGCCTGTGGTAACAAAGCGCCCGGCGGGCGGTCGGGCGCGGCCCGACGGCACTTCGAGTCTTGTTCCGGGCTTGACGCGGGCTCACTCGGCGCTTGGTTTTACCGTTACCCTCTGCTCCGACTCTCCGGCACAACACCCGACTGAGGGGAGAACTCAGCGCTGCCCGGCGGGGCTACACACCTTGTTCCGGGTAGTGAAGGACTCATGCGGTGAATAAGAAAACCATGACCTCTGTCCTGGCGCCCCACATGACAGACGACATGGCGCGAGTTCACGCGGGTAGCTTAGCAGGACGGATACATCGGCGTTCCCTGAACCGGTCAGGCCGCCCGGCAGGATCCCCGCCAGGGGGCCCCTCCGGATGGGCGGGAACGGCCCGCCCACCCCGGCCCTGAGGGCCGCCGCGGCCTCCCGCCACGGCGATATGCTGAGGTCCGTCATGCGTTTGCCGCAACTTCTTGACGATGCCGGACCGGTTCCTTACTTTCATTCTCCGACAGATTCCCTTGGAGAACCATCATGGGCGCCGCAACCGTAGCCGTCACCGATGCCACCTTCGACGCCGAAGTGCGCCAGTCGCCGATCCCGGTCGTCGTGGATTTCTGGGCCGAATGGTGCGGCCCCTGCCGACAGATCGGCCCGGCGCTGGAAGAGCTCGCCACCGAACTCGCCGGCAAGGTGAAGATCGTGAAAGTCAATGTGGACGAAAACCCCGATAGCCCGGCCGTGCTTGGCGTACGCGGCATTCCGGCGCTGTTCCTGTTCAAGAACGGCCAGGTCGTGTCAAACAAGACCGGCGCCGCACCGAAGGCCGCGCTGGCCAACTGGATCAAATCCGCAATCTGATCCACCCTTGCAGACGCGGGAACGGGCCGCCTTTTTTCTGCCGAACCTCAGGCGCAGGGCCACCCCTGCGCGGCAAGAATGGTGCGGATACGGGCCGGCGCATCCTTCGCCTGCGCCTCGATGGCCTCCTGCCGGAGGAACCACCACAGATAGTCGGCGATCCGCGCCGGCGGCGCCTGCCCGATCTCGAAGGCACGCGCCAACCCGTCGCGCGGCACCGAGCCCGCCGGGTGATGGAAGTCGATGCCCGCGAACAGCACCGCCCCCTTGCCCGCGATCATCGCCTGCAGCGCGGCCGAGGAATTCTGGCTGACCACGAAATCGCAGGCTGCGATCAGATCCGCCGCAGGCCGCGCTACCAGACGAAAGCGCGGATGCCGCTCCGCCAGCCGCTCCAGTGCGGCATGATCGGCCTCCGAATAGGTCTCGGATGGATGCAAGGTCGCGATGACCGGCCGGGACTGCAGGGCCAGCGTCGCCTCCAGCATGGCAACCGGGCTCATGCTCTGGAACGAGCGATGCTCGCAAAGCATGCCCTGCAGAGGCGCGAAAACAAACCCTTCCCGCGTCACCGACCGTCCCGCCAGCACCCGTTCAGCCAGCCTTGCATGGAAAGCGCGTGCCTGTGGCGGGATACGGCGATAATCCGGCGCCTTGCGTGCCACCGCGAAGTTCCAGCGCTCATTGGTCGGCTCGATCCGCCAGAACGGATACCAATATGCCCGCCGCAGACAGAGCACGCCTTCCCGGCGCGGCTCCTGCATATGGGTCAGGCCGAAACCGGCATGGGGCTGGGTGGCGCCCTCGGCCTCGGGGTGCCAGGCGATCTCCCATCCGGGCAGGGCAGCAAGGAGGCGCGACAGGATGTTGACCTGCCCCGCCTCATGCCCCTGGCGCAGATGCTTCGGCAGGTAGAGGTTCAGCCGCTCAGCCACAGAGCCGCACCAGCAATGCCCGGTGCAGCCCCGGCGCAGCGGCGACGATCCCTTCTGCCTGCGGATGCGCCGCGTTGAAGCCGAGCCGCGCCCCTTTCCGATCCGAGACGACGGCCCCCGCCCGCTCCGCGATCAGCGATCCCGCCGCGATGTCCCACTCCCAGGCCGGGCGCAGGGTCAGCATTCCGTCGAACCGCCCCTCCGCCACCAGACAGAGCCGGTAGGCCAGCGAGGCGCGGAAGCTGCGCTTCAGATCCGGCACACCCCCGGACCAGAGCTCTGGCGCAAGGTTCGCGGAGGTGGTCAGCACATGTGCTCCCTCGATCCCCGCCTGCCCGCTCGCCCGGATCGGCTGGCCGTTCCTCGTGGCACCACCACCGGCAGCGGCCGCATAAGTCAGCTGAAGCGCCGGCAGATGCACTACGCCCGCCACCGGCACGCCCCCCTCTACCACCGCGAGCGAGACGGCAAAGTGCTCCTCCCCCGCCATGAAGGCCCGGGTGCCGTCGATCGGGTCGAGCATGAAGACCCGCGCCGCCGACAGCCGCTCCGGTCCGTCGGGGTCTTCCTCCGACAGCCAGCCATAGTCCGGCCGCGCCCCGCGCAAGGCTCCGCGCAACCGGTCATTCACTGCAAGATCGGCCTCGGTTACCGGGCCAAGCCCCGGCTTCTCCCATGATTTCGGGTTCCTGCGCCAATAGCGCAACGCCACCTGCCCGGCCTCTTCCGCCACCGCGGCGATAAGGGGCAGGTCAGCTTCCGGCAAGCGTCACCCCCTCGACCAGAAGGCTGGGTACTCGCGTGGCCAGATGCGCGCGGGCATCATTGGCCGCGATCATCCCCGTCAACATCTCGCGCAAGTTGCCGGCGATGGTGCATTCGTTCACCGGCCAGGCAATCTCGCCATCTTCCACCCAGAAGCCGCTGGCGCCGCGCGAATAATCCCCGGTGGTCGGATTGATGGTGGAGCCGATGAGCGAGGTGACCAGCAACCCCGTCCCCATCTGCCCGATCAACTGCGCCCGCGTCGCGGTGCCCGGCGTCAGGTCGACATTCGAGGTGGCAGGTGAGGGCGGCGCCCCCGTCCCCCGTGCTGCATTGGCGGTCGAGGCCATACCGAGCTTGCGCCCCGTCGCCAGATCCAGCGTCCAGCCGGTCAGCATCCCGTTCTCCACGATCAGCCGCCGTGCCGTCGGCAGCCCCTCCGCGTCGAAAAGCCGCGAGCCGGAGATGCGCGCTCGATGTGGCTCCTCGATCAGCGACAAGCCCCGCGGCAGAACCTGCTGGCCCAACGCATCGCGCAGCCAGCTTGAGCCGCGCGCAATGGAGGTGCCGTTGATCGCCGAGAGCAGATGCCCGATCAGGCTTTGCGCAATGCGTTCGTCGAACAGGACCGGATAGCTGCCGGTTACGGGTTTGCGCGCACCAAGCCGCGCCAGCGCCCGTTCGGCAGCCAGTTGCCCGATGCCCTCCGGCTCCGGCAGGTCGGCGCGGAAGGTCCGCCCCTCTGCCGCCCAGTCGCGCTCCATCCCGGTGCCCTCACCAACGAAGGCCACTGCGGAAACCGAGGTCGAGCTCCGTGCATATTCGCCCGTGAAACCGTTGCTCGCCGCGAGATATACTTGGCGCCGGGAATGGCTGGCCGAGGCCTCCACCTGCCGGATACCCGTAACCCCCATGGCGGCGGCCTCTGCCTCCCGCGCCGTCGCCTCCAGCAGTGCCGCCGAAGGCTCTGGCGCCGGATCGGCCAATTCCAGTGTCGCTGCATCACGGTGACGCGCCAGTTGCCCCGGATCCGCAAGCCCGGCATAGGGGTCCTGCGGCGCCTCACGCGCCATGGCCACCGCCCGCTCTGCCGCATCGGTCAACGTGCGCGCCGAGGTATCGGAGACCGAGACACAAGCCTGCCGACCACCCATCAGCACCCGCAGACCCAACTCCACCTGCTCGGCCCGCTCCGCCTGTTCCAGCTTGCCCCGCCGGATATCGACCGTAAGCGCCGTCCCCTCGACCGCCAGCACATCGGCGGCCTCCGCCCCCGCCTTGCGGGCGGCATCGAGCATGGCGCTGGCAAGCATGGCAAGATCGGTCATCGGCGCATCCTCCTGTTTCTCTTCGCAGCTAAGCCGCCGGAAGACATTGCGCAAGCCTCAGGCGATGAAAGCCATGTGCGGAAGGCCTGGGAGGCTCTCGCAGCCCGTCGGCATCACCGCATCCGGCCGAAGACCAGGACCACCGGAAGTCAGACAGGCGGCAGCGGACGTCCGGGAAGACGATAATGAATGATCCGCGCTCATTCTTCGGCCCCCCGCCCGCAGGCCGAGTTTCGCCATCCTGCGGCGGCAATCAGACGGGAAAAGAACTTGATCGGGTTTTCACGGGATTTGACGCCCATCCGGGCCAGATCATCCCGTGACTGGATGGCCTGGCCCGATCGGTGGCACTAGCCACCCAGCCGGCCCGGGCCCATGCGCAGGGCCGAAGCGAGCAGCAGCTCAGTATAGGGATGGACGAGGGGATGACGGCACCGTTTCGTTGCGCCCCGCCCTCCTTCACCACCACCACATCATCGGCGATGGTGCACCACCGCAATGCCATGGACCATCATATGTCAGGTCGCGTTCCCGTTGCCGGCGGACCGGCAGCCCTCGGCGACAAATTGGTCCAGCGCTGGTGATCTCATCGCAGATGACGGAGCGCGGCTCGGCAGCCAGATGGGCACTGACCGGCGGATCCAGCGCCGCGGTGACCGCCCCCCTCCAACGCCCGTTCGATCACCGCGCGCGACAGGCGGCAACGGCACCATGACGTCGGGGGTCTTCTCTTCATCGACCCCCGCCCTGACCGAGGATCAGCGCATGCTTCCGGTCAGAGCCAGCGCCTGCTGCCACAGCAACGCGGGCAAGCTGGCTTGGTCATGCGGTGTCCGCGTCCCGGGCAGCCGCAGCCCCAGCGCGGCGATCTGCGCGGCAAGCGTGGTCATGGCCACCGCGAAAAGCGGCGAGAAACGGCCCGGGTCCAGCACCAGCACGAACTGCCCCAGCCGCGGCGGCCCACCTTCGGGCGCCGAAAGCGGGCTGGCCCCCATGCTGAGGGCCGATCCAGACAGGGCGGCGGACAGGATTTCCGCCAGAAGCGCGATATTGGCCCCCTTCTGCCCACCCGCCGGCAACAGCGACCCCGCCAGCGCCGTAGCCGGATCGGTGGTCGGCCGGCCCATGGCATCCTGCCCCCAGCCCGGCTCCAGCGCCTGACCGGTGGCCTGCCGCAGCAGGATCGCGGTTTTCGTGACCGCGCTCATGCTCTGGTCCACCACGACGGGCGGACCTCCCGCCAGCGGCGCGGCCCAGGCCAGCGGGTTGGTCCCGAAGATCGGTGCCTGTGCCCCCGGCGGCGCGACGGAGGCCGGCGCGTTCGACAGCGCCAATGCGACGAGTCCGTGTTCCGCCAGCGGACGAACAAAATGGCCAAGCGCCAACGCATTGTAGGATTGCGCGATGCTCATGGCCGCCACACCCTGTTTCGCCACCGCCGCAAGCAAGGCGGGCAGACCTGCCTCATATGCCGCGTGGGCAAAGCCCATGGCCGCATCGACGCACACCACACCGCCGGTACCCGTGACCTGTGGCACCGCCCGCCCATCCACCTTGCCGCTGGTCAGATGCGCGCAGAAATGCGGCAGGTAGAACAGGCCACAGACCGTGTTCCCCTCTGCCTCGGCCAGGGCCATCGCACGGCCCACCGGACGGGCATTCGCGGGAGTGGCACCATGCGCGACCAAGGCAGCGATAGCCACCTCCTCGATCTCGGTGCGGGTGACGGCAAAGGTTTCCATGGGCTGCTCCTCACGGTTTCTGGCACCCGTCCAGCCTATCAGGCCGCCCACACCCCCACCGCGCGGCTTACGGCACAAAATATGCGGAACGGCGCAAAGTCGCAGGGGCGATCGCGGGAAATACTCGGATAGACCCGCAAACAGGAGCCGACGATGACCCGCCTCATGTTGACTGACCGTTCATTGCATCCGATGGCCGAACCCGTCGCCCGCCAGTTCCGCGAGGGTCACCTGAATCGGCGCGAGTTCTTTGCCACCATGGCGGCCTTCGGCGTCTCCTCTGCGGGGGCGGCCGCTCTTGGCGGCCTTACCCTCGGCGCGGGCGCGGCCCGGGCGCAAGAGGCCGCGCCGCAGAAGGGCGGCATCCTGCGCATGTCGATGAACGTGAAACCCTTCCGCGATCCACGCGCCTTCGACGGTCACCAGATCGCGCAGATTTCACGGCAGGTAAACGAATATCTCGTGCGCTGGCGCAGCGATTTCACCTTCGAGCCGTGGCTCATGGAGGCGTGGGAGGCCAGCGACGACGCAAAGACCCTGACGCTCAAACTGCGCCCTGGCATTATGTGGTCGAATGGCGACGCCTTCGGCGCCGACGACGTGATCCACAACCTGACCCGCTGGTGCGACGGCAATGTCGAGGGCAACTCCATGGCGTCGCGCTTCGGCGTGCTGGTCGACCCTGCGACGAAGACGCTGATCCCCGGCACGCTGGAACGGGTGGACGATCTGACGGTGCGCATCCACATGCCGCGCCCCGACATCACGCTGATCGCGGGGCTCACCGACTATCCCGCCCTGATCATGCATCGCAGCTATGAGGGCGACGAGGATCCGTTCCGTGCGCTTGCCATCTCGACCGGCCCCTGCGAGCTGGTCTCGTGGGAACCCAATGTGGGTGCCGAGGTAAAGCGCAAGGCAACGCCGTGGTGGAAGGGTGAACACTGGCTGGACGGGATCAGATGGGTCGACCTCGGCCTTGATCCGGCAGCGGCAGCGGCGGCCTTCGAGGCGGAGGAGATCGACGCCACCGACGAGACCCCCGCCGACAGCCTGCCCCTGTTCGAGGCAGCCGGAGCCACGACCAGCGGCATTGCCACCGGATCCACCGTCGTCTGCCGCTTCAACATGGAACAGGCACCCTATCAGGACCTGCGCATCCGCCGCGCGGCGGCGCTTGCCGTCGACAATGCGGTGGTGCTGGAACTGGGCGTCAACGGTGCGGGCGAGCCGGCGGCGAACTGTCATGTCGGCCCGATGCACGAGGAATTCTCAGATATCGGCCCGCATCTGCGCGACGTGCCCGCCGCCCTGCAATTGCTGGAAGAGGCGGGGGCAAGCGATCACGAATACGAGCTCATCTCGATCGACGACGATTGGCAGGCCATGACCTGTGATGCCGTGGCAAGCCAGATGCGCGATGCCGGGCTGAAGGTGAAGCGGACGATCCTCCCCGGCGCGACCTTCTGGAACAACTGGACGAAATATCCCTTCTCGGCCACCGAATGGAACGGCCGCCCGCTGGGGGTCCAGGTTCTGGCAATGGCTTATCGCACGGGCGAGGCGTGGAATGAGACCGCCTTTTCCGATGCCCGCTTCGACGAGTTGCTGAACCAGGCGCTGGCCACACCGGATGTCGAAGCCCGCCGCGCCCTGATGCGCGAGATCCAGACGATCCTTCGAGAGGCCGGCGTCATCATCCAGCCCTACTGGCGTTCGGTCTACCGTTCCTTCCGGCCCGGTGTGAACGAACTTGACATGCAGCAGGCCTTCGAGGCCCATCTGGAAAAAGTCTGGCTGTCGGCCTGACTCCAACCTTGCCCGGCACATGAACATGAAGATCAAGGCTTTTCACGTTACACCCCTGCACCTTCCGCTGAAAACTCCCTACATCTGGTCGCAGGGGGTGGAACATGCCTTCCACGTCAACCTGATCCGGATGGAGGCCGAGGACGGCACCGTGGGTTACGGCGAGACGACGACCGCCCCCGATGCCACGGCCCAGGCGCGCGTACTGGAAAAGATCGGCCGCCGGCTGATCGGCACTCCGGTCTTCGATATCGCGGCGAACTGGGCCGATGCCTATCGTGCGCTGTTCCTGACCTTCGGTGGCAACATGCCCCGCTATGGCAACCAGTTGCAGTCCGGCATCGAGATGGCGGCGCTGGATCTGCAGGGCAAGTTGCTTGGCCGGCCGGTCTGGGATCTGCTGGGGGGCCAGCGGCGGGCCGACGTGGGCTATTTCTACTTCCTGCAAGGCGAGACGCCCGAGGAGATCGCAGCCGACGCCGCCCATGCCACAGCCATCAACGAGCCGGTGATATATCTGAAAGTCGGGGTCGGTGCCGCGCATGACCGGCAGGTGGTGCCCCTGGTGCGGCAGGCCATCGGCGACACCCGCCTGCGGCTCGACGCCAACGAGGCTTGGGATGTCTCTACCGCCATCCGTCGGATAACGGAATTCGCGCCCTACGGCATCGAATATATCGAACAGCCCACCACCAGCCGGTCGATAGAGGCACTGCGCCGCGTCACCGAACGCTCGCCCGTGGCCATCGGCGCGGATCAGGCGGTGTTCACGCTGGACGAGGTGTTCCGCACCTGTGCCACCGGCGCCGCCGACATGATCGCCGTCGGCCCGCGCGAGGTGGGGGGGCTGCGCGCCACGTTGAAGGCCGCCGCCATTGCCGAAGGGGCAGGGTTGAACATCTGTATTCATTCCTCGATGACGACCGGTATCACCACCTGCGCCGAACATCACGCGGCGCGGGCGATCCCGAACCTCGATGACGGCAACCAGATCATGTGGCAACTCCTGCGCGAGGACATCGTGGAGAGCCCAGGCTTGACACCGGTAAGGGGGCGGCTGGCGCTGCAGGGTCAACCCGGCCTCGGCTTCACGCTCGACGACGACGCCGTGGCGCGCGCGGCCGAGGCCTTCCGCAGGCAGGACTGGCACTGACATGGACGGCGATCCGTCCGCGCCCGACTGGATCAACGGCGACCCGGCAGAGTTGCGCCGCTGGCGCGACGCCCGGCCCGAGGTGGTGAGCCCGGTCCTGCCCGATGACGTGGCCATCGCCCCCCTGCCGCCCGAAGGCGGCTGCCCCGGCGGCCTGGCCTTCCTTCCCGAAGGCGAGGCGGCGGGGGTGCCGATCCTCTATTTCCACGGCGGCGGCTTCATCGTCGGCTCGCCCGAGACCCACCGTGTGGTCGCCGCCTGGATCGCCCATATCACCCGCGTGCCGGTCTTCTCCATCCGTTACCGCCTTGCCCCGGAACATCCGTTGCCCGCGCAGGCCGATGACGCCATCGCCGCCATCCGCCGCCGGTTGCGCACCTCTCCCCGCCTGCGGCTGACGGGCGACAGCGCGGGCGGGATGGTGGCGCTTTGGGGCCATGCCGGACTGACGGCGGCGGAGCGCAAGAGGATCGCGGGAGCAGTGCTGTTTTACCCCGGCGGCAGTTCGACCATTCCGCTCCCTGAGGGGCCGGATGACGACGAAAGCAGCGGGTTGGGGCCGAAATCGCTGGCCGCCTACCAGCGCAGGCTCGATCCTGAGGAAATCGCCGCCGGTAACCCGGCCTATGACCCCATGGCCACGGGCTTTGCCCTGCCGCAGCCGACGGTGATCCTTGGCGCCGGGGCGGATCCGGTGCTTTACACCTCAACCGCGCTGGCGGCGCTGCCCGGCGGGCGGCTGATCGTGGCTGCCATGCAGGGGCACGGCTTCCTCTCGGCCCTGCCTGCCGAACCGGTGATATACTGGCTGCGCCTTGCGCTGAAACCTTCGCCATGATCCGCTTGCCGCCGCCCGGACCCCATATCCCGCCCACCGGCCCCGTCTCCCGTGGATCGGCACCGATCCGTCATGCGCTGCTGGTTTTCCCCGGCTTTCCGCTGATGGCCTTTTCTGCGGTGATGGAGCCCCTGCGCGCGGCAAACCTGCTGGCCGGGCGGCCGGTCTACGACTGGGTGGTGGTGACGGATGATGCCGAACCCTTGCGCGCCTCGAACGGGCTGAGGATCGAACCCGACCATGGCGCGGCGACGGCACCTGATGCCGACAGGATCATCGTCTGTTCGGGGGGCGATGCCGAGAACCTGAAGGCCGGGCGGGCTCTGTCATGGATCAGGCGGCAAATCCGTATGGGCGCCTCGGTCGGCGCGGTGGCGGACGCTGCCTTCTTCCTTGCCCGCGCGGGGCTGCTCGACAGCTATGCCTGCACATTACACTGGACCAGCCAGCCTGCCTTCCGTGAGGCTTTCCCCGAAATCGACATGCGCCCGGACTTGTTCGTGATCGATCGGGACCGCTTCACCTCATCGGGCGGGATCGGAGCGCTGGACATGATGCTGGCGCTGATCTCCGCCGATTGCGGGGCGGAACTGGCCAGAGCGGTGGCGGAATGGTTCGTCCACAGCCCCTTGCGGCGCGACGCCGACCGCCAGCGCATGTTGCTGCGCCTGCGCACCGGCGTGCGCGACGAGATGGTCCTTTCCGCCATCGCCGCGATGGAACAGGCGCTGGAAGAGCCGGTCGAGATCCGGATGCTCGCCGCCCGGATGGGGGTATCCGCCGACCGGCTTGAGCGCGCCTTCCAGCGCGAGACCGGGTTGTCGCCATCCGCCTATCTGCGGCGGCTGCGGCTGAAACATGCGGCCGATCTGTTGACGCATTCCTCATCCCAGATCGACGCGGTGGCGCTGTCCTGTGGCTTCGTCAGCGCCTCCAGCTTCTCGCGCGCCTTCCGCCTGGAATTCGGCTGCACACCGCGGCAGATGCGCGCGCGCCGCGCGCCCACACCTCCGATGAGGCACTGATGCACGAACCCTTGATATTGCCACCCGGCAAGGCGGCGCTGCTGCTGATTGACATGCAGGAGGAACATCGTATCGACGGCCGCTATCTGGTCGACGGCTACGATGCCGTTGCGGCGCATTGTGCCCGGCTTTTGGCGGCGGCCCGGACGGCGGGAATGACGGTGCTGCATAGCATCTATCTGGTGGAAACCGCTGCGCGACCCTTTCACCCGGTCGGGGCCAATGGCCGCTCCGCCTTCAGCGACGCCGGGGCTCCGGGCTCGGAAATCTCGCCGGAACTCGCGCCCCTGCCGGGGGAGCAGGTGATCGTCAAGCGTGATGCAAGCTGTTTCACGGCATCCGAACTCGACGCCGCGATCACGTCGGCAGGCATCGAATGGCTGATCGTCACCGGCTGCTGGTCCGAAGCCTGCGTCGCCGCCACCGTCAAGGACGGGGTGGAACGCGGGATGCGCATCCTTCTGGTCAAGGATGCCTGCGGATCGGGCAGCCGCGCCATGCATGAAACCGCCGTGCTGAACATGGCCAACCGCATCTACGGTGGCGCGGTCGCCGACACCGCCCGCGCGCTGGCGCTGATCGGCGGCGGCAGCGCGCAGGTCTGGCGGACCGACCGACCGGTGCCGATCCGGTTTACCTACGACAGTGCATCGGCCGAATATGCAGCACTCTGACCGACCGGAGGACGGCCCGAAGGACAGGCAAGGCTACTGAAATCGCACACTTGCCGTGCCGTGCCAACATGAGCGGCCTTGAAAAAAGCCGCACAGATATCAGACGAAAAACTCTCCAGCCATCCTGGGCCGTATCGAGTTTCAGGCTCTCCAGGCGATGAGTCTTTCAGGGATGTCGCCTCCCGGCCAAGCGGCCCGTGCGGATCCGGCACCTTGCCTGGAACGGCCGCGTCAGCGGCCCGAGTGCTTCGGTAACGTTCGCGCCGGGATTTTAGCTTGGGCATGGCGAACCATAACGGGCAGGCCACAACGCTTATGCAGCCCCCCTGCGAGCGGGCACTGCCCTTCTGTTGCATGGAGTGTCGACGGCGGAAGTGGAGGCCCACAAAGTCACCTGAGCCGGGATGAATGTCGATTGACCCCGGGGCTTCCCTGATCATCGAGAAAGATTGACGCCGCAACCGGTTGCGTTTCGGCCGAGGATACACCGGGCCGGGATCAATCCCGTTCCCGCAATAGCCGACACCTGGTGCTTTGGCAAAAGCCCGGCGTCTCTCGCTGCATTTTCTGTCTAAAAATATTCTCCCCGGGGGGTGAATTGCCCGCAAGGGCATGAGGGGGGCTTTCAAGCCCCCTCTCTTCGCCGTTCCGCGCAGCGGCTTACTGAATCTGCATTCCGTTGACGAAGAGATGCTTGTCGGTGAACTCGATCTCCGAGGTCATGGTATCCGCCGTCGCCGGATCCACCTTGGCGAACATGCCCAGCATCATCCGCGCGCCCATCATCTGGTCCTCCGGCACCAACCCCATCGCCATCAGCTTGTCGAGCAACCCGTTCACCCCCGTCGCCATGAGGTTCACCTTGCCGCTGGGTGCCGGCACGCCCTCGAAGGTGGTCGTGTCGGTATTGTCGAAGGTCAGCGCGCCGTCACCGGTCAGTTCCGCCCCAGCGATCTTCAACTGAAGCGCATTGAGGTCGAGCGAATGCAGCTCACCCGGCGCGCCGTCCAGCCCGGCCAGCGCAGCCTCGTCCGTCAGGTCGGCATTCAGCGTCGCCGTGCCCTTGGTATCCAGCACCACCGTTACCGGGTCGCGCGGCAACTGGCTGGTCGGGTCGAACATCGCCCAGATCTCGTCCGAGATGGTCAGATCCACCACCCTGGTCAGGAAGGCGAAGTCGCTGGGGCTGTCGGATTTCAGTATCGGCATGACCAGATTGAACGCGGCCTCTTTGTAGGAGATATCGACCTGCGGGACCGGGATCTGGTCGCCCGAGATGCTGACCTTTGCCTCCCTCGCGCCGCCGCCATAGGTCAGCCCTGCCGCGCTCATGGCGAAAGTCAGATCCCCGCCGGCATTGGAGCCGGTCATCTTCGTCTCGGCATCCGCTTCGATGACCGAAATTGCGGCATTCGCGCCGCCAAAGCTGAAGCTGCCCTCCATCGCAGTGCCCGCCCGCAGCGCGGCCGGCAGATCGGCCATGTCGCCCACCAGCTTCGAGGTCGAGAGACCCGAAAGCCCGGTCATGGTGAGATTCGCATCCACCTTGTTGCTGTCATCCGCCGGGTCGGTGCCCCTGACGGTGAGCGTCAGGCCATCAGCCGCGAAATTGCTGGTGACCGTCCGCTCGGCGGTGCCGGTGACAAGGGAACTGCCGGTGAGATTGGTCACCACCGCCTCGACCTGCACATCCGCGGGCTTCATGTCAGGCCCCTGAATGTCGTCGACCGTTACCTTGACCGTCGGACCAACGAGATCGTGGCGCATCTCCTCCGCCGTGCCCGAAACGGTGGTGACGAGGCCGGGATGGCCCACGCCCAGCGTGATCAGCGTATCTCCCTCACCTTCGGCACCAGCGGCGCGCAGCACCACCTTCGCGCTGTCGCTCATCGTCATCTCGACGCTGCCGTCGCCCCTGTCGCGCAGCCGCAGCTCATCCATGGTCGCCGTCACGTCGATCTGGGGGTTAGTCGTGATGGCCGACACCCCCCGGACGATCAGCGTATCACCCTCGCGCGACTCGCTTTGCGTCGTCATGGTCGAGCCCTGAGACGTGCTCAGCGCCTTCCAGTTTTCCCAGACCTGCTCCGGCGTCACATCCGCCAGCGCCGCATTGCCGATCAGCAACGCCGCAACTGCGGTGGTGCCCATGAATTTCCATTGCGCCATGATCAAATCCTTCCCTGCTGCAAATGATGCCGGAGCATCCGCGATACGACCCGCCCCGGTCAAGGGTTTCCGAAACCTTGCCGGATGAGGTAACAAGCTTTTCAAGGCGATGGAAGATGGGGGAATGCGATGCGTGATCGGGTTGTGGTCCTGACCGGAGCGAGCCGGGGCATCGGCGCGGCGGCCGCAAGGGTTTTCGCGGGGGCCGGTGCGCAGGTGGCGCTGCTGGCCCGTGACGGGGCGGCGGTCGAGGCGCTGGCGGCGGAGATCGGGCCGTGCGCCAGGGCCTTCGGCTGCGACATGGCCGACTGGACCGCCGTTTCCGGCGCGATGGCGCGGATAGCGGCGAAATGGGGCCGCATTGACGTTCTGGTGAACAATGCCGGCGTGATCGAGCCCATCGCCCGGCTGGAAGAGGCTGACCCCACTACCTGGGCGCGGCTGATCGGCATCAACCTGACCGGCGTCTTTCACGGGATGCGCGCGGTGCTGCCGGTGATGAAGCGTCAGGGGACGGGCACGGTGCTCACCCTCTCCTCCGGCGCCGCGCATCGCCCTCTGGAAGGCTGGAGCGCCTATTGCGCCTCCAAGGCCGGCGCGGCGATGCTGACAAGCGCGTTGCACGAGGAAGAGGGGCACTGGCTGCGTGTCATGGCCCTCTCGCCCGGCACAGTGGCGACCGACATGCAGCGCGAGATCCGCGCCTCCGGCATCAACCCGGTGAGCCGACTGGATTTCGCCGCCCATATCCCGGCGGAATGGCCGGCGCGCGCGCTGCTCTGGATGTGCGGCCCCGAGGCGGACAGCTTCCGTGGCCAGGAGATTTCACTGCGCGACACGGAAATCCGCCGCCGGATAGGGCTTGAAGCATGATCGAACTGACCAGGGAGGACGGTCTCTGGACCGTCACGCTGAACCGGCCCGACAAGGCTAATTCGCTGACCCGCGCGATGCTGGAGGAACTGGCCGCGATCGCCGCCACCGCCGGGACCGAGGGGGCCCGCGCCCTGGTGCTGACCGGGCGTGGCAAGGTATTCTCGGCAGGAGCAGACCTTGACGAAGCCCGCGCCGGGCTGGCGGTCAGCGATGTATGGGAGCGGCTGTCATGCGCCATCACGGCGCTGCCCTGCCTGACCATCGCCGCGCTGAACGGCACGCTGGCGGGGGGCGCCATGGGCATGGCGCTGGCTTGCGACCTGCGCCTTGCCGTGCCGGGGACGAAGATATTCTATCCGGTGATGAAGCTCGGCTTCCTGCCGCAGCCCTCGGATCCGCTGCGCCTTGCCGCGCTGGTCGGGCCGGCGCGCGCCAAGCTGATCTTGATGGCAGGACAGAAGATCGAGGCGGAGGAGGCGCTCGCCTGGGGCCTGATCGACCGCATCACCCCCCACGACGCGCTGATGGAGACGGTAGCCGCACTCGCCGCCGACAGCCTTGCCGCCACGGCGGCGCATGTCGCCGGGATCAAGGCGATGATCCCGGCCTGAGCGCTACGCGCAGGTTCATTTGCCGGCTTCGTCGGGGGAACCTATCCCCCGACGAAGCTACTCGCCGGAAACCGGACAGCGGCGGAAGCGGCCACCTGACGCTCGCCAACCTCTGGAAGCGAGGAGATCAGCGACGCAGAAACCCGGAAGCCCTGACGCGGAGTTCAGGACGCGCGCGCCGTCGAAGGCGGTCATCACTTCTTCCTGGGCGGCACGAAACGCTTCGACGTATCGCGTGCATCCGCCGGTTTAGGCGCCGGCTTGGCCCGGGCCGGCTTCGCCGGGAAGGCCTTACCCTCGGCCTTGTGCGACCGGGTTCCCGCCGCGCGGGCGGGCTTCTCCTTGCCGCCGCCATGCGACTTGAAGCCAGCCGATTTCGGCGCGGGCTTATCCCCCCGATCCGTGGCCTTCCAGCGCGGCTTGCGCTCGCCGCCCTCGGCCCCCTCGCCCCGCGGAGCGAAGGTCTTGCGCGGCGGCGCATCCTCGGCCGCAAGCGGCACGTAGGGGCGCTTCCCGGCAGGAGCGGCTGCGTCGCGCTTCACATAGGGCCTGCGGTCCCCGTCCTCTCGCTTCGCATAAGGCTTGCGGTCAGCGTCCTCGCGCCGGGCATAAGGCTTGCGCTCCCCGTCCTCCCGCCGGGTATAGGGTTTGCGCGCGCCATCCTCACGCGGCGCGTAGGGCTTACGGTCGCTCTTCTCACTCCGAGCGTAAGGCTTGTGCTCTCCCCCTTCACGCGGTGCATAGGGCTTGCCGTCCGCCTCGTCGCGCGGCGCGCGGGGCTGGCGTGGAGTCTCCCCCCCGTCCTCGACGAAGCGCGAGGGTTTCGGCACATAGGCCGCCTTCTCGCGCATCGGGCGTTCGGCGCGATCCGGCCTTGGCCCGGGCTCGCGTCGCGGTGCGCGTTCAGGACGAGGCGCGCGCTCGGGACGGCCAAGCTGCGGCTCGCCCTCTACCCGGTCCATCACCAGACCCGGCTCCAGTTCCACCCGATCGGCGATCCGGCCCGAAACCGCCTTGGCGATCTGGACGAAGGTCACCGTCTGCTGCACCCGGATCGCGCCGATCTCGGCCTTGGTGATGCCGACACCATCACAGACCTTGGGCAGCAGCCACCGCGCTTCGGCACGGCCCTCATGGCCGACCGAGAGCAGGAACCACTCCGCCTCGCCGAAGGCGTTGCGGTCTCGTGGAGCGGCGCGTTCCGCCTGCGCCGGGGCAGCGACATCCTGCAACACCTCGGGGGCCGAGCGCCCCTCACGCCAAAGCCTTACGAAAGCCGCCGCAAGGTGATCGGCACCATAACGCTCCAGCAGCCGACCCGCGACCTCGGACTCGTCGCCCGGCGCATCCGCCAAGAGCGGCAGTTCCAGAAGCCGGGCGTCATCGCGCTCCTGCACCTCCTCGGCCGAAGGCGCCTTGCCCCATTCCGCCACCACCTTTGCACCCTGAAGCAGCCTGCCCGCCTTGCGGAACTCCGCCGGCGGCACGATCAGCACCGAGGTGCCCTTACGGCCCGCCCGCCCCGTCCGGCCGGAGCGGTGCAACAGGGTTTCGGAATTGGAGGGCAGATCGGCATGGATCACCAGCTCGAGCCCCGGCAGGTCGATACCGCGCGCCGCTACGTCGGTCGCGATGCAGACCCGCGCCCGCCCGTCGCGCAGCGCCTGAAGCGCGTGCATCCGCTCCGACTGGCTGAGCTCGCCCGACAGTGCCACCACCTGAAAGCCGCGATTGCCCATCCGCGCCAGCAGGTGGTTCACGTTCATCCGCGTCTTGCAGAATACGATGGCCGTCCGCGCCTCGTAGAAGCGCAGCACGTTGAAGATGGCGTGTTCCTTGTCGCGCGCCGTCACGCTGATCGCGCGATAGTCGATGTCGCCATGCTGGCGCGCCTCGCCCGCCGTCTGGATGCGCAGCGCGTCACGCTGGAAGCTGCCGGCCAGCGCCTCGATCGCCTTCGGCACGGTGGCCGAGAACATCAGCGTACGCCGCCCCTCCGGCGCTGCCGAAAGGATGAATTCCAGATCCTCGGCAAAGCCCAGATCCAGCATCTCGTCCGCCTCGTCCAGCACCGCGACCTTCAGCCCTGAAAGATCGAGGCTGCCGCGCTCGATATGGTCGCGCAGCCGCCCCGGCGTACCGACCACGACATGCGCGCCGCGCTCCAGCACCCGGCGCTCGGTTCGATAGTCCATGCCGCCAACGCAGGTAGCGATCTGCGCCCCCGCCTCGGCGTAGAGCCAGTCGAGCTCCCGCGCCACCTGCTGCGCCAGTTCCCGCGTCGGCGCGATGATCAGCGCAAGCGGCGTCTCGGCGAACAGAAGCCGCTCCGCCCCGTCCAGCACCTCGGGCGCCATGGCAAGGCCGAAGGCCACCGTCTTGCCCGAGCCGGTCTGCGCCGAGACCAGCGCATCGCGGCCGGCGAGCCCGGGGGCCAGCACGGCCTCCTGCACGGGGGTAAGCGTCTCATAGCCCTTGGCGGCGAGGGCCGCTGCCAGCGGCGCCGCAATCGAATATCCGTTCATGTCATAACCCGGAGGGGGCGCATCGCCCTGTGACGGCCCTGCCCTTCCCCTCGCGGCCGGGCCTCCCTGCCCGCGCCGGCCCGGAATCTTCGGAGCCTCGGCCCAGCCCTTAAAGCAAAACCCCGCCGCTGTATAGCCCGGCCATTCCACCCCATCCCCTGCACTTTCTGTCTGAAAATATCCCGGGGGGAGGCGAAGCCGGGGGGCAAAGCTCCCAGGCCGCTGCCGGCCGGATATCGCCGGCTCGCCCGCCAACGGAAACCCGCAGCCTTCGCCGAGCGTTATCCGATAGCGAGAGGCCGCTTTTGCATGGCGTCTGCCGCTGGCGCATCTGTCGGCCGTAACCACGCAAACCGAAAGGACCAAGACATGCTGCCCGCCGTCCTGACTTCGAAATTCACCAAGACCGCCATCGCCGCCACGCTCACGCTGGGGATCGCCGCCAGCCTCGCCGCACCGGCGCAGGCGTTCGGCAGGAACGAACGCAAGTTCCTGCAAGGCGCCGCCGCCGCCATCGTGATCGACCGGATCCTCGACGATATGCGTCGCAACCCGCAGCCCCGCGCCTATTATCCGCGCCAGCCCGAACCGGGCCGCACCTACTATGTGCCACCGAACCTGTCGCCGAACTACTACGTGCCGCCAGCCCGAGACTACGGGCCCCATACCTATCGGCCGGGCATCTACGACACGCCGGTTGCGCGGGCCTTCAACTCCTATGGCTATGGCGAGCGCCGGCGCATCCAGCAACGGCTGGCCGCCTATGGCTACTATCACTCCGGCATCGACGGCGCCTTCGGCCCCGGCACCCATGCCGCCATCACGGCCTACGCCAATGATACCGGCGCGGGGCGCAACCTCGGTACACAGGCCGGTGCCTTCGGCCTGCTCGACGGGCTGATCTACTGAGGTTCAGCGTCGGCGGATGGTCTCGCCGGGTTGCAGCACCGGGGTCAGTTCGACAATCTTGCCGCCGCCGCCCGGCCGCTTGCCGGCGACGATCTCCGCCGCCTGCACGCCGATCTCGCGCCGGCAGGCATCCATTGTG
>JAIRJX010000300.1 GCA_031260425.1 Gemmobacter sp.
TCGGTCCCGAAGGCGCGAAGCGGCTTTTCCCGAAGGCAGCGCGATAACCTATTCTTCCTGTTCATCAAAAGACCATATCCCGACAGAATTGATGGTCTGGAGCCTTCAGAACAGATGAAGCCGCGGGCGCCTCTCTGTTCATCACCTGTTCAAAAATATCCTCGGGGGGAGGCCCGAAGGGCCGTGGGGGGCGGAAAGCCCCCCTTGCCCTGAAAACCATCCGGGGGTGGTTTTCGGGGTCGAATGCCGAAGGCACGGTAGTCGGGCCGGGTGACAGCCTTCCGGGCGCGTTGGTGACACCAGCGCGACGATTGGGTGCGGGCAAGGCGGCGCCAGGAGGTGATGACTGCAACGGCGGCAGGCGCCCGCCTCCAAACGGGAGCTATCTTTCCGTTGCACCGGAGGGCGGTGGCCGTTCAGTTGCCGCGGATGATCTTTCGGAAGGGTTCGAACAGCGGCTCGTTGGCGCAGATCACCGATCCGCTTTCCAGGATGTCCTGCCCGTCGCGGATACCGGAGAGGAGGCCGCCCGCCTCCTTCGCCAGCAGGATCCCCGCCGCGATATCCCAGATCTGGTTGCCGCGCTCCCAGAAGCCGTCATAGCGGCCCGCCGCCACCCAGGCGAGGTCAAGCGAGGCCGAGCCGAGCCGGCGCACCCCGGCACAGGCGGGCATCAGCCGTGCCAGATCCTGCACCACCGCCGGAAGACCCGGCTTGGCACCGAAGGGAATGCCGGTGGCGAACAGTGCCTCGTGCAGGTTCCGCCGACCCGAGACGCGCAGTCGCTTGTCGTTCATCCAGGCGCCGGCGCCCTTTTCCGCCCAGTAAAGCTCGTCCTTCGCCGCGTCATATACCACGGCCGAGGTGATCTCGCCCTTGTGTTCCAGCGCGATGGAGACCGCCCAGTGCGGGATGCCGTGCAGGAAGTTCGTGGTGCCGTCCAGTGGATCGACGATCCAGCGCCGGGTCGGGTCCGCCCCCGAAGCCTCGCCGCCCTCCTCGCCAAGGAAGCCATAGGTCGGGCGGGCGCCAAGCAGTTCCTCGCGGATGATCCGTTCCGCCTCTCGGTCGGCTTTGCTCACGAAATCGCCCGGTCCCTTGGCCGAGACCTGAAGGTTCTCCACCTCGCGGAAATCCTTGACGAGGCTGCGTCCGGCCTTGCGGGCCGCCTTGATCATCACGTTGAGATTGGCGCTGCCTTGCATCGGATGCTCCTGCGGCTTTTTCGGCGGATCGGCGGTTCAAGCGGCGCCTTCTACACGGTGGCCCCGGCTTTGTGAAGCCCCGCGCCGGGTTCCCCTGGCCACCGGGATCATCGTTACGCCGGTCGCAGTTTGTCTTTCCCGGTGACGGTGAAAGGGAGGAGCACCGTATTTTTTCCAGCATGAGACCTGCACAAAACGGTTCTTGGCCAGCCAGTAGATGCGGATGGCGCAAAGCTTGGGTAGCGGTCACAAAACATCGCATTTCGCTCCTGCCCCGGCACAGCGTAAGGTCGGCCCCCTCCCGAACAAGGCGCGAAGTGCCGCCGGGCAGCGCTCCCCCCGGGCCCCGAGGGCGGGTGCTTTGGCGACGTTGGCGCGGAGATCGGGCACGGGCGGGGTTGCGCCATAAAGTGACGACCGCAATCGTGAGTGCACCACCCGCGGTCGGGTGCCGCCCTCCGTCGGGTAGGGGGCGAGAGGGAGGAGGTCATTTCCTCAAGGGGGCCGCATGAGCCTTGAAGGGCTATCGCCCCATCCCGATCTCTTCGCCTCAACCGCGTTGCAGCTTCACCGCCTCGGTCCGCACGATCCGCAGGAAATAGGCCATGAAGGGCTGCACTGCATCCTGGGTTCTGGTTGCCGCATACATCCGCTTGGTGATATTCCCGGCCAGCGGGCGCAGCGCGTAGTCCGGGTTGTCGCGCACCCCGCGCAACACCCAGTCCGGCAGCACCGATACTCCGCGGTCAGAGCCGACCAGCATCAGGATCACCGCCGTCAGTTCCGCCTGCCGATGATGGAGAGGCTCCACCCGCGCCGGGGTCAGAAGCTCGGTGAAGATGTCCAGCCGGTCGCGCGCCACCGGGTAGGTGATGAGGGTCTGGTTGCGGAAATCTGCTGCCTCCGCCGCCGCGCGCTGCGCGATGGGATTGTGTGACGCAGCAACCAGCATGGGGTGATAGTCGAAGAGCGGGTTGAACAGGATGCCGGGCAGGTCGACCGGATTGGAGGTGATCACCAGATCGACCTCTTCGCGGTCGAGCGCGGGAAGCGCGTCGAAGGCCAGGCCCGCGCGGATATCGACATCGACTTCCGGCCAGACGTGGCGGAACCGCTCCAGCACCGGGAAGAGCCAGTCATAGCAGGCATGGCATTCCAGCGTGATATGCAGCCGCCCGGTCTTGCCGGCGAGCAATGCGCGGAACTCGGCCTCCAGCGCCTCGATCTCGGGCAGGATGCGTTCGGCGGTGCGCAACATCCGCTGGCCCGCCGCCGAGAGCTTCAGGGGGCGGGAGCGGCGCACAACGAGCTCCA
>JAIRJX010000319.1 GCA_031260425.1 Gemmobacter sp.
TTTTTGGGGGGGCCCGCCTTTTAATAATTTGTAAAAAATTATCCGGGGGGGTTAATGGCCCCGCGGCCCCACCCGGGGGCGTGAACGCCCCCTTTTTGTGGCCCCGGAACGGGCGAGAAATCCGCATTGCGGCGAGCAGGGCGATTTTCCTCGCCAAAGGGAGCCGCGCCTCAGTCCTGCCTCTTCTCCAGATGCTTGCGCAGCCGCGAGGGGGTGCGGAATTTGTTCGCCCCCTTGTAGGGGTTCTTGTCGCCCTGCCCCCGGAAGGTGACGCGGATCGGCGTGCCCGGCATGTCGAAATGATCACGCAGGCCATTGACCAGATAGCGGCGATAGCTTTCGGGCATCAGGTCGGGATGGCTGCACATGGCGACGAAACCCGGCGGGCGGGTCTTCACCTGCGTCATGTAGCGCAGCTTGATGCGCTTGCCGCCGGGGGCCGGCGGCGGATGCGCCTCGGTCATGGCGCCCAGCCAGCTATTGAGCCGCGCCGTGGTGATCCGGCGGTTCCACACGTCATGTGCGTTGCGGATCGCATCGTGCAGCCGGTCGAGCCCGCGCCCGGTTTTCGCCGAAACGGTGATCAGCGGCGCACCGCGCAACTGCGGCAACAGACGCTCGAACATCTCCTTGAGTTCGGCAAGCTTTTCCTGCTTCTCGCCCTCCAGATCCCATTTGTTCACCGCGACGACCACGGCGCGCCCCTCGGTTTCGGCGAAATCGGCGATGCGCAGATCCTGCGTCTCGAACGGGATCTCCACGTCCAGCAGCACCACGACGACTTCGGCAAAGCGCACCGCGCGCAGACCGTCGGCGACCGAGAGCTTCTCCAGCTTGTCGGTGATGCGGGCCTTCCGACGCATCCCCGCCGTGTCGAAGATCCGTACCGGCGTGCCCTGCCAGGTCGAGCGGACCGAGATCGCGTCGCGGGTGATCCCGGCCTCCGGCCCGGTCAGCAACCGGTCCTCGCCGATGATGCGGTTGATGAGCGTCGATTTCCCGGCATTGGGCCGGCCGATCACCGCGATCTGCAGCGGGCGCTTTTCGGTCGGCCTGTGGGCGGTCTCGTCCGCCTCCTCATCCGCCTCTTCCTCGGAAATGTCGAGATCGACCGCCGGGGCGTCCTGCGCCGCGCGTTCCTCGAACGCGCCCGAAATCGGCTTGAGGATGTGATAGAGATCCTCCATCCCCTCGCCATGTTCGGCCGAAAGCCGCACCGGCTCGCCCAGGCCAAGGCTGTAGGCCTCCAGCGCCCCGGCATCGCCCGCCTTGCCCTCGGCCTTGTTCACCCCAAGGATGACATGGGCGCTCCTGCGCCGCAGGATATCGGCGAAGACCTCGTCCGAGGGGGTAACCCCCACCCGCCCGTCGATCAGGAACAGGCAGATATCGGCCATCTCCACCGCGCGTTCGGTCAGCCGGCGCATCCGGCCCTGAAGGCTGTCATCGGTGACCTCTTCCAGCCCGGCCGTATCGATCACGGTGAAGCGCAGGTCGAAAAGCCGCGCGTCGCCCTCGCGCAGGTCGCGCGTCACACCTGGCTGATCGTCGACCAGCGCCAGCTTCTTGCCAACGAGGCGGTTGAACAGGGTGGACTTGCCGACATTGGGCCGGCCGACAATGGCAAGGGTAAAGGTCATCAGGGCCCTCCGGAGGGCAGGTCACGCAGGAGATCAAGCGCTTGGCCGTTACACCGAAACGCGGTCAGCGGAAAGCGTGAAGTTGCCCGTCGCCACCGACCACGATCAGTTGCCCCCCGGCCAGCGCCGGTTGCGCCGCCGCGCCCCCGGGGATCGGCGCCGTGGCGACCAGTGCGCCATCGACCGGGGAAAACAGCCGGAGCAACCCGTCGCTCGACGCGACCGCGATCCGCCCGCCGGCCAGCACCGGCCCGTAATGCGCCGTCACTGCCTTCTGCTTGCGCGGCTTTTCGGTCAGGTAGTTCGGCATCTCCACCGACCAGATCACCGCGCCGCTGGCGGCGTCGAGCCGCACCAGCCGCGCCTCGTCATTCACCAGGAAGACCGAGCCGCCCACCGGCAGCATCGGCCCCATCGCGCCCTCGGGTGCCGACCAGATCACCTCGCCCGAGCCCGAATCCAGCGCATAGCTGCGTCCGGCGGCATTGCCGGTATAGATCACCGAACCGGCCAGCACCGGATCACCGGTCACATCGGTGATCATGCCGTAGCCACGTCCAAGCCGCTGGCCCACCACCGGCGTCTTCCAGGTCTGCAGGCCGCCGGATTTCAGCGCCGCCACCAGCTCGCCCGAGACCATCGGCAGGAACACCGCGCGATCACCCACCGCCGGGGCGGAAGAGCCGGTCATACCCGTTACCCCCTGGGTCGCCGGCAATTGCCAGCGCACCTTGCCGTCGGCGGTCGCCACCGCCCAGGCCGAGCTGTCGCGCCCGACCACATAGACCATGTCGCCCTCGACCGCAGGCGCCCCCGCCACCGCGGCACCAAGCCGCTGGCGCCAGAGCACGCCGCCCGAAGCTGCGCTGACCGCGATCAGCTCGCCATAGCTGGTGGCGATGAAGACCTTGCCGCCGCCATAAGCCAGCCCGCCGCCCGAGATCTCGGAGGCGCGGTCGCCCTGCGGCGTCAGATCGGCGGACCAGAGTGCAGCACCATTCAGCGCGGTCGCAGTCAGGCCCATCCTTGCGTCAAGCGCATAGATCCGGCCCTCGCCCACCACCGGCGCGGCCGAGATCCGGTTGCGCCGGCTGTTGCCCTTGCCGATCGGGGCCGACCAGGCCAGGTACGGCGCAGCACTCAGGCTGCCATGCGGTGGATCATGGCGGGCATTGCCGCCGCGATGGCTCCATTCCGCATTGGCCTGCATCGCGGGAAGGTTGATCGGCGCCGCCTGGTTCCGGGTCAAGTTGTTCGGATCCACCGGATGCGGCCGGTCCGGGGTCGGAATGCTGGCCTCCAGATCGGTGCGGGTGCCGAAACGCTCGCCCGCCAGGATCTCCTCCTTCTCGCAGGCGGCCAGCAGCGCCAGCAGGACGCAGGCGGAAACGGTGGATGTCATGCGCGTCACGAAGTCACTCCCGTATCAACCAGACCCATAGGGGGTCTCAGCCCTGCTGCGGCGGCTCGCCGCCAAGCGCGACAATCATCTGCGCCGCCCGGTTGCGCAAGCCCCCGGGGGCCTCCTGATCGGCGGTGAGCGGCAGAAGGGCGGCGACGGCCTCATCCGTCCGGCCCTCCTCGGCCAGAAGATAGGCGAGCTGCTCGGCAGCCAACGGCCGATAGGGCCTGCCGGGCTGCGCCAGCGGCTCCAGTGCCGAACGGCGCTCGGCCAAAGGCATGTCACGGCCAAGCAGCCCCACCCGCCGCAGCGCCGCCAGATCGCGCCAGACTTCCGGCAGGGCCGCATCCCCCGCGACCGCAGCCAGCGCGGCCAACGCCCCCTCGCGGTTCTCGGCCGGATCCGAGGCGACCAGCAGGTTGCGCAGCGCCACCTGCTCATCCGTGGCAGGCACCGCCTCCAGCGCCGCGCGGCGCTCCTCCGGGCTGGGCGCATCCAGCGCGGCAAGCAGCGCATCGCCGAAAGCGCGCGCAGCACTCTGCCGACTGAGCTTTTGCCATTCCGTCCAGGCCGCACCGCCCACGATCAGCAGCACCAGCACCACACCGATCCAGCCATATTTGCGGAACAGGGCAAAAAGCTTGTCGCGGCGCACCTCCTCGGTGACCTCGTCGATGAAGCTGTCGGGATTGCTCAAATTGTGTCTCCCACGATTTTCCCTGTCTTACACGCAAGCCCGCTTCCTTGCCAAGCCCCGCCCCGGACCGGAACGGACGCAGCAGGGGAGAGACCGGAATTCCTCCCTGAACGATACCCTCCACCCAACCCGGTAAAGGGGGCTGTCTGCCCCCTCGGCGCGTTCCGCACCTCACCCCCGAGGATATTTCTGAACAGATGAACGAGGGGCCTGCGCTCCTGTTCATTTTCTGTCTGAAAATATCCTAGAGCCTGTCTGATTTGGTCTGAATCGTATCCTGCGTGCCGAAGGTAGTTCTGGCACTCAGTTGGAGAGAAGGCGTCGAGGAGGGTTCCGACTTGTCGCCACGCGGTTTCTGCGGAACGCTCGTCAGCTTTTCGGAGTAGGATCTTGAGCTTTGCGAATACCATCCCGACCGGATTGAGGTCCGGGCTGCAGGGCGGCAGGAACAACAGATGTGCGCCGACATTTCGGATCAGCTGTCTGGCGGACAGGCCTTTGTGGCTGCCGAGGTTGTCGGCAATGACCACGTCGCCGGGGGTGAGCGTGGGCGCGAGGCACCGGCCTACCCAGGCGGTGAAGGCATCCCCGTTGATTGGTCCGTCCAGAACGAAGGGCGCGACGATCCGGTCGTGGCGCAGGCCCGCGAGAAAGGTCAGGGTCTTCCAGTGCCCGTGCGGAACATGGGCGATCAGTCCCCTGCCCTTCGCGGCCCGGCCGCAGGTCCGGGTCATGTCGGTCTTGATCCAGGTCTCATCGATGAAGATCAGTCGCCTAGGATCAAGCCGGTGCTGATGTGCCCGCCAGCGCGCCCGAAACCGCGCCACCTTTGGACGCATCTGCTCGGCGGCCATCAGGGTCTTTTTTTGACCGTCCGGCCCGCACGCCGCGCGCTGCCGCTGACCGATCCGCACCGCCGAAGCCACCGAAACACCGAACCGCTTTGCGGCCGACCGAACCGTCTCACCCTCCTCCAACGCCCGCGCCACTCGCAGCCGGAGGTCGATTGAAAGGGGCAAAACCATGCTCCGCCCCCATGATCTGGTCGGCACAGTGAAACACAAAACAACAGCTGCCGGAAGCCCCGTTCCGATGCAAGAAAATGCAGACACGCTCTAAGGGGGTGAATTGAGCCAAAGGCTCAAGAGGGCGCGCGAGCGCCCTTCGACACCGGCCGTCGCACACAATACAACGGCGGGCAGCACCCGGCCGCTGATGGGCGCCGAGACGGTTGCATCACTTTATGGTGCAAGCCCACCTATGTTTGATCCCCGCGCCGGTGCCCCCAACGCCCGCCCGGGCGTGGTCGGGTGGGTGTGCTGTGCCTTGCACGGGGCACGGCACGGGTTCTTGCGGGGCCGGGACGCAGGCACGACGGCATTTCCAAATCTCAGCCAGACTACCCCGGGGAGCCCGCCCGCAGCCGATCCGGCTAACCCCGGCTCCCCGCTCCGGCGGCTGCGGCCTCGGCTTCCTCATTGGCCTGCCGTGCCCACATCGCGGCATATCGACCACCGCGCGCCAGGAGCGCCTCATGGGTGCCCTCCTCGACCACCCTGCCGGCCTCCAGCACCACGATGCGGTCGGCATCGACGATGGTGGAGAGCCTGTGCGCGATGGTGATGACGGTGCGACCCTGCCCCATCTCGCGCAAGCTGGCCTGGATGCCGCTTTCGGTCTGCGTATCCAGCGCCGAGGTCGCCTCATCGAGCAACAGGATCGGCGGGTTCTTCAGCAGGGTCCGCGCGATACCGACCCGCTGCTTCTCGCCGCCCGAGAGCTTCAACCCGCGCTCGCCCACGGCGGTGTCGTAGCCATCGGGCAACGACAGGATGAAATCATGGATCTTCGCGGCTTTCGCCGCCGCCTCGACCTCGGCCCGGCCGGCCTCGGGGCGGCCATAGGCGAGGTTGTAGTAGATGGTGTCGTTGAACAGCACCGCATCCTGCGGCACGACGCCGATCACGCTGTGCAGGCTGTCCTGCGTGACCTGCCTTATGTCCTGCCCGTCGATGGTGACGCGCCCGCCGGTCACCTCGTAGAACCGGAAAAGCAGCCGACCGATGGTCGACTTGCCGGAGCCGGAAGGCCCGACCAGCGCCACCGTCCGCCCCGCCGGCACGTCGACGGTGACACCCTTCAGGATCGGACGCTCCGCATCATAGGCAAAGCGCACGTTCTCGAAGCGGACATGCCCGCCGCTCACCCGCAACGCGGGCGCGCCGGGGGCATCCACAATCTCGGCCGGTTGCGCCAGCAGGCCGAACATCTGCCCCATATCGACCAGTGCCTGCCGGATCTCGCGATAGACCGTACCAAGAAAATTGAGCGGCATGGTGATCTGGAGCATATAGGCATTGACCATGACGAAATCACCCACCGTCAGCCGCCCCGCTTGCACGCCAAGTGCCGCCATGATCATCACGGCCACCAACCCTGCGGTGATGATGGCCGCCTGCCCGGCATTCAGCCCCGCCAGCGAAAGGCCGGTGCGCACCGCCGCCCGCTCATATCCCGCCATCGCGAGGTCATAGCGCACGCCCTCGCGCCTTGTCGCGCCGAAATAGCGCACCGTCTCGAAATTCAGCAGCGAATCGATAGCCTTCTGATTGGCGTCATTGTCCTGGTCGTTCATCTCGCGCCGGATCGCCACCCGGAGTTCGGTCACCTTGAAGGTGAAGGCGACGTAGAGCGCCACCGTCACCACCACCGCCGCCATATATTGCCAGCCGAACATCACCGCGAAGATGCCGGCGACCATCGCAAGCTCCAGGATCAACGGCCCGATGGAGAACAGCATGAAGCGCAGCAGGAAATCGACGCCCTTCACCCCGCGCTCGATAACACGGCTGAGCCCGCCGGTCTTGCGGCTGATATGATAACGCAAGCTCAGGCGGTGGATATGGGTGAAGGTCTCCAGCGCCAGCTTGCGCAATGCCCGCTGGCTGACCCGCACAAAGACCGCATCGCGCAATTCGCCAAAGGCGACGGCGCCGAACCGGGCGAGACCATAGGCCAACGTCAGGCTGACCGCCGTCAGCCCCATCAGCATGGCGCCGTCCGGCGCGTCGCCCGCCAGCCGGTCCACCGCCGCCTTGTAGAAGAAGGGCGTCGCGACCGAAACCACCTTGGCCAGCGTCAGTATCGCGAGCGCCGCCACCACGCGGCGGCGCACCCAGGACTCGTCCCTCGGCCAGAGATAGGGCAGCACGCGGCGGATGGTCTCGGCCCCGGAAGTGGCGGGGGTCTCGACATCGGTCGAGGTGGTGAAGTCTGATGGGCGGCTCATCGCGGTTTCCTTGCCCGGTGCGGAGAATCGGCACTCAGGGGCTGGGCAGATCGGTTCAACGCCCCGCGAGTAGTCGAGACATGGAACGGAGTAAAGTCCCGTTGGGCCACGCAGGAGGCACAGGCCGGGTCCGGTGCGCCCGCCATCGAAGGACAGGAGCACGCATGCAAGCTCTCGGTAGCGGTCCGGTCCGAATAGCAGATCGGAATTCAAGTGCTTTCGGCAGATCTCAAACACTCTTCACCGGCATTGACGGATGACAGGCGGAAACACCTTCCTGTTCATCACTTGTTCAAAAATATCCTCAGGGGGTGAATTGCCGCAGGCAAGAGGGGGCGCGAGCGCCCCCTTTCCGGCATCGGAGGACAGCGCCGTGTCCACAATTCCTTGCGCGCGACAGACCGGCGGGAGGATATTGCCGATTCGGAAGGCGCCGCCGGGACGTGCGCCCCCTTACCTCTGCGGGATGGTAAAGACCTGCCCGGGATAAATCAGATCGGGATTGCGGATCTGGTCCCTGTTCGCCTCGAACACCTTCACATAAAGAAAGCCATCGCCGAAATTCTCACGTGCGATCCGCCAGAGCGTGAAGCCGGGCTGCACCGTGACCGTGACCGGCGGCGGCCCCGTAACCTCGGCGACGGGAAGATCGGAGACGGGGGCGTCGGAGGCGGGCGCCGCCGGCTCCGCCGCAACGGCTGGCTCCACCTCAGCTTCGGCGGTAGGTTTCGCCGCTGCTTCCGCGACGGGTTCGGCGGTGGACGGCGGCTCCGGCTCCACCACGGCAGCCAGCACCTCCGGGGTCTCGCGCTGGAACGGGGTCTCGAAACGGGCGGTCACCTTGCCATCCGCCCCGATCTGGTCGGCGCGCAGCGTATAAAGGCCGGGCGCCACGTCATGCAACGTGGCGGTCCAGGCGCCGGAGCCATCCGCAAGACTTTCCGCCACCTCGGCATTGTCGAGATAGAGCCGCACAGTGGCGCCGGGCACCGCTTGCCCGGCAAGCAGCACCGCCCCCTCCGGCGTATAGGTGATGGCGGCGATGGAAATCTCCGCCCCCTCCACCGGCGGTGCCCCCTGCAACACGGTGGCGGCACCGTCCTCATCCAGCAGGATCGCCGCCGGAGCCCCCGGCTCCGACTCGGGTTCCGCGACCGACGGATCCGCAGCCGCGACCGTAACCGGCTCGGTGGGTTCCAGCGCAACCGATTGCTCCGAGGCCAGTTCCACCCCTGCCTTGCGGGTCATCAGCGTCAGCAGGCGTGGCTGGTCGGAGGCGGGCAACCCGAACATGGCCACGAACGCCCCCGTGCCATCCGTCGCGGTAGTGGTGATCTCCTGCCCATCGACCCTGACCGAAACCTCGGCTCCCGGCTCCGCCCGACCAGCCACCAGCGCCTCCCCCTCCGGGGTGACACGAACGGTGTCAAAGCGCGGAGGCTCCGGGTTCGCCACAGGAGGTTCAGCCGGCGCGGGCTCCACAGGCGCAGCTGCTGCTTCGGTCGCCTCGGAGCCTACGGGCGCTGTGCCTTCGGACGCTGCCGTCCCGGCCGGAGTAGGAGTTTCGGTAGCCTCCGGCACCGAACCGGCCTCAGGCGCAGCG
>JAIRJX010000162.1 GCA_031260425.1 Gemmobacter sp.
ATTCTGGGCAGCGGCGGGCGGGAACATGCACTGGCCTGGGCCGTGGCGCAGAACCCGAAATGTGACCGGCTGATCGTAGCGCCGGGCAACGCCGGTCTCGCCGGCCTCGCGGAATGCGCCGGCCTCGACATCCTCAACGGCCGCCAAGTGGTGCGCTTCTGCGAGGAGAACGCCATCGACTTCGTGATCGTCGGCCCGGAAGCGCCGCTGGCCGCCGGGGTGGCGGATGCAACGCGCGCGGCCGGGATCCTCACTTTCGGGCCAGGCGCCGAGGCAGCGCGGCTGGAGGCATCCAAGGCCTTCACCAAAGAGATCTGCGACGCCTGCGGCGCGCCCACCGCCGACTATGCCCGCTTTACCGATGCGGAGGCCGCACGCGCGCATATCCGCGCGCGGGGCGCTCCGATCGTGGTAAAGGCCGATGGCCTCGCCGCCGGCAAGGGCGTGATCGTGGCGATGACCGAGGCAGAGGCACTGGCCGCCATCGACGACATGTTCGACGGTGAGTTCGGGCAGGCCGGCGCAGAGGTGGTGATCGAGGAATTCATGACGGGCGAGGAAGCGAGCTTCTTCGTGCTGACCGATGGCGAGACCGCGCTGCCCATCGGCACCGCGCAGGATCATAAGCGGGCGGGCGATGGCGATACCGGCCCCAATACCGGCGGCATGGGGGCCTATTCCCCGGCCCCGGTCCTCACCGACGCCATCGCCGCACAGGCGCTCGACGAGATCGTGCTGCCCACCATCCGCGAGATGGCGCGGCGCGGCGCGCCCTATCAGGGGGTGCTCTATGCCGGGCTGATGATCGAGGGGGGCCGGGCGCGGCTCGTCGAATATAATTGCCGCTTCGGCGACCCGGAGGCGCAGGTGCTGATGATGCGGCTTGGTGCGCAGGCACTCGACCTCCTGCTGGCCTGCGCCGAGGGGCGGCTTGGCGGGATGAGGGTAAACTGGGCCGATGACCATGCGATCACGGTGGTGATGGCCGCCCGCGGCTATCCCGGTGCTTATGAAAAGGGTAGCGAGATCCGCGGCCTCGACGCCCTGCCCGAGGATAGCCGCAACATGGTGTTCCATGCCGGAACAGCGGCGGAGGGGGGCCGCATCCTCGCCGCTGGCGGGCGAGTGCTGAACGTGACCGCGCGCGGCGACACGCTGGCGGAGGCGCGGTTCCGCGCCTATGCCATGGTGGACGCCATCGACTGGCCCGGCGGCTTCTGCCGCCGCGACATCGGCTGGCGCGCGCTCTGACGGGGGCGGGGAAGGCCCACGCGCGCCACATCTTCCAGGGATGACGCCTTCCGCCTCGCGGGAGGAAGGATCCTGTCCAGCCATGGAGTCGGGTGGACAGAGATGTGAAGCATCACTGAAAAACAGGACTCTGACAAAGAAAGCTCTGAAGCGCCCTGCCCTGAACCGGCCGTTCCCGGTCAAAACCGGATGTCTGGCGCAAGGGTGCTCAGAAACTTGATGCGGGACACTTTTGCATTGGCCCCCAGAAGGCGCCGGCCATGCCACCGCAACACATTGGTGATGGGCACCACAAACACGTCAACAATGGGGAACCCGACAATATCCGACAAGATGAATCCCTTGATCCCACTCATCTTCAACTGAAAGCCGTCCCCGTCGAAGCGCCGACCAGAGCCAACCTGATTGCTCGGGTTGAAATAAACCCCTTGCCGGGTGATGGAGCGCACCTCCCACGTGCCGCCGTCAGGGTCCAGCAAATCATAACCCGCCCCTTCGGACGGGGCCAATTGCCAGCCTGGATTCTCCCATTTCAGCCGCCGCTCGATGATGAAGGAAACGCGCCCGTCCGTCAGATACTCCCGCACATCTTCGGGGGACACCTTGAACGCCCGGGCGAGCTCCATCTCGTCCCAGGTCATCGTGAATCTGTTTTCCAGCAAGCTCCCCACACGGGCTATCTTGATTCCCGCTTTCAGTAGTTGCCAACCGTGAAGTCGGGTGTCTACAGTCGCCGGAGAAGAACAATCCTGTTGGTGTTCGTGCCCTTGGTGCCGTTGTCAACACCCCAGCAGTTGGCGGTCTTGGTGAATGCCTGATCGTTCACCATGACTCCCAATCGCTCGAACGGCAGCCCCTCTGCGGCCTGCCAGACCAGCCGTTCCAGCAGCACCTTGCCGTTGCGAACCTCCCCTACCTCAAATGCGACATGCCCGCCGGGCCGCAGGATTCGTGCCTGCTCACGCAGAACCCGGTTGACCATCAGCGACCATGCTTCCTCTGTCCGGTGAATGTCGATCGCAACATCGGCCGGCTCGATTCCGGCGAACCAGCAGCGAAGCCAGTTGTCGGCGGCATAGTGCACGATGTCCAGAAACGGAGGCGAGGTAACGGTCAGATCGATGGACGCGTCCGGGATTGCGGGCATATTCCACGCCGGACCGGTCAACAGGCAGGAGCGCACCTGACCCGGCGCCCCGCCATCCTTCAGAAGCGTTCCGGTCTTCTTCAGGATGACTTGGGCAACATCCCGCTCCGGCGGCTCCACCCCCAGCTTCTCGTTGATCTTCCGTTGGGCCTTGACCGAAACGGCCTGGTTCGGCGGCATGGAGCGCCCGGAGAAGAACCCCGGCGAATGTCCGGACAGCCGGTTGATGGCCACCATCCGGATCCAGTCCGCAACCGGGTCCCCGTCGCTTCCAGGCGGGGCACGATCCGCGAGCCATAGCCGCAACGCCTCGAGTTTCTTGAGGGTTGCCGGATGGTAGAAGGCCAGCAGGTCTTCACGATGGATCTGCCCTTTCGACCAGTCCACCGTATTCAGCGCCTCCGCGACGGCCTGGACACTCACGGGGCGCAGGCGAGGCCGGGCCAGAAGAACGGAAAGCGGATTCACGTCATTCCCGAACGCCTGCCTCCCCATCAACGCCGCCTGCACCGGCGTCGTGCCTCGTCCCATGAACGGATCAAGCACCACATCGCCGGGCCTCGTCAGCCTTGAAATGAAGAATTCAGGGAGCTGGGCCTTGAAACAGGCGCGATATGACA
>JAIRJX010000194.1 GCA_031260425.1 Gemmobacter sp.
GGCAGGCTGGTGCGGGGCGGCTCCTGCGGCACGCGGGTAAACAGCTCGGCCAGGCGCGCCCAACCCTCCTGCGCGCGCTGCACCACCGCCCATTGCCCCACGGCCATCTCGATCGGCGAGAGCGCGCGGCCCATCAGGATCGACCCGGCGATCATCGCGCCGGCGGAAAGCTCGCCCTGCAGGACCAGCCAGGCGCCGAGGCCGAGCATGGCGGATTGCAGGAACAGCCGGAAGGTCTTGGTCAGTACCGAGAACGATCCGCCCAGATCGGCGGCGGCCATGGTCTGCGCGAGCGCCGCGCCCCGTGCCCGCTGCCAGCGGTCGAAGCCGGACTTCTGCATGCCGAGCGCCTGCACCACCTCGGCCTCGGCCTTCAGGTTGTCCGACATCCGCTCGGCCAGGATCGTGGCGCTGTTGGCGCGTTGCAGCGGAACCCTGGTGAAGTGCTGGTTCAGGATGGTGACCACGATCAGAGCCGCGCCGCCCAGGATGGCGAGCCAGCCCATCCAGGGATGGAACACGAAGATTGCGGCCAGAAATACCGGTGTCCACGGAATGTCGAACACCGCAAGCAGCACCGGCGAAGTCCAGAGCCGCTGCACCGCCTCAAGGTCGCGTTGGGCTGCGGTGGCGGCGGGATCGCCGGGTGCTGCCTGCGTGCGCCGCAGCGCGGCCTCGAACACCCGCCGGTCGAGCCGCGTCTGGAAGGCCGCGCCCACCCGCGCCATCACCCGGCCCCGCACATGATCGAGGATACCCATCACGAGGAAAAGGAAGATCACCAGCAGCGAGAGCGCAATCAGCGTCGGCTCCGACCGGCTGCCCAGCACCCGATCATAGACCTGCAGCATGTAGAGCGGCCCGGTCAGCATCAGCAGGTTCACCACGACGCTGAACACGAAGGCGGAGGCGATCAGCCCTCGCGACTCGCGCCGGGCGGCCCGCAGCTCCATCAGCCCGGGGGAGACATTCAATCCAGCCTCGTTGCGGCTCATATCCGCCTGCTCCTTTTCGGGCCGTCCTGGGCGGCGCGGCGTCCTGCGCAAAGGGTATGCCACGGTTTGCGATTGCCATGGAAGCCTTGTCGCCCTATTCCTTACCATCTGGCGCGGGTCGGATTGAACCCGTCGGCGGAAATTTCGCGAGACGATAGGCTGATGAAGATGACTTTTCCATTAAGTTTTCAGGCATTGCGAAAAAGCGGACGGAAGGCGGCCGCTGTGGCGATGGCGGCGGTGCTGCTGGCCGCCTGCGCTCCGCCGCCGCCACAGCCGGGGCTGAACGACCCTTTCGAGCAGACCAACCGGGCTTTCCACGGCTTCAACCGCGGCCTCGACCGCGCCCTGGTGCGGCCGAGTTCGAAGATCTACGGCGCGGTGCTGCCGCAGCCGGTGCAGACGGGGATCGCCAATTTCGCTTCGAATCTCAGCCTGCCGGGCGATGCGGCGAACGGAGCGCTGCAAGGCAATCCCGAACGTTTCGTGACAAATGTGCTGCGCTTCGCGCTCAATACCACGGTGGGTATCGGCGGGCTGTTCGACCCGGCCGGCGCATTGGGCATCCATCGCGACAAGACCGATTTCGGCGAGACGCTGCATGTCTGGGGCGCGGGCGAGGGGGCCTATCTGGAATTTCCCGGCCTGGGCCCCTCGACGGTGCGCGACGCCGTCGGCACAGCGGTCGACATTGCGGCCAATCCGGTGGGAATGGTGCTGGCGTCACCCGAGAAATACTATGCCACCGCCGCCAAGGTCGGATCAAAACTCGGTGATCGGAATCGTTACTCCAGCACGATCGATTCCGTCCTTTATGACAGTGCCGACAGCTACGCCCAGACCCGGCTGCTCTACCTCCAGAACCGCCGGTTCGAACTGGGGCAGACAGATGCGGGAACCGGTGACGATTTCATCGATCCCTATGCGGATTGACAGGATTGGGAGTGACAGGATGAACGCCGTTCTGAGCCGCCGCGCCTTCGGATCGACCCTGCTTGCAGGGATTGCGCTGGCAACGCTGCCGGCCCCCGCGCGGGCGCTGGACCTCGCCTCGGCGCGGGCGCTGATCGACCGCGCCATTGCCGAGGTGAACATCGTCATCAACGCCGGCAAGCCGGAAGCCGCGATGTTCAAGGATTTCGAGGGCATCTTCGTGAAATATGCCGATGTCGACGCCATCGCGCGCTCGGCGCTCGGCCCTGCGGCGCGGCAGGCGAGCCCGGGCCAGATGAAGGCCTTCACCGCCGCCTATCAGGGCTATATCGGCCGCAAATACGGCCGCCGCTTCCGTGAGTTCATTGGCGGGCGGATCGAGGTCGTCGATGCCAAGCCCCTCAAGAGCTATTTCGAGGTGATCTCGGTCGCGCATCTGAAAGGCGAGGCGCCGTTCGACCTGCGCTGGCATGTTTCCAACAAGTCGGGGCGGGATCTGTTCTTCAATATCATCATCGAGGGGGTGAACATGCTCGCCTCGGAGCGTGAGGAGATCGGCGCGATGCTGAAGAAGCGCAATGGCGATCTGGAAGCGCTGATCGCCGACCTGAAGACAGCGTGAGGGAAGAAGGGGGCGCTCGCGCCCCCTCTTGAGTGCTGCGCACTCAATTCACCCCCGAGGATATTTTTGAACAGATGAATGAGGAAGGGCGCGCGCCTATGGCTTCATCTGTTCAGAAATATCCTCGGGGGTGAGGCCGCAGGCCGAGGGGGCGGAAAGCCCCCTGCGACGGTGCAAAATACATGGGCCGCTGCCGGATCGGGGGCGGCATGTCAGCTTTCGGGCAGGTGGAAGTCGGGCGGGATGCGGTCCGCGCCGGTCAGGATCAGATCGGCCATAGCCCGGGCGATGGCGGGGGCGAGGCCGAAGCCGGTCTTGAAGCCGCCATTGGCAATGAAATGGCCGGGGCGGCCGGGCCAGCGGCCGAGCAGCGGCTGACGCGCGCGCGGGCGCAGGCCGGCCCAGCGGGCGATGACCGGTGCGTCCGCAAGGCAGGGCAGGGCGGCGACGGCGCGGGCATGGAGGTGGTCGAGCCGGGCATCCGTGGTGGCGGGATCGGTCCAGTCGCGCTCCGAGGTGGAGCCGATGGCGATGCTGCCATCGACATGCGCCACGATATGAAGTCCGTCGGCATAGATCTGTGGTGCGCCTTCGGGGGCGGCGAAACCGAGGCTCAGCGCCTGGCCCTTCTGGGCGGTGCCGATTTCGTAGCCAAGTGCCGTGGAGAGATCCGCGAGCCCGGCGGCGCCGGTGGCGTGGAGGACGGGACCGCGCTCTTCGGCTTCACCGAAGAGGATCTCCGCCCCGGTGGCGCGCAGGGCGGCGGCGAGGGCGGCGGTAGCGAGACGGGGATGCAGCCGGGCGGAGAGCGTATCCTCGATCAGCAGGCCGGTCGGGCTGGGCGGCTCCCATGCGGCACCGGTGGCGGGGCACAGCCGCCAGAGCGCGCGGCCCCGCCAGAGGTGGGAGGCTGCGCGGGCGCGCGCTTCCGCGCGTTCCAGCGCCGCGCTGTCGGCCAGGGGTTGCAGCCGGCCCACCCGGCCGTAGCCGGTCGGCAGGCCGGAGGCCGCCTCCACCGCGCGCCAGAAGTTTTCGGCCATCAGCAGGCTGTCGAGCTGGAACTGCTTCGCTGCCGTCCAATGCTCCGGCACGTGGGGGCTGAGTGCGCCGACGAGGCCTCCCGAGGCGCCGGCGCCGATCCGTGCCAGTTCGATCAGTCGCACCTTCGCGCCGCACCGCGCCAGTTCCCAGGCGCAGGCCAGCCCGAAGATGCCGCCGCCCCGCACCGTCACCTCGTCGCTTGCCATTCGCCGCCCCCTTTCGCACACTCGCGCCATATGCGAGAGGAAAGCCATGCCGCAGCCGCCCACCCTCGACTGGCGTGACGGGGTGATACCCGTCTCGATCCGGTTCGACGATCCCTATTTCAGCCTGAATGACGGGCTGAGCGAAACGCGGCATGTTTTCCTTGCAGGCAACCGGCTGGAGGCGCGCCTGCGTGACGGGTTCCATATTGCGGAACTCGGCTTCGGCACCGGGCTGAACCTGCTTGCGGTGCAGATGCTCTGGGCGGCGATGGGCGCACCGGGGCGACTGCGCTTCACCTCGTTCGAGGCGTTTCCGTTGCCTGCGGAGGAGATGGCGCGCGCACTGACGCATTTCCCCGAGGTGCGGGCGGTGGCGGACCCGCTGCTTGCCGCCTGGGCGGGGCGCGCGCGGCGGTTCGATCTGCCAGGGATCGCGGTCGAGGTGATCGTGGGCGATGCCCGCGAGATGTTGCCGCGCTGGCCGGGGCAGGCGGAGGCGTGGTTTCTCGACGGTTTTTCGCCGGCCAAGAATCCGGAACTCTGGTCCGAGGCGCTGATGGCCGAGGTCGGCGCCCATACCGCGCCGGGCGGCAGTTTCGCCACCTATACCGCGGCGGGAGCGGTGCGGAGGGCCTTGCAGGCGGCGGGGTTTCAGGTAGAGCGTCGACCGGGCCATGGCCGCAAGCGCCACATGAGTCTGGGCACCCGCCCGTAGGCGCCGCCGGCGCAGAAGACTGGTCGCACGAGACGGGGCCAGAGGAGGATGGGCCGCATGACGCCGCGCAGCAAGCAGAATACCGGGCTGGGCATCCTGCTGATGTCGCTCACTTCGCTTATCTTCGCCATGCAGGATGCGATCTCGCGGCATCTGGCGGGAGAATACAACGTCTGGATGGTGGTGACGATCCGATTCTGGTTCTTCGCGCTTTTCGTGCTGGCGTTGTCGGCGCGGAGGCCGGGCGGGATCATCGGGCAGATCCGCACACATCACCCCTGGCTGCAATTGTCGCGCGGGCTTCTGCTGATCGTCGAGATCTGCATCATGGTGCTGGCCTATGTAAAGCTCGGCCTGATCGCCACCCATGCGGTTTTCGTCTGCTATCCGCTGCTCGTCGCCGCACTTTCCGGCCCGGTGCTGGGCGAGCATGTGGGCTGGCGGCGCTGGACGATGATCGGGGTGGGGTTCATCGGCGTGCTGATCATCCTCAGACCCGGCACGACGGTGTTCAGCGCCTGGGCGCTGGTGCCGCTGGTCTCGGCGCTGATGTTCGCGCTTTACGGGCTGCTCACCCGCTTCGTCGCCCGGCAGGATGCGCCCGGCACCAGTTTCCTCTGGACCGGACTCGTCGCCGTTGTCGCCATCACGCCGGCGGGGCTTTGGGCATGGGAGCCGATGAACCCCGGTGACTGGGGCTGGATGGCGGTCCTCTGCCTTTCCGGCACGCTGGGGCATCTGATGATGATCAAGGCCTATGACGTCGCCGAGGCGAGCGATGTGCAGCCCTTCG
>JAIRJX010000334.1 GCA_031260425.1 Gemmobacter sp.
GGTATCCGGAATGGCACCCCACCCTTGCCCAAAACCACGCAAAAGAGACTTCACGATGACCGGTCTCCCCCCGCTTCACCTTTATCTCGCCGCCCCGCGTGGCTTCTGCGCCGGTGTGGACCGTGCCATCAAGATCGTGGAGATGGCGATCCAGAAATGGGGCGCGCCGGTCTATGTCCGCCACGAGATCGTGCACAACAAGTTCGTAGTGGACGGACTGAAGGCGCTGGGCGCGGTCTTCGTCGAGGAACTGGACGAGGTGCCGGGCGACCGGCCGGTGATCTTCTCGGCGCATGGCGTGCCGAAGTCGGTGCCGGCGGCGGCGGCGGCGCGCGACATGATCTTCGTCGACGCCACCTGCCCGCTGGTCTCCAAGGTGCATATCGAGGCGGAGCGGCATCACGAGAACGGCCTCCAGATGGTGATGATCGGCCATGCCGGCCACCCCGAGACCATCGGCACCATGGGCCAGTTGCCGCCGGGCGAGGTGCTTCTGGTGGAGACCGTCGCCGATGTGGCGCGCGTCGCCCCCCGCGACCCGGACCGGCTGGCCTTCATCACCCAGACTACGCTTTCGGTCGACGACACGGCAGAGATCGTGACGGCACTGAAAGAGCGGTTTCCCGCGATCATCGGCCCGCACAAGGAAGACATCTGCTATGCCACCACCAACCGGCAGGCGGCGGTGAAGGCGATCGCGGGCCGGATCGACGCGCTGCTGGTGATCGGGGCGCCGAACTCCTCCAACTCGCGGCGACTGGTCGAGGTCGGCCGCGCCGATGGCTGCGCCTACGCGCAACTGGTGCAGCGCGCCGCCGATATCGACTGGCGCGCGCTCGCGGGGATTCGCGCCATCGGCATCACTGCCGGAGCCAGCGCGCCGGAAGTGCTGGTGAACGAGGTGATCGACGCCTTCCGCGCACGCTTCGACACCACGGTGGAACTGGTGGAAACGGCGCAAGAGAATGTGGAGTTCAAGCTGCCGCGCGCATTGCGGCAACCAGGGTGAAACGGCCCGCCGATCGTCCGGTCCCGACGCGCTCCGCTCTGACCTGACGGGACGGCCCGGGAGAGGGCCGCATTCCCCCGAAGCGCCCACGGGCCGAACTGCTCCACCCCGCATGGCGAAGGACATCGCCCGCCCGCGGTCGGGCGCTCACAACGGCTGCGGTTGTCACTTTGCGGCTCAACTCGACCCATGTTCGATTCCCCGCGCCGCCCGGCGGGACGTGCTGTGCCTTGTTCCGGACATGGCGCGATCTCATGCGGCGCCTGAGCGGAAGTGATGCCCGGACATTCCATGAAGCGCTATGGCCACACCACGGACGGACGCCCGAATGCAGGCCTGTTCTGGCCGGCTTCAGACTGGCATCGTCCGGCCCGGCAGGGTAAGGGGGCTGCGCACCTCACGGACCGGGATGAAGATGACAGAACTCTACGCCTATACCGATGGTGCCTGCTCCGGCAATCCCGGCCCCGGAGGCTGGGGAGTGCTGCTGCTCGCCCGTGAGGGGGGCGCGGTGCTGCGCGAACGTACGCTCTGCGGTGGCGAGGCGGAAACCACCAACAACCGGATGGAACTTCTGGCGGCGATCTCGGCGCTGGAGGCACTGAACCGGCCCTCGGCGCTTACTGTCGTGACCGACAGTGCCTATGTGAAGAATGGCGTGACCGGCTGGATCTTCGGCTGGAAGCGGAACGGCTGGAAGACGGCGGACAGAAAGCCCGTGAAGAATGTCGATCTCTGGCAGCGGCTGGATGCGGCGGCGGGGCGCCACGAGGTGACCTGGCGCTGGATCAAGGGCCATGCCGGGCATGCGGAGAACGAACGGGCCGACGCGCTGGCGCGTGAGGGGATGGCGCCGTTCAAGAAGGGAGCGGCGTGACCCGGCCTTCGGAGCGGGGCCACCTCGGCAGCAGTTCCCCGCTCATCGGGTAAGGGCGGGGCGTTCAGCGCCGGGAGCTCGGCGCTGAAAACAATACCACGCACCGGAATGAGCCGTTCCTCATCCCCGGCTCATATGACTGCGTGCGAGGCGCTTAACCTCCGGCACCCCACATGGGCAGAAGACAGCACCCGACCGCAGGCAGGCGCTCGCACTGCTTGTGGTGGTGACACCCCACCCAATTGCGATCTCCGCGCAGGCGGCACCGTAGAGCCACCCGGCCCGGCCCGAACCGGGCAATCGATCCTGGAAACCATCCATCGGATGATTTCCATTCGAAAGTCGGGGGGCTGTCTGCCCCCCGACGCTTCCCTTCGGGAAGCTCCCCCCGAGGATATTTTAAACAGATGATGAACAGAGAAGCGCCTCCTCATTCATCTGTTCTGAAATATCCTCAGGGGGTGAATTGAGCCGAAGGCTCAAGAGGGGGCGCGAGCGCCCCCTTTCTGGTGTCGAAGAGAGCACGGTCGATGACCCCGGGGGCGTTCTGTGAAACCCTTTGGGAGATCTTTCCGGGCCGGAATCCTCAAAAGTTCCCTCAGGATTCTCCGGAAAACCCCTACCCCCGGCGCAGCGCCAGAACCGCATTCATGCCGCCGAAGGCGAAGGCGTTCGACAGCGCCACCTTCACCCGCGCCCGCCGCGCCTCGTTCGGCACCACATCGAGCGCGCAATCCGGATCGGGCGCCTCGAAGCCGATGGTGGGGGCGATCACCCCTTCACGCAGCGCCATGAGGCAAGCCAGCAGCTCCACCGCCCCGGTGCCGCCGATCAGATGCCCGTGCATCGCCTTGGTCGAGGAAACCGGCAGCCGCGCGGCGCGCGGCCCGAACACCTCGTGGATGGCAGCGCTTTCGGTGCGGTCATTGGCGGCGGTGCCGGTACCATGGGCGTTGATGTAGTCCACATCCTCCGGGTCGAGCCGCGCTGCGCGCAGCGCCCCCCGCATCGCCCGCACCGCGCCATCGCGCGAGGGCATCACGATGTCGCCTGCGTCCGAAGTCATGGCAAAGCCTATGACCTCGGCCAGGATTTCCGCCCCGCGCCGCCGCGCTGCCACGTAATCCTCGAAGACGAAGACCGCCGCGCCCTCGCCCATCACCATGCCGTTACGGGTCAGGCTGAACGGGCGGCAACCGTCGGGCGACATGACGCGCAGCCCCTCCCAGGCCTTCAGCCCGCCGAAGCAGAGCATCGCCTCCGCCCCGCCGGTCAGCACCGCCGGGCACTGGCCGGAGCGCACCATCTGGAAGGCCAGCCCCATCGCGTGGTTGGAACTGGCGCAGGCAGTGGAGACGCTGAAGCTTGGTCCCCTGATGCCGAACTCCATCGAGACATGCGCGGCAGCGGCGCTGTTCAT
>JAIRJX010000034.1 GCA_031260425.1 Gemmobacter sp.
GGAACCGCGATGCTGGCGAAGGAACACATGGTCTGCACGAGCATGGTTCCAGCGAGCGCGCCGACCCAGATAGGCAACATCCTGTTTCCGCCCCGGCGCATTTCGGCTCACTGGTCGGCCGATATATTGCTGGCTACCAGAGCGACATCCGCCAGTCGACCCAGCAAATGATCTCCTGTCGTGTCGTCTTGCGCGTGAGCGTGCATGGCCCGTAAATCCGGAGGGGCGGGGGCTTTGCTCCCCGATTCTGCGAAACGTCCAGAAAACAGGCCCGCCCTTCGGCACAAGCCTGCCCTGCAACACGACGGCTCAAGAGCGGTTTCCGACAGCATGACCCAGACCGACGGCCCCACCCCCCAGCCCAACGGCGCCGGCCCCGCGCCGTCCCTGCCGATGTTCTACGGCAATCCGCTGCTCCTGCAGTCGGAGCCGCATCGCGAGGCCGGGCTGCTCCCGGCGAACGGGTTCGGTTTTGCCGGCAAGGCGGTCTCGCTGCCGCTGTGCGCCGGCGAATTCGCGGTGGCCCAGCGGCATTATCCGATCGCCTTCGTGGAGGACGACACCGCCGCCATGCCGATGGTCATCACCGGGCTGGAGCGGGATCGGAACCTCTTCGTCGGGGCGGATGGCTCCTGGCGCGCCGGCGCCTATGTGCCGGCCTATGCGCGGCGCTATCCCTTCATCGTCCTGGAGAGCCCGGACAAGGCCCAGCACATGCTGGTGGTGGATCAGGCCTCGGATCGTTTCGTGGCGCAGGCCGGGCCGTCCTCCGGGGCGGATCGGTTCTTCGACGGGTCGGGTCAGGCGACGCCGATGGCGCAGAGCGCGATCGGCTTCTGCGAGGCGTATTTCGCCGACCACGCGGCGACGGTGGCCTTCGGCCAGGCGCTGAAGGCGGCTCGGATTCTGGTTCCGAACCAGGCGAACATCACCTTCCCGGACGGGACGCCGCACACGGTGAACGGCTTCCTGTCGGTGGACGAGGCGGCGTTCCGTGCGCTTCCGTCGGCGACGGTCGCCGACTGGCATGGGCGAGGCTGGCTGGATCTGGTGATCCTGCATCTGGCCTCCCGTCTGAGCTGGCAGGTTCTGCTCGACCTTCGGGCCGAGCGTGTCGCCGGCGTTGCAACCCGTTCCTGAAAGGCTCTTTCCCATGGCACGCATTTCCTTCCGCATACCGGGCCTTTCGGCTGCCGCGGTTCTTGTCGGGCTGGCGGGCGCGGTGACGCCGGGCCAGGCGCAGCAGGCGCCGGCGCCGCGTCCCCGTCCGGCGGCGCCTGCCGCGCCGGCGGGTCTTCTTCCGCCGCCGGCGGCATCGGCATCGGCTCCGGCGGTGGCGTCGACGCTGCCGGGCGGGGCGACGTCGTTGCAGGAGAGCTACCGGGACTGGAGCGTGGTCTGCGTGCAGCAGGGCGCGGGCAAGCGTTGCGCGGCGTCGCAGGTCCAGGCGCAGCAGCAGAGCGGCCAGCGTGTGCTGGCGATCGAGATCGACGCGCTGCGGGACAACGGGGCCGGGGGGACGCTGATGCTGCCGTTCGGCCTGTCGCTGCCGAGCGGGGTGACGCTGCAGATCGACGACCAGCCGGCGCTGGCGCCGCTGCGCTTCCGCACCTGCCTGCCGAGCGGCTGCCTGGTTTCGCTGTCCTTCGACGCGTCGACGCTGACGGCGCTGCGCGCGGGGACGTCGCTGAAGGTGACGGTGGTGGCGGACAATGGCGGCGAGACGGCCCTCACGGTCTCGCTCGCCGGCTTCGCACCGGCCCTCGACCGTCTCGCCGTACTCACAAGATGAGGAGCGGCGGGCGTGGCGGGTAACAGCTACCCACCGCGCCCGCTACACACCGAAAGAACGCTAACCGAGCTCTTCCCAGGCTGCCCGGGTCAGTTTTGCGATCGAGAGATAGGCTCCCGACTGGCCCGGCAGCCCATCAGGCAGCGTATCCGGCACCCAGTCCGCATAGGCGGCGATGGCGAACAGCGGCTTTCCGTCCTTCCACACCACGCCCACATCGCTCCGGCCGCGCCGGCTGCGACCGGTCTTGTTGTCGATCCGGGTGTCGGAGGGCAGCAGGAAGGGGATCATCCCCCTCAGCCGCTGCCAGCTCATGATTTCGAGGCCCTTGATACACTCCTCCGATGCCACGCCCAATGCCTTTGCCTCAGCCTCGTCGGTCATGCCTTTCACGATGCGGCGCAGAAGCAATGCCTGATCGGCCGGGCAGGTGACGGCCACCTCATTCGGCGCATGATCCCAGGGAAGCGTCGGGTTCGGCACCAGCCCTCTCAGCTTCGTGCCGGTCATGCCGATACCGTTCGCCCAGGCGGTGACCTTGTCCGCACCCCCCACCTCCATCAGCACCAGTTGCGTGCTGACATTGTCGCTGGTGATGATCATGTTTACGATCGCATCGCGGAGCGAATACTCCGTACCCGGCGACATATACTGGTAGGTGCCGCTGTTGATTCCATCCTGAAGGGCAGCGGTGATGGTCAGCTTTTTCGACAGGTCGATGCGCCCGGCACGCGCCGCGCCCAGCGCATACATCATGATGCCGACCTTGCGCGTGCTGGCCGATGGCTGCACCAGATCCGCGCCCTTGCCCCAACCGCGACCGCTGCCGTCCAGCGCCTCGATCCGATAGGTCAGCGTGAAGGGCTGTGCGTGAGCGATGCTCTCGAAGCGGTCCATGGCTTGGTTCCTCCTGCCTGTGGGCTTCAGATTACGCGCATCGAGGCGGGAATGTCGAAAGCCGGGCAGGCAGTCACGCTCGCCGGCGCATCTCTGCCGTGACTTCCGTTTCGATCGCCATGAGCAGCCGCGCGGGCCAGTGACGAGGAATTTGCTCGCCGATCAGGACGATGCGGCTCCGGCGGTCATGGCCGGGCCAGCGTTCCAACCAGTCCAATGGATGCACCATGTGCTGGATGGCATGCACGGCCACGGGTCGGTCGGGCTGTTCGGCCAGGCCGACGATTCCCTTCAGGCGCAACAGACGAGGCCCGGCATGTTCCGCAAGGCCTTGCATCCAAAGCGTCAATGCAAGCGCCGGGATGGGGTCTTCCCGCTCCAGGAGGATGGAGTTCACGCCCCGGCTATGCCGTGCCGCCCAGTCCGGCATGGCATCGGGTCTTGGGGCGGCCGCGAAAATCCATTCGGGAGACGCTGCGGCGTCGGCCACCGAGCGGATCGGTGCCGCCGCGTTCAGGGTGCGGATCGCGGCCTCGGGCGATGCGGCGAGATCCGTCTTCGTCACCAGGATACGGTCGGCGAGCATCACCTGGCGCTGCGCTTCCGGGTGGCGTGCGAGCGATGCGGCACCGTGCACGGCATCGACCAGCGTCACCATGCCATGCAGCGCATGCGTCGTGTTCAGGGCGGCGTCCATCATCAGCGCGTGCAGGATCGGGGCAGGGTCCGCCAGCCCCGACGTTTCGATCAGCACGCGGGCATAGCGCGGCACTTCGCCTGCTTCCCGACGACGGGCGAGGGCCAGGAGGGTCGCCGGCAGGTCGCCGCGCACGACACAGCACAGGCAGCCGGTCGATGTGCTGACGAGGGTTTCCTCGCTGACGGCGACCAGCTCATGGTCGAGCGGCACCTCGCCGAACTCATTGATGATGACGGCGCTGTCCGCCCAGGCCGGATCGCGCAGGATTCGCCGAAGCAGGGTCGATTTTCCGGCACCCAGAAAGACAGGCAGAATGAAAAAAACGCGGCAGATACAACTGCCAAAGCGCCCGCCAAATCCACAGCCTCTTTCATTGAAACCCTGGATCTGCGTGTTGCAAAAATTGAAAAAGT
>JAIRJX010000069.1 GCA_031260425.1 Gemmobacter sp.
ATTGACGGCGGCGTAGCTGCCGGTGGAGATCAGGCCGAAATCCTCCCAGAAGAAGAACGGGCCGGCGGCGCGGGCGCGTTCATAGAACGGGTAGGGGTTCTGCACGAAGGTGGGGTCTACGGGGGATTGCGTCAGGTGTTGCATGGTTTACTCCGTCACGGGCGCGCGGCGGGCGGTGCCGGTTTGAGCCAGCAGCACGCCGGCGGCGACCAGTGCCGCGCCCGCCACTTGCACCCAGTTCCACGGATCGCCCAGCAGGAACAGAAAGACCATGACGTAGAACGGTGCCGCGTTCATGTGCAGCGTGGCGGTACCGATGCCGAGATGGCCGACCCCGGCGATCCAGGTAAGCTGGCTTATCGCCATGCCGAAGATACCGTAGATGCAAAGCGCCAGCACCTCGCGCGGGCCGATGGCGGGCCAGTTCACCGCCGGGCCGCCGGCCGATGTCAGCATCGCGGTGCAAAGCCCGGTGGCGGCAAGGGCGCCGATCAGCGGCAGTGTGGTGCGCCCCAGAGGGCTCATCCCCGGCAGGGCGGTGATGGTGAGCCGCGAGCCGATCGTATAGAGCAGCACCGAACTGAAGGCGTAGACCATGCCGAGGCCGATCTCCAGCCCGCCTATGCCACTGCCGAGGCTCAGGAGCCCGCCTGTCACCGAAAGGGCTATGCCGCCGATCAGCGGCAGGGTGACCGGGCGGCCGTCCAGCAGGCATTCCAGCGCCATGCCGATCACCGGCGCGGTGGCCGAGATCACCGCCACCGTTACCGCGTCGGTCTCGGCCTGCGCCATGACCAGCAGCACCCCGCAGGCCCCGAGGCCGATTGCGCCGATGCCAAGCGCCCGCGCCCAGGGCGCGCGCGTCAAGGCGCCCGCGCCCTCCCGCCAGAGCCAGAGCGGCAGCAGCACCGCCGTTGCGATCCCGATGCGGGCGAAGGTCAGCGGCAGTGGCGGCACCGGGCCGATCAGGTAGCCGGCCGCAGGGGGGGCCGCCGCCCAGGACAGCATGGAGAGGAGGAGGATCAGGTTCGCCCGAAAGGGGGTCATGACGGCTATCCGGCTGGGACTGTGGGGTAAGCCTGTGGCTTTGCTCGATCGGATGCGGGCGGGTCAGGCGGTGGTGAGGGCCGTCACGATTGCGCCGAAATCAGCGGCTTTCAGGCTCGCCCCGCCGACCAGCGCGCCATCGACATCGGCCAGCGCGAAGATCGCCGCGGCGTTGTCGGGCTTTACCGACCCGCCATAAAGCAGCCGGATTTCAGTTGCGCCGGCAAAGCGGGCGGCGAGTTCGCGGCGCAGGAAACTGTGGACCTCGGCGATTTCCGCCAAAGTGGGCGTGCGGCCGGTGCCGATGGCCCAGACCGGCTCATAGGCAAGAACCAGATTGGCGGCCGTGGCGCCCTCGGGCACCGAGTCGCGCAACTGCCGACCGACCACCGAGAGGGTCTCGCCCGCATCGCGTTCCGCTCCGGTTTCACCCAGGCAGACCATGGCGATAAGGCCGGCGCGCCAGGCGGCTATGGTCTTGGCGCGGACCCCTGCGTCGCTCTCGCCATGATCGGTGCGGCGCTCGGAATGGCCGAGGATCACATGGCTTGCCCCGGCATCGGCCAGCATCGCGGCCGAGATGTCGCCGGTATGGGCGCCCGCCGTCGCCGCGTGGCAATCCTGCGCGCCGACCGCCAGCGTCGTTCCGCGCACAAGGCAGCTCATCCGGGAGACCAGCGTGGCGGGGGGGCAGAACAGCATGTCGCAACCCGGGGCGGGATGGGTGGCAAGCAGCGCCGTCACCTCCGCCAGATCGGCGCTGGTGCCGTTCATCTTCCAGTTCCCGGCGACGAGTTTGCGCATCCCACCCTCCCATGCGTGCGGCCCTTATGCCAAAGGGGGCGGCCAGGGGGAAGGGCTCAGGCGACCGGTTGGTCGCGGAACTTGATGGATTCGCCGCAACCGCAGGCTTCGACTACATTCGGGTTGTTGAAGCGGAAGCCCGATTCCAGCGCCGAGATCCGATAGTCGATCTCGGTGCCGAACAGGAACATCTGGGCCATCGGCGCGATCAGAACGCGCGCGCCCTCCTGCTCGATCACCTCGTCGAGCGGATTGACCTCGGCCACGTAATCCATGGTGTATTCCATGCCGGCGCAGCCGCCCTTCTTCACGCCGATGCGCAGGCCCTGCGACCCCTGCCGTTCCATCAGCCGGCGGATCTGATGCACGGCGGCGGGGGTGAGGGTAAGGGCCTGTCTGCCGGGGATGCCGAACATCGCTGCGATCCTTGATAGCTGTGCGCCAAAGATAGGATTTTCCTGCCCGTACTGCAAGGCGGCGGCGGCGATCAGGCACGGATGCCGCGGCCCTCCGGGGAGGTGGCTGTTTCGGCCTTTGTCACTCCGCTACGGAAGGGCAGCGCCCGACTGCGGGTAGGCGCTCCTCCGGTTGGAGCCGTCACTTCATGGTGCGCCTCGCCTATGACTGATCCCCGCGCTGGTGTCACCAGAGCGCCCTCGGGGTGTAGGCAGCCATACGCAAACGCCCCGGAAAACACATAGGGCCGTTTCCGGGCGATTCGGGATGCAGCCCCGCCCTGGCCCCGCAACGGGGCCGGTGTCACATGAAGCCAAGCTCCAGTCGCGCCTCGTCGGACATCATGTTCATGCCCCAGGGCGGATCGAAGGTCATCAGCACCCGGACGGATTTCACCCCCGGCACCGCCTCCACCGCGTCTTGCACCCAGCCCGGCATCTCGCCCGCCACCGGGCAGCCCGGCGCAGTGAGGGTCATCACGATCTCCACATCGCTTTCGGTCCCGATATCAATGGTATAGACCAGCCCGAGATCGAAGATGTTGACCGGGATCTCCGGGTCGAACACGGTGCGGCAGGCCTCCATGACCGGCTCGTAAAGCAGGTGGTCGGTGGTGGAGGGCTTGATCAGGGGGGCGCCCTCGATCGGATGCTGGGCCTCGGTCATGCTGGTCTCGCTGCGCTTAGTTGAGTGATTGTATAGGGAATCGGCCCGCCGAGGTCCAGTGTGTCGCGAAGTCCCGATTGCCCGGCGCCCCTGCGAGGGCAGCGGCCCTATGGGGCAGCCGCTACCTCTGTCCTTCCGACAAAGATCTGTCCCTATCCCGAGGAAGGAAGACGGTACCGATGGCTGTCATCTCCACCCATCGCCATGGAGGGCAGCGACCGACCGTGGGTGGGCGCTGAGCCGATTGTGATCTGCACTTTATTGTGTGCAATCACGCCTATGATTGATCCCCGCGCAGGTGTCACCAGAGCGCCCCCGGGGGGGAGGCTGGCGGCACTACGCGCCTTGTTCCGCCCGGGGGAAGAGTTCACGGCTGACAGAACCTCGGAGGGATTGGAGTTCGAGTGCATCCCTGCCTCGACATTCTGCACAACGGAAGGTGAGTGCCCGCCCGTGCGGGCAGGCGTAGCGCTGCCCGGCGGCTCGTGCCGTGCCTTGTTCCGGGCAGGGCGCCGGCTCACACGATGCCTGGGAAAACAGGGATGTTCTGCTCCCGGCCGTCCGGGGAGCCTGAATATCGGTCCCGCTCCGGCGATGCGTTCCGTGCCCTGATCCGGGCAGGGCGCCGGCTCGCACGGAACAGCCCGGGCGGAATGGAATCCCGCCCGCCCTGGTATTGCGGACCGGAACCGCTCCGGTCAGAACGGGATGTCGTCGTCGAGATCGCCGCGGCCGCCGCCGCCGGACGTGGCGCCGCCTCCGGACGAGCGGCCGCCGCCGTAGCCGCCACCCGAACCGCCGCCAGAACCGCCCCGGCCGCCCTCGTAATCCCCGCCACCTTGCCCGTCATAGCCGCCCCCGCCTGAGCCGCCTTCGCCGCGCCCGTCAAGCAGGGTCAGTTCGCCGCGGAAGGGCCGCAGCACGATCTCGGTGGTGTAGCGGTCCTGGCCGGACTGGTCCTGCCATTTGCGGGTTTCCAGTGCGCCCTCGATATAGACCTTGGAGCCTTTGCGCAGATATTGTTCGGCGATCTTGGCCAGCGGCTCGGAGAAGATGGCGACCGAATGCCACTCCGTGCGCTCCTTGCGTTCCCCGCTGTTGCGGTCGCGCCAGGTTTCCGAGGTGGCGATGCGCAGGTTCACCACCTTGCCGCCGTTCTGAAAACTGCGCACCTCCGGGTCGCGGCCGAGGTTTCCGACGATGATGACCTTGTTGACCGAGCCCGCCATGGCTGTTTCTCCCGATTCTCCTCGCGGGGAAAGCTTCGCCCGCGATGGTAAATATTTCCCTGCTCTTCCTATATCGGGCGGGCGCGGCCCCGGCAACGGGCAGAGGCGACGGGCGGGAACCCGCCCAGACCGGCGCTGCGGCCGGGCGAAACCGGCTGGAAGCGGCGTGCGAAACCCGTATCGTCCCGGGGTGGAAGCCAGTTGCACGGTCCGGGATGCGCCGGAAACTTGTCTCGATCGGTCTCACGGCCACGCTCGCCATGGGGGGCGCCGCCATGGCGGAGGGCCTGAAGCTCAGCAGTTCGACCAAATCCCGCGCCTCGCTCTTCAAGTCGCAGACGGCACTTCTCGACGGGCGGCTGACCAAGCAATACGAGGGCTCGGCCCGGTTGGCACCGAAGCGGAAGGACGGCGGCGAGACCGCCGCCGTGCCAAGCTATCGCGGCAGCTACAAGGGGCAATATCTGACCGTTGCCAAGGACATGGCCCGCAAGCATGGCGTGCCGGAGGACCTGTTCCTGCGTCTGGTGCAGCAGGAAAGCGGCTGGAACCCCGGGGCGGTGTCGCCGAAAGGGGCGACGGGGCTGGCGCAGTTGATGCCCGAGACGGCGCGGCGACTCGGGGTGGATATCAACGATCCGCACCAGAATCTGGAGGGGGGGGCGCGCTATCTTGCCATGATGTATGGCAGGTTCGGTAACTGGCGCCATGCGCTTGCCGCCTATAATGCCGGCCCGCAGGCGGTGGAGGCGCATGGCGGCATTCCGCCCTATGACGAAACCCGCGACTACGTGAAGGTCATTCTCGGCGGCTGAGGCCCGGGGGTTCCGTGCTTCTCATGTCGCCTGCGGGGTGCGCGCAGCCCCATGGCAGCGCGCGGCGCTTTGCCCTATGATCGCCGCCGAGAAGGAGAAATTCGCATGATCGTCGAACTCGGGCATTTCGCGCTGGCGCTGGCGCTGGCGGTTGCCTGTCTGCAGACAGTAGTGCCGCTGATCGGCGCCTGGCAACGCCGGAGCGGCTGGATGGCGGTAGCGGAGCCGGCGGCGCTGGTGCAGTTCCTGCTGATCGCGGTTGCGTTCGGCGCGCTGACCCGGGCCTTCGTGGCGTCGGATTTCTCGCTGCGGCTGGTGGTGCTGAACAGCCATACCGACAAGCCGATGCTCTACAAGGTCGCCGGCGTCTGGGGCAACCACGAGGGCTCGCTGCTCCTGTGGGTGCTGATCCTGTCGGGCTTCGGCGCCTGCGCCGCGCTGTTCGGTGGCGGGTTGCCGGCAGCACTGCGGGCGCGGGTGCTGGCGGTGCAGGGTTCCATCGGGGTGGCGTTTCTGAGCTTCCTGCTTTTCACCTCCAACCCCTTCCTGCGGCTGGCGGAACCGCCGTTCAACGGGGACGATCTGAACCCGCTTTTGCAGGATCCGGGCCTCGCCTTCCACCCACCCTTCCTTTATCTCGGCTATGTCGGGCTGAGCATGGCCTTCAGCTTCGCGGTGGCCGCGCTGATCGAGGGGCGGGTGGATGCTGCCTGGGCGCGCTGGGTACGACCCTGGACGCTGGCCGCCTGGATCTTTCTCACCATCGGCATCGCGCTCGGTTCCTGGTGGGCCTATTACGAATTGGGCTGGGGAGGATTCTGGTTCTGGGATCCGGTGGAGAACGCCTCCTTCATGCCGTGGCTCTTCTCTGCGGCCCTGTTGCATTCCGCCATCGTGGTTGAAAAGCGCGAGAGCCTGAAGGCCTGGACCATCCTGCTTGCCATCCTTGCCTTCGGCTTCAGCCTGATCGGCACCTTCATCGTGCGCTCGGGTGTCATCACCTCGGTGCACTCCTTCGCCAGCGACCCCGAGCGGGGCATGTTCATTCTGATGATCCTTGCCGTCTTCACCGGCGGCGCGCTGATGCTCTTTGCGCTGCGCGCGCCGGTGATGGAGGCGAAGGGGGTTTTCGCCATGGTCAGCCGGGAAAGCGCGCTGGTCGTCAACAACCTGCTGCTGGCGGTCGCGGCCTTCGTGGTGTTCATCGGCACGATCTGGCCGCTGGTGGCGGAGATTGCGTGGCAACGCAAGCTGAGCGTGGGGGCGCCGTTCTTCGATGCGGCCTTCACCCCCTTCATGGTGGCGCTGGCGGTGGTGCTGCCGGTCGGCGCCATGCTGCCGTGGAAACGCGCGCAGCTCGGACGGGTGATGCGGGCGCTGGCGCCGGCACTGGCGCTCGCCATCGCGGTTCTCGCGCTGGTCTGGGCGGTGCAGACCGGCCGCTCGGCGCTTGCGCCCGTGGGGGCGGCGCTGGCGGTCTGGATCGTCATGGGCGCGCTTGCCGATCTGTGGCAGCGGGCGGGGCGGGGCACCGTCACCGCCCGGCTTGGCCGGATGGGCCGCCTGCCGCGCGCCGAATGGGGCAAGGCCACCGCCCATGCCGGGCTGGGCGTCACCCTCTTTGCCGTTGCCGCGATGACCGCCTGGTCGAGCGAGGCCATCAAGGTGGTGCAGGTCTGCGGCAGTTTCGCGCTTCATGGTCATGAGATCACCCTTGCCGCAGTGGATCGGCAGCAGGGGCCGAACTACATCACTACCGTTGCCACGATGGAAGTGCGGCGCGAGGGCAGGCTGATCGCCACGCTGCATCCCGAAAAGCGGGTCTATCCGGTGCAGGCGATGCCGACGACCGAGGCCGCACTGGATCAGGGCCTGTTCCGCGACATCTATCTGGTGATCGGCGATCCGCAGGAAAACGGCGGCTGGGCGGTGCGCGGCTACTGGAAGCCCTTCGCTGACTGGCTCTGGCTCGGGGCCGGACTGATGGCTTTGGGCGGCCTGCTCTCGCTCAGTGACCGACGCTGGCGGGTGGCGGCCGGCGCACGCCGCCATGTCGCCGTTCCGGCGGAGTGATCCCGATGCGCAAGGCCCTTCTCCTTTGCCTTCTGCTGGCCGGTCCCGCCTTCGCGGTGCAGCCCGACGAGATCCTGCCTGACCCGGGGCTGGAGGCGCGCGCGCGCGCGATCTCCGCCCTGCTGCGCTGTCCGGTCTGCCAGGGCGAGAATATCGACGATTCGAGCGCCCAGATCAGCCGCGACCTGCGGCTCCTCGTCCGCGAGCGGCTGACCGCCGGCGACAGCGACGATGCGGTGGTGGATTTCATCGTCGCGCGCTACGGCGAATTCGTGCTGTTCAAGCCGCGCGCTGCGGGGGGCAATCTGGTGCTCTGGCTGGCCGGCCCCGCACTTTTGCTGATCGCAGGGGCGGCGGCGGTGCTTTACCTGCGCCGCCGCGCTGCTGTGACCTCCGCAGCACTCACCGAGGAGGAGGAACGGCGGCTGGCCGAAATCCTGAAGGACTGACGTGCCGTTCCACTTGTCCCGCCCCTGTCCCGCGCCACAATCACCGGGACAGGCAGAAGGCGAAAGGCAGGACATGGACCCGATCATCCTTACCGAAAGCGGCGGTATCGCCACCATCACGCTGAACCGCCCCGAGGTGATGAACGCGCTTTCGTCAGAATTGCGATGGCAGATGCTGGCGGCGCTGGCGCGCGCGGCGCAAGGCGCACGGGTGATCGTGATCACCGGGGCGGGGCGCGCCTTCTGCTCGGGGCAGGATCTGGCGGATGCGCAGGGGCTGGGGGTGGATGTGCCCTTCGAGAGGATCCTCACCGAGGAATATGTGCCGCTTCTGAACGCGATCTACGATTGCCCGGTGCCGACCATCGCCGCAGTGAATGGTGCAGCGGCAGGGGCAGGGGCGAACCTTGCGCTGGCGGCAGATGTGGTGATCGCGGCGGAAAGTGCAAGTTTCGTGCAGGCCTTCACCCGGATCGGTCTCATCCCCGATGCCGGCGGCACCTGGTGGTTGCCCCGCCAGATCGGCGCCGCCCGGGCCATGGGTGCCTGCCTCTTCGCCGATAAGGTGACGGCGCGGCAGGCGGAAAGCTGGGGCATGATCTATGAGGCCGTGCCGGATGACGCCTTCACCGCACGGGTAGCCGAGCGCGCGGCCCACCTGGCGCAGGGACCCACTGCCGCCTATCGTGCGTTGAAGCGCGCCCTGCGCGGCGCGCTCTCGAACGATCTGCCGACACAACTGGCGCTGGAGGCGCAGCTTCAGGGCGAGGCCGGTCGGACGGCGGATTTCCGCGAGGGGGTTGCCGCGTTCCTGGAAAAGCGCCCGCCCCGCTTCACCGGAACCTGATCCGGACCGCCCGAGTGGTACCGTCCCGCATCGGCCCGGCCCGGCCCCGCATCGGCCCGGAGGGGTCGCTGAGGGTAGGGATCGGCCCTGCATCCATTCAAGGCTTGCGGGGCTGCCTGATGTGGTCCCGTGGAAAATGACGACCTCGCCCTTCGGACCCCGCACAACAAAGGGCGGCACCCGACCGCACCGCAGGTGGGCGCCGAGTCGATTGTGGCCTGCGCTTCATGGCTCAGCCACGCCTAACTCACATGCTCGCCAAAGCGCACGCCCCGAGGGGCGGCCGGGCGCTGTCCGGCGGCGCTGCGCGCCTTGTTCCGGGCAAGGGGAGGGGCTTACACAAGGCATTGGAGAGCCCTTCCTCCCTCATGCTTTACGCGACAACCCGATGGGGCCGCAGCCCGGCCCGGGCCGCTGAGCGGCTTTTTCCGAGCGGGGCAGGGTTCGTACGGCAAGGGCAGCGCCGATATAAGACCAGCCCTTTGTCGGGACTGCCGAGCACTAATCGACTTCCGCATTCATCGGCGTCTCACGCGGCCCTCCGGAAGCCGCCGTCGGCCCTCACACCCCGCGCGACAGCGCCGCTACCCCCGTCCGCGCGATCTCGACCAGACCCAGAGGCCGCATCAGATCGGCGAAGGCGTCGATCTTCTCCGGTGTGCCGGTCATCTCGAAGATAAAGCTCTCCAGCGTCGAATCCACGACGTTTGCCCGGAAGATCTCGCAAAGCCGCAATGCTTCGATCCGCGCCTCGCCCTTGCCTGCGACCTTGATCAGCGCAAGCTCCCGCTGCACCGCCGGCCCCTCCACCGTGAGGTCATGCACCGCATGGACCGGCACCAGCCGCCCGAGCTGCGCCTTGATCTGTTCGATCACATGCGGCGTGCCCCGCGTCACGATGGTGATGCGCGAGCGGTGCCCTTCATGGTCGATCTCGGCCACGGTCAGGCTGTCGATATTGTAGCCCCGGCCCGAGAACAGCCCGATCACCCGCGCCAGCACACCGCTTTCATTGGCGACGACCACCGCCAGCGTGTGGCTCTCGATCGCCTCTGCCCGGGAATCGCGCAGGTCGTAGGCGGAGTGGCTCGTGGAGCCCTTCTTGATATTGAGCGCCGACATCAGGCCCTCCCTTCGTTTTCTGTCTGAAAATATCCCGCGGGGGCGTCGATTGCGCGCCATTGGTTCAAGCCCGATCGACGACAGGCTGCGAAGCCCTCGGTCCACCCCCTCACACCAGCACCGCGCCGCCGGCCTTGATCACGCCCTGCGTCTCGGCCTCGCCCAGCAGCATCTCGTTATGCGGCTTGCCCGAGGGGATCATCGGGAAGCAGTTCTCGTGCTTCTCGACGAGGCAGTCGAAGATCACCGGCCCGTCATAGCGGATCATCTCCATGATCGCGTCATCCAGATCCTTCGGATCGGCACATCGGATGCCCTTGCAGCCGAAGGCCTCGGCCAGTTTCACGAAATCCGGCAGACTTTCCGACCAGGAATGCGAATAGCGCTCGCCATGCAGCAATTCCTGCCATTGCCGCACCATGCCCAGCCGTTCGTTGTTGAGGATGAACTGCTTGACCGGCGCGCGGAACTGCATCGCAGTGCCCATTTCCTGCATGTTCATCAGCCAGCTCGCCTCGCCCGCCACGTTGATCACCAGGGCCTCCGGATGGGCGATCTGCACGCCGATCGAGGCGGGCAGGCCATAGCCCATGGTGCCGAGACCGCCCGAGGTCATCCAGCGGTTCGGTGCCTCGAAGCCAAGGAACTGCGCCGCCCACATCTGGTGCTGGCCCACTTCGGTGGTGATGTAGCGGTCCATGCCGCCGGTCAGCGCCTCCAGCCGCTGCAGGGCGTATTGCGGCTTGATCGCCTTTTCCGACGGCCGGTAGTCGAGGCAGTTGACCGCCCTCCATTCGGCGATCTGGCGCCACCATTTCGCCAGCCCTTCCTGGTTCACCTTGCGGCCGCGCGACTTCCAGATCCGCAGCAGATCCTCCAGCACATGGCCCACATCGCCGACGATCGGCAGGTCGACCCGGATCACCTTGTTGATCGAAGAGGGGTCGATATCGACATGCGCCTTCACCGAGCGCGGCGAGAAATCGGCGATACGGCCGGTGATCCGGTCGTCGAAGCGCGCGCCGATATTGATCATCAGGTCGCAGCCATGCATCGCCAGATTGGCCTCGTAAAGCCCGTGCATCCCGAGCATCCCCAGCCAGTGCTTGCCGGAGGCGGGATAGGCGCCAAGCCCCATCAGCGTCGAGGTGACCGGAAAGCCCGTCGCACCGACCAGCTCGCGCAGAAGCTGGCTCGCCGCCGGGCCGGAATTGATGATGCCGCCGCCGGTATAGAAGACCGGACGCTCTGCCTTCTCGATCAGTTCCACCAGCCGGGTGATCGCCTCGATGTCGCCCTTCACCTTTGGCTGGTAATGCGAGGGCCGCATCTTCTCTTTCGCCACATAGTCGGCGGTGGCGAATTGCACGTCCTTCGGAATGTCGATCAGCACCGGGCCGGGCCGGCCGGAGGTCGCGACATGGAAGGCGGTGTGGATGGTCTCGGCCAGATCCGAGGTGTCACGCACCAGCCAGTTCATCTTGGTGCAGGGCCGGGTGATGCCCACCGTATCGGCCTCCTGGAAGCCGTCGGTGCCGATCATGAAGGTCGGCACCTGGCCGGCCAGCACGACGAGCGGGATCGAATCCAGCAGCGCATCCGTCAGCCCGGTCACCGCATTGGTGGCGCCGGGCCCCGAGGTCACCAGCACGACGCCCGGCTTGCCGGTGGAGCGGGCATAGCCCTCGGCCATGTGCACAGCACCCTGCTCGTGGCGGACGAGGATGTGGCGAATATCGTTCTGAAGAAAGATCTCGTCATAGATCGGCAGCACCGCGCCGCCGGGATAGCCGAAGACGACGTCAACCCCGTGATCCTTCAACGCCTTCACGATCATCCTGGCGCCCGTCATCGCGCCCGCATTCGCCTTGGTCATGTTCTTTTCCTCTTCGCCGCTTCCGTCGCGGCCGTTCGTGGCATGAAAAAGCCCCCGGGGAGAGTTTCCGCGGGGGCGCATGGGGAACCGGAATGGTCTGCCGTTACCGGCCCATGCGCCCGTTCCTTACGATGACAAGAAGCGCCGTCATGCGCGTTACTCCGGGGTGTTTCATCCAGTGCGGCGAACCTATGGGCCGGTGCGAGGGTCGTCAATGGCAAAAAGCCAGGAAAAGTGTCGCAGCCAGCATATAATACGCATCTTTCTTTCGTCTTGCGATGTGGTTTCGCAATTTCTGTCGTGCCGTTCACATCATGTGCAGCCTTTCACATACCTCTGTGCGAGGTGACTCGGCCGGTCGGGGCTGGACGGCGGGCGGATTCCGCGCTTCTCTGCCCCTGCCGGCGATGCCCGCCGGGGAGGAAACGCAGATGAAGCTCTACTATTCGCCCGGCGCCTGTTCGCTCGCCGTCCATATCGCGCTCCTGGAGACCGGCAAGCCTTTCACGCTGGACCGTGCCGATCTCCGCGCCAAGACCACCGAAAGCGGCGGCGATTTCCGCGCCGTCTCGCCGCGCGGTGCGGTGCCGGTGCTGGTTCTCGACGATGGCGCGGTGCTGACCGAGGGGGTGGCGATCATGCAATATGTCGCCGACAGCCTGACCCCTGGCGCCTTGCCCGCGGCCGGTACGCTGGGCCGCGCCCGGCTGCAGGAGGCGCTGAACTACATTGCCACCGAGATCCACAAGACCTATTCCCCGCTGTTCCGTCCGATCTCGGATGAGGGCAAGGCGGAGCAGCTTGCATTGCTTGACACCCGGCTGCAGGTGATCGAGGACCGCCTTGCCGATGGCCGCGCTTTCCTCACCGGGGCGGATTACACCATCGCGGACGGCTATCTCTTCACCACCACCAACTGGTCGAAGGTGCTGGGGCATGACCTTTCAGCCTTCCCGAACCTCCTCGCCCTGCGCAAGCGCATCGCCGCCCGCCCGGCGGTGCAGGCCGCGTTGAAAGCCGAAGGGCTGGCGTAAGGGCAGGGGACGCCCGTTCCGGCAGGCGCACCCCGGATCATGAGCCGGCGCGTGGGCGGCATCGGAGCGCCTGCCGGATTTCAGCCCCTCGGGTGGAGAGCGGTATTCCCCGGACAGGAACCACCACTTCCGCCCCGGCCTCTCGCATGACAAAGGGCAGCGCCCGCCCGGAGCGCGCTATCACGGTGGTGGTCGTCACTTTATGGTGCAAGCCCGCCCATGATTGATCCCCGCGCCTACCCCTCACCAAAGCGCCCGCCCGGGGGGCTGCCCGGCGGCGCTTCGTGCCTTGTTCCAGGCAGGAGAGGCTCATACTGGAAGAGGGGCCAACCCTCTGCCTTCCGCGCAGGAGGCAGGCCGCCGTCCTCCCGGATTACCTCGGAAGGACAGACCACTTCATTCAGAACAGCCATATGCCCAAGGTGAAGATCGCACTGACAAGCACCCATTCGAGGATAGGCCGCTCGGCCAACCTTTCATGGAGCCAGTCTGTCAGTGCGCCCAATACCGCTTGCATTGCCAGACCTCCATGCGGCCGGCCCCCTTACTCCGGCGCCGGGCGCGCCTCCGGCAGGGAGATACGGGCGACCTGCTCGGCGATGGGGGCGACCGAGAGCGGGTGCAGCTCCGCCGTATGGTCCTCGGGGTTGCCGACCTCGCGCCATTCGCCGCCCTTATAGATCTCCAGCGCGTCGAAATTTGCCTTGTAGCCCATCTTCCGGCTGCCCGGCACCCAATAGCCCAGATAGACATAGGGCAATCCGGCCTCGCGCGCGATCTCGACATGGTCGAGGATCAGGAAGGTGCCGAGGCTGCTATTGACGAGATCGGGATCATAGAAGCTGTAGACCATGCTCAGCCCATCGTCGAAAACGTCGGTCAGGCTGACGGCCGTCAGCCGCCGCGCCATGCCATTGGGGCGGCTGTATTCGATTACCCGCGAACGGATCGGGGTCTCCTCGATCATCGCGGCGAATTCGAAGATGTCCATATCGGCCATGCCGCCATCGGCATGGCGCTGGTCGAGATAGCGTCGGAACAGCGCGTATTGATCCTCGGTCGCCCAGGGGCTGGTCGCATTCCGGACAAGATCGCCATTGCGCCGCAAAAGCCGCTTTTGCGTGCGGTTCGGCCGGAAATCCGCCACCCGGATACGGGCGGAGAGGCAGGCCGAGCATTCCGCGCAGGAGGGCCGGTAGAGCACGTTCTGGCTGCGCCGGAAGCCCTGTTTCGACAGCATGTCGTTCAGCCGCTGCGCATGTTCCCCCTGAAGGGCCGTGAACAGCTTCCGCTCCAGCCGCCCGTCGAGATAGGGGCAGGCCTGCGGGGCCGTCACATAGAATTGTGGCGCGATAGGCAGGGTGTGGCGCATGACCGACGGCGAAGAGGACGGGAACCAGCGGAGGTTAGCAAGCGTGACGGCTGCCGCCAAGCGCCCAGTTGCGAAAATTTCCTGCCATCGCCGCGAGGGTGCCTTGCGCCCGGCTTGCCCGGGCCATGATTGACGACCTCCCGCGTGCGGCCGGAATGGCGTTCGGATATCGATTTCTCGCGCGCCCAAACCCCCCGACCATGGCACGTGCCACCGGGCAACGCTACGCCCGCCCCTTAGGGTGGGCGCCCTGTCGACTCCTGCGCGATAGGTGGGTTGCACCATGGAGTGACGGCCACAACCGTCTCGGCGCTCTCCCGCAGGCAGATGCCGCCCTCGGGTGATGAGGGTCGGAAGGCAGGGGCCGTGGCATGAGCCCGCGCGTGAGCGGCTTCGCCTCAGTGCGGCCGGTTGATCGCCACGGTGCCGAGGATGTGGTCGCTCAGGCCCTGTGCGCGGGCCGAATTCAGCATCAGCAGGATCGAGACCACCTGAACCAGCAGAGTCCCGATGGATAGCGTATAGCCCAACGTATGCAGGAAGGCATGGGCGAGATCGAATCTTTCGCCATGGCGGGTCAGGAAGACCAGGCCCATCAGCCGCATTCCCGGCGTGGCCGATCCGCCGGCCAGCGTCAGCACCCGGTAGGTGAAGCTGACGACAAGAAAGAGCGCGGGCAGGAAGAGGATTGCGGTGAAGGCGGTGAAGGGCACGATCACCGCCGTCATCGCCGCAATCAGGATCGTATCGACGATCCAGGCGATGCCACGCTTCATCGCTACGCCGGAATAGAACTCGGCATGGCGGTAGGGGTCGGGAATGCGGTTCGGGTCTGTCAGGTCGAACATCCGGGCACCAGGAGCGAAGGGGACAAAAGAAGGACGCGCCGCCCCTGAAAACCATCCGGTAGATGGTTCTCAGGGTCGGGCGGCCCCGGTCGGGGTCAGAAGCTGCCGGCGGCGGGGGCCTCGGGCTCCGGCGTCGCCGCCGCCTTGCGGGCGCGCTCCTCCATGAAGCTTTCGAACTCCCGCCTGTCCTTGGCCTGGCGCAGCCGGTCGAGGAAGCTCTCGAAGGCCTCCTGCTCCTCCTCCAGATGCTTCAGCATGTCGGCCTTGTAGGAGTCGAAGGCGGCATTGCCGGACCCGCGATAGCCCCAGCGGCGGAGACCGGAGGTGGGATGATCGGTGCGGCGACGGCAGCAGAACATGGTATGTCCTTTCTCGGAATTGCGGAACTTGCCGCTGATGAGGGCATAGAAGAGGATCGCGAGGCCCAGTGGCCAGACGAAGACGAAGCCCAGCACCATGGCGACGATCCAGGCGCCTCGACCACGCTGGTCGAGCCAGTCTTCCGCCTGGCGGAGCCAGTAAAGCGGGCCACTGGTCCGGGGTGCGGAGGGGGCGGCATGGGGGGCGGTATACATGGCGGTCTCCCGGTTGATGTGAATTCCTTTCACATGGTGAAGATGCACATCCTCGGCCCCGGCTTCAAGGGGTGATGTGAATGTTTTTTACATCACTCGCCACATAGCCTGTCCCGATACTGTCCGCCTCAATGCGGCAGGCTGGTCGACATGAGGTTGATCACCGCCACTCCCGCGATGATCAGGCCAAGTCCGGTCAGCGCCCAGAGATCGAGGCTCTGGCGCAGGAACAGCACCGAGACGGCGGCGATCAGCACGATGCCCATCCCGCTCCAGATCGCGTAGACGATACCGACCGGCAGCACCCTCACCGTGAGCGCCAGGCAGTAGAAAGCCGCGCCGTAGCACAGCAGGAGCGCCAGCGTGGGCAGCGGCCGGGTGAATTGCCGCGTGGCGCCCAGCAGCGAAGTGCCGATGACCTCCGCCACGATGGCAAAGCCGAGCAGGGCATAGGTGGCGGGCAGGGTCATGGCGCGGTCTCCCGGGTCAGAGCAAGCAGATGGGCATAAAGTGTGGCGGCGGATTCGCCGGGCATCGGGCCGAAGGCCTTTGCCAGCCAGTAGCCGTCCGCCGCCAGCCGCGCCGAGGTGAGCGCGGTGGTGCCGTCGGTCGCGGCATGGGCGGCGAGCCGCGCTCCGATCCAGTCACGCCAGAGCCCGGCCAGAGCCGGATCGGCAAGATAGGCGCAGGTGGGCGCGGCCCAGGGGCTCGCCGGGTGCGCTGGGTGAAAGATGCAGTGCAGATAGGCGCGGGTGAAGCGGCCATACCCGCCGCCGTCCTGCCCCTCGTCCCGCACCAGCGCCAGCGCACATTCCGTATCGATCCGCGCGATGATCTCGGTGGCGATGGCTTCGATCAGCCCTTGCCGGCTGCTGAAATGGTGGAAGACCGCGCCCTTTGTCACCTCTGCCGCCTCCGCCACCGCCGGCAGCGAGAGGGTGGAAAGGCCGTCGCGCAACGCGACAGCGGCGCCCGCCTCCAGCAGGGCCTGCCGGGTCAGATCCGGCGTCTTGGGGCGGCGATGGGCGTCGGACATCCGGAGGCTCTTCTGTCCACCACAAAAATACCAATCGGTATGTTTCCGTCAATCCCGATTTGACCTGTGCTGAAGATCGGCGTACTGGCCCCTCGGGCCGGCAGGGACGATTTATGGAACTTCGGCCATCTCTTCCGTCCAACGGCCGTGTGAGCCTGCATCGCCCGGACCAAGGCGCGGGGCGGCGCCGGGCAGGGCTATGCCCGGTTCACGGTTGGAGATTGTCCTGCGTCGCACGGCATGTTGAGGGCGGGCCGTCGTCTCCGCACGGCCCGTGGGGCGTGTGAGTCCACTCCCGCCCGGGACAGGCGCTTGGGTGAGCGTGGTTGAGCCATAAAGTGCAGACCTCAACCGTATCGAGCACCCACCCGCGGCCGGGCGCTGCCTTCTGTGGCGTGGGATCGGGAGGTCGCGGAGCTCTCCAAGGGGCCACGACCGGTGCGGGCCCATCCGCGGACGCGCCCGCCGTCAGGCGGTGAACCGTTCCGGCCGGGCCCCGGTGATCCGCAGCAGGTCGTACGGGGCGATGGCGAAGATGTGCCGCGGCGTTCCGGCGGCACACCAGATCTGCGGGAAATCCAGCAGGCGCGGGTCGAGGAATTGCGGACTGGGCGTCAGATGGCCGACCGGGCTCACCCCGCCGATGGCGAAGCCGGTGACCGCGCGCACTTGCCCGGCCCCGGCGCGCTCCAGCGCCTCGCCAGCCATCGCCGAGGCTTTCGCGGCATCGATCCGGTTGCCGCCGGCGGTCATGAACAGGTAGAGCCGCCCACTCTCTGCCCCGGCGAACAGGATCGACTTCACGATCTGGTCGAGCGCGCAGCCAGCGGCGGCGGCCTGTTCGGCGGTACGGGTCTCGCCCGGCATCTCCAGCGGACGGACGGAAAGCCCGGCTGCCTCAAGAGCGCGGGTGACGCGGGCAAGGCTTTTCGACATCGGCAGATCCTCCCGCAGGCAGAACTAGGGCGGATCGGCAGGCGTGACAACCGAGGATCGTCCCGAGGATGGCTCCGAAACCGAGTTGATTTTCGTGAGCCTCGTATGAGCTCGGGCCCGCCCGGAGCAAGATACGAAGCGTTGCCGGGCGGCGTCCGGCCCCCCCCTGGGGCGGGCGCTTTGGTGACGTAAGCGCGAGGATCGAACATGGGCGTGGTCAAGCCATAAAGTGCAGACCACAATCGTCTCAGCGCCCACTCGCGGTCGGGCACCGCCCACGGTCGCACGGGGTGATGCGGAGGCGGATTTCGCGTGTCGTCCCGGTTCCATCCTCCTGATCGGCTCCGGCCGGGCGGGAGGAACGCGGCAGAGGGGGCACATCGGTTCGGATAGAGGGCCAAGGGCGCTGGCGGGGGCGGGGATCATCGACACGACGGCCAGAGCCGTGCCATGAGGAACCAAGCCACAAGCTCGGCACCCGCGATCTTCGTTGACGTCACCTGCGGCGGCGGCCATCGTCGTATCATGACCCTGAGCCCGTTTGCTGCCCGCCTCACCCGCTGCCCGATCGCCTTCGATGCGGTCTCCGGCACCGACACCGCCGCCGGTTTTGCTGATCTTGCCCCCGAACTGCGCGACCTGATCAGGGGCACTGCCGGCTGCTCGCCCTATCTCGGGGGCCTGATGACCCGCGAGGCTGACTGGCTGCGCGCGGCGCTGGCCGCCCCGCCGGAGGACGTGCTGGACGCGGTGCTGGCACCGCTGGAGGAGGTGCCGCTCGACCGGCTCGGTGCCGAGCTGCGCCGCGCCAAGCGGCGGGTGGCGCTCCTTGCCGCGCTGGCCGATCTCGGCGGGGTCTGGCCGCTGGAGACGGTGACCGGCGCGCTGTCGCGGCTGGCCGATGTGGCGGTCGATCTCGGCCTCAGGCGGCTGGTCGCCGACGAGATCCGGCGCGGCAAGCTGCCCGGCCAGCGCCCCGAGGATGCGCAGACCGCCGGCGGCATGGTGGTGCTCGCAATGGGCAAGGGCGGCGCGGGGGAGCTCAACTATTCCTCGGACATTGATCTTGTCTGCCTTTTCGACCAGGACCGTTACGGGGCCGACTGGCAGGAGGCGCGCACCGCCTTCATCCGCGTCACCCGCAAGATGACCGCACTGATTTCCGACATCACCGCCGAAGGCTACGTGTTCCGCACCGACCTGCGGCTGCGCCCCGATGCAGCGGTGACGCCGGTCTGCATCGCCATGGCCGCAGCCGAGGCCTATTACGAGGCGCAGGGTCGCACCTGGGAACGCGCGGCCTATATCAAGGCGCGCCCGGCGGCGGGCGACCTTGCCGCCGGCACGCGGTTCCTGAAGGCACTCACCCCTTTCGTCTGGCGCAAGCATCTCGATTTCGCAGCGATCCAGGACGCGCATGACATGCGGTTGCGCATCCGTGATCATCGCCGCCTGCATGGCCCGGTGGTGATCGAGGGCCACAACATGAAGCTTGGCGTCGGCGGCATCCGGGAGATCGAGTTCTTCACCCAGACCCGCCAGCTTATCGCCGGCGGCCGTGATCCCGATCTGCGCGACCGCACCACCTTGGGCGGTCTTGCGGCGCTGGCCGCAAAGGGCTGGGTGTCGCCTGAGGTCGCGGGCGAACTCACCACGCTTTACCGCGCGCATCGCGAGATCGAGCACCGGTTGCAGATGGTCGCCGACGCGCAGACCCATGACATGCCTGCCACGCCCGAGGGTATCGCCCGCATCGCCGCCTTCTGTGGTGAAGGCGATGCGACGCGGTTCCGCGCCGCCCTGAAAGAGCGGCTGGAGCGCACCGATGCGCTGACCGAGGGCTTTTTCGCTCCGGCCGAGGCCGAGGAGGGGCCGGAGCTTTCGGACACCGCCCGCGCGTTGGTCGAGACCTGGCGCAGCTATCCGGCGCTGCGATCGGACCGGGCGATGCGGATCTTCAGGCGACTGCGCCCGACACTGCTCAGATCGCTGCTGAAAGCCGCCAATCCCGACGAGGCGCTGCTCGCGTTCGACGGCTTCCTGAAGGGCCTGCCCGCCGGAGTGCAGCTTTTCTCGCTGTTCGACGCCAATCCGGTTCTGATCGACCTCATCGTCGACATCGCCGGCACCACGCCCGCGCTCGCGCGCTATCTCAGCCGCAATGCTTCGGTGCTCGACGCGGTGATCGGCGGCGCATTCTGGGCGCCCTGGCCGGGCATGGGGATGCTGGCTGCCGCGCTGACGGCGGAAATGGCCGGGGTGGCGGATTACGAGGGCAAGCTCGATGCGGCGCGGCGCTGGATGAAGGAATGGCATTTCCGTATCGGTGTGCACCACCTGCGCGGACTGATCGACGCCTTCGAGGCCGGCAAATGCTATGCCGATCTGGCCGAGGCGGTGGTGAGCGCGCTCTGGCCGGTGGTGGTGGCGGAGTTTGCGGGCAGGCACGGCCCCCAGCCGGGGCGCGGCGCCGTGGTGCTGGGCATGGGCAGCCTCGGGGCCGGGCGGCTCAATGCCGGATCCGATCTGGACCTCATCGTGATCTACGATGCGCGAGGGGTGGAGGCGAGTGCCGGCTTGAGGCCGCTCGCCACGCGGCCCTATTTCGCCCGGCTGACCCAGGCGATGGTGACTGCGCTTACCGCGCAGATGCCGGAGGGGCGGCTCTATGAGGTCGACATGCGGCTGCGCCCGTCCGGCCGGCAGGGGCCGGTGGCGACCTCGCTTGCGGGGTTTCGCAGCTACCAGATGGACGAGGCCTGGACCTGGGAGCATCTCGCGCTGACCCGGGCGCGGGTGCTGACGGGCGATCCCAACCTCGCAGCGGAGGTCGAGGCGGTCCGGCGCGAGGTGCTGGCCGCCAAGGCCGCTGGTGCTACGGTGCTGGCCGATGTGGCACAGATGCGCCGGCGGCTGCAATCGGCGAAGCCGCCGGACGGATTATGGGACGCAAAGAACGGCGCTGGCCGGCTGATGGACATCGAATTGTTGGCCCAGACCGCCGCGCTTCGCGCCGCCGATCCGGCCCGGCGCGTGGAGCAACAGATCCGCGCCGGTGTCAAAAACGCCATCCTGTCGGAATCGGACGAGAAGACGCTGCTCGAAGCCTTCAGGCTGCTCTGGCGGCTCCGAACGGGCGCGCGGCTGTTGAGTGACCGGGTGCCTGATCCCGGAAACCTGGGCGAGGGCGCGCGCACCTTCCTCGTGCGTGAGACCGGCGCCGCGGATGGCCCGGCGCTGTCCGTCTGGCTGGAACAGGCGGTGATTGCGGCGGCGGCGGTGATCGACGCCCGGCTGGGAGGGACGGATGCGGCTTGAGGATGCGGACCCCAAGGGTCTGGTGCGGGAAAGCTACAATATCGAGGGGATCACGGCGGAGGAATGCCGCTCGATCTTCATGGACTGGGCGCTGAGCCTGCCCACCGGGCAAGCGCCGCAAGCCGCCGCAAGCCTGTTGCATGGCTACTACGCCACAAGGCAGGACGGGCACCCGATGAATGTGCTCCTCGCTGAAGCTGCCACCCCGCCCGCCGCCCCGCGCCGCCGAGGCGGACGGTCGGGGCGCGGCTGAGCCGGAAAAGAAAGGGGGAGCTTCCCGCAGGGAAGCGTCGGGGGGCAGACAGCCCCCCGTTCTACGAATGGAAACCATGCAGTGGGTGGTTTTCAGGACCGGATGGCCCCCGCGCCTGGATGACACCGGCGCGATGATCGGGCGAGAACGGAGCGTTGCCATGACGCGGCTACAATTGCCGGCCGCGCCCGCACCGGTGGGTCATCATCCGCCGTCGCGCAGGGTATCAGAGGAAGAGGCATTCGCCTCCCCAAGGAGACACATGAACTCGCGCGCGGGGGGGGGGATCCGCCTTCTTCGGCGCCTTGGCGGGTCGCTTCCGGCGACGCGCCCGAGGCTTTTGACAAGGCCGGGCAATCCCGCTAGTCAGAGGCAGGGAAGTCGTATCAGAAGTGGGACAGGCCATGGATCAGGCACAGCGCGCAACCGGGCCGCGGAAAACCAGCAGAGCGCAACTGCTGCGCGGTGCTGCGGTTATGGTGTTTCTGGCCGGTTCTGCCCTTCCCGGGCCGGTGGCTCTGCCTGCCTTCGCCCAAGGCTACACGATCTCGCAGGTCACGATCGAAGGCAATCAATATGTCGATTCCAGCACCATCCTGAAGCTTGCGGGCCTTACCGGGCGGGGCGCCGTCTCCGCCGGCCAGTTGAACGACGCCTATCAGGGCCTGCAGAATTCCGGCCTGTTCGAGGAGATCTCGGTCGCGCCGCAGGGGTCGCGTCTGGTCATTCGGGTGAAGGAATACCCGATGATCAACCGCATCTCCTTCGAGGGCAACAAGCGCATGAAGGATGACGTGCTGGAGAAAGTGGTCCAGTCGAAGGCCCGGCGCGTCTATTCCCCCGCGCTGGCCGAGGCCGACGCCGCCACCATTGCCGAGGGCTATCAGGCGCAGGGCCGCATGGCGGCACGGGTGACGCCGAAGATCATCCGCCGTTCGAACAATCAGGTCGATCTGGTATTCGAGATCATCGAGGGCCGTCCGATCGAGATCGAGCGGCTGGCCTTCGTCGGCAACCGCGCCTTCAGCGACCGCCGGCTGCGTCAGGTGTTGCAGACCAAGCAGGCTGGCCTCCTGCGTACCTTCATCCGCCGCGACTCGCTGGCGCCGGAGCGGCTGGATCTGGACAAGCAGCTTCTGCGGGATTTCTACCTTTCGCGCGGCTATGTCGATGTGCAGATCCTCGACGCCGCCGCAGAGGTGGCGCGAGAGCGCGACGGGGTGTTCGTCACCTTCACGCTGCAGGAGGGCCAGCAGTTCCGTTTCGGTGCCATCACCGCGAAAAGCGAGATCGAGGGGCTTGGTGCCGCCGAATTCGAGGCTGCGCTGAAAGTTCGTCCCGGCTCGGTCTATTCACCTGGCGTGGTCGAGAACAACATTGCCCGGCTCGAGAACCTCGCCGTGCAGAAGGGGCTGAACTTCGTCACTATCGAGCCGCGCATCACCCGCAACGAACGCGACCGGACGCTCGACATCGCCTTCACGCTGGTGCGCGGGCAGAAGGTCTTCGTCGAGCGGATCGACATCGAGGGCAACAACACCACGCTCGATCAGGTGGTGCGGCGGCAGTTCCGCACGGTGGAGGGCGATCCCTTCAATCCGCGCGAGATCCGTCAGTCGGCCGAGCGCATCCGGGCGCTGGGATATTTTGCCGATGCCAAGGTGAACGCGGAGCCCGGATCCTCGCCCGATCAGGTCGTGGTAAACGTGGACGTCCAGGAACAGCCGACCGGCTCGCTCAGCTTCGGCGCCTCCTACGGGGTGTCGTCGGGTATCGGCTTCTCGATCGGGCTGAGGGAGGACAACTTCCTCGGTCGGGGCCAGACCATCGGGGTGGATATCTCCACCAGTTCCAAGGACCAGAACAGTTCGATCACGTTCATCGAGCCCGCCTTCCTCGGTCGCGACGTGAAGTTCAAGTTCAACGCCTTCTACAACCAGACCGACAAGAACAACGCCACCTACGATACCCGTATGATCGGGGTGGTGCCGGCGCTGGAGTTCCCGGTGAGCGAGCGCGGCCGGCTGGAGCTGCGCGCCTTCGTCAGGCAATCCAAGCTGCTTAGACTGTTCGCCGGCTCCGACGCCAACGGGAATGGCGATTTCACCGATCCGGGCGATAGCTGGCCGACCACGCCGATCATCGAGCGTGACGCGGCGCGCGGGGCGCTGATTTCGACGGGGCTGGGTGCGGGCTATACCTATGACAGCCGGATTACCGGCCTTAACCCGACGGGCGGCGTGGTGCTGCGCTTCGGGGTGGATTACGCCGGCCTCGGCGGCGATGTGGACAGTGTGACCACCTCGGCGATGGCCATGGCCGAGACGAGGATCTGGAACGACGACGTGACGTTGCGCGCCATCTTCGAGGGCGGGGCACTGCACATGATCAACGGCGACAGCCGGGTGACCGACCGCTATTTCGGCTCGGGCAAGATCCGCGGTTTCGAGCCGGGTGGCCTTGGCCCGCGCGATCTGGTATCGGGTGACGCGATCGGCGGCAATCTGTTCGCCGTGGCGAAGTTCGAGGCGGATTTTCCGCTTGGTCTGCCCGAGGAATACGGCATTTCCGGCGGTCTCTTCGCTGATTTCGGTTCGGTCTGGAGCCTTGATGACGTGGCGGGTCACAATGGCGTCATCGTCGATGACAGGTTCCACCTGCGCTCCGCCGTTGGATTCTCGATCTTCTGGACGACGCCGATCGGGCCGCTGCGCTTCAACTTCTCGAAGGCCATGTCGAAGCAGGATTACGACAAGGAGCAGACCTTCGACCTCACGATCTCGACCAAGTTCTGAACATGGCGCGCCTGCTGCGAAAGGGGCTGGCGGCCGCGATTGTGGCGGTGCTGCCGCTTGCCGCATCCGCGCAGGACGCGCCGGCGCCGGCGGTGCGGCCGTCCAGCCCGATCGCCACGGTGCAGCAGGATCAGTTGTTCTCCCGCACGCTCTATGGCCGGGCGGTGCAGGCGCGGATCGAGGCGGCGCGGGTGGCGCTGCAGACTGAGAACCAGCAGATGGAGGCGGCGCTGGAGGCCGAGGAGCGCAGCCTGACCGCGCGGCGCGCCCTGCTTCCGGCGGAGGAGTTCCGCAGGCTGGCCGATGCCTTCGATACCCGCGTCGAGGGGATTCGCGCAGCTCAGGACACCAAGGCGCGCGATCTTGCCCGCCGCGCCGAGGCGGACCGGCATACCTTCTTCCAGACCGCGGTGCCGGTGCTGGCCGACCTGATGGCCGAGATCGGTGCCGTGGCGCTGCTCGACAAGTCGGGTGTGCTGCTTTCGCTCGATGCGGTGGATATCACCGACCGGGCGGTGGCGCGTATCGACAGCGTGCTGGGCGACGGCACCACCGCTCCCTGAGCCCGCGACCCAAGACCCCCTGCAGGAGACCCCGATGACAGAACCCGCCTCCCCGCTTTTCGCCGATCTCGACCTGATCCAGCGGATCATCCCGCATCGCTATCCGTTCCTGCTGGTCGACAAGGTGCGCGATATCATCGTGAACGAAAGCTGTGTCGGCATCAAATGCGTCACGATCAATGAGCCGCAATTCACCGGCCATTTCCCGGGAATGCCGATCTTTCCCGGTGTGATGATCATCGAGGCGATGGCGCAGACCTCGGGAATTCTGGTGGGATTGTCGATGGATCTGGTGGACAAGAACGCCAAGGTGTTCTTCATGGGGGTCGATGGTGTGAAATTCCGCCGCAAGGTGGTGCCGGGTGACGTGCTGGAACTGCATGTGAAGGCGTTGCGCGGCGGTGGCAAGGTGTGGAAATTCGAGGGGCGTGCCATGGTCGAGGGCGAGCTGGCCTGCGAAGCTACCTTCGCCGCGATGTTCGATCTGCCGAAAGCGTGAGACATGAGCGAGAGCCGCATTCACCCGATGGCCGTGGTCGAGCGGGGCGCCCGGATCGGCCCCGGCTGCGAGATCGGCCCCTTCGCGGTGATCGGGCCTGAGGTCACGCTGGGGCCCGGCGTGGTGGTGAAACCGCATGGCATCGTCACCGGCTGGACCGAACTGGGCGAGGACACGGTGATTTTCCCCGGCGCGGTGGTGGGCGAGGTGCCGCAGGATCTCAAGTTTCGCGGAGAGCGCACCAGGCTGGTCGTCGGCAAACGCTGCCGGATCCGCGAGGGGGCCACGCTCAATACCGGAACCGAGGGTGGCGGCGGGCTGACCCGGATCGGCGATGACGTGCTGATGATGACCGGCGCCCATATCGGCCATGACGCGATGGTGGGCGACCGGGTGGTCCTGGCAAATCAGGTCGCCATCGCCGGCCATTGCCAGATCGGCGACGACGTGATCATCGGCGGGCTCTCCGGCGTGCATCAGTTCGTGCGGATCGGCAAGGGCGCGATCGTCGGCGCGGTGACCATGGTAACCAATGATGTGCTGCCCTATGGCCTGGTGCAGGGGCCACGCGGGGTGCTGGACGGGCTGAACCTCGTGGGTCTGAAGCGGCGCGGGGTGGAACGGGCCGAGATCACCGCGCTCCGCGCCGCCTATCAGATGTTGGCGCAGGGCGAGGGTTCGTTCCTCGACCGCGCCCGCAGACTGGCGGAGGAGAGCGACAGTCCGCATGTGCGCGAGATGACCGATTTCATCCTTTCCGCCACCGACCGCAGCTTTCTGACCCCGAAATGAGCCGGACTGCGATCATTGCCGGGGCGGGCCGTCTGCCAGCCGTCCTTGCCGCCGCGCTGGAGGCGCCGCTGATCTGCACGTTGGAGGGATTCGTACCCGAAGGCGTGGCGGTGGATCAGGTGTTCCGGGTGGAGCGGCTGGTGCCCTTCCTGCGGCGTCTCGCCGATCGGGGTGTGGAGCAGGTCTGCTTTGCCGGAGCCGTGCAGCGGCCGCGCCTTGATCCGGCCCTGTTCGACCCGGCGACCGCGCAGATGGTGCCGCGCCTGCTTGCCGCCATGCAGGGCGGCGATGATGCGACCTTGCGCGCGGTGATCGGCATCTTCGAGGAGGCGGAGTTCACGGTTGTCGGCGCGGGGCAGGTCGCGCCCGATCTGCTGCCAGGACCGGGCCTGCTGGCGGGCAAGCCCTCCGAGGCCGACCGCCGCGACGCCCTGCGTGCCGCTGCCATCGTCGCCGCACTCGGCGCGGTGGATGTGGGGCAGGGGGCGGTGGTGGCGCAGGGGCTTTGCCTTGCCGTGGAGGCGCTGCCCGGCACCGACGCCATGCTCGACTGGGTGGCCGCGACCGCCCGCCGCCCTGATCCGGCTGGGGCGAAGGGCGTGTTCTACAAGGCGCCGAAACCGGGGCAGGACCGCCGCATCGATCTGCCTGCCCTCGGGCTTGATACACTGGCGCGGGTCGCGGTGGCGGGGCTGGCCGGCATCGCCTTCGAGGCGGGCGGCGTGATCATGCTCGACCGCGCCGCGATGGTGGCCGAGGCCGAACGGCGCGGCCTGTTTCTTTGGGCGCAAGAGCCATGAGGTTCTTCCTCGTCGCGGGCGAGCCTTCGGGCGACCGCCTCGGCGCGGCGCTGATGGCGGGGCTGAAGACCCTTGCCCCCGGGGTGACCTTTTCCGGCGTGGCCGGCCCGCTGATGCAGGCCGAGGGCATGGAAAGCCTCTTCCCGATGGAGGAGCTTTCGGTGATGGGCATTGCCGAAATCGTGCCGAAATACCGCCACCTGAAGCGGCGCATCCGGGAAACCGCTGAAGCCGTGCTGGCTTCCGGCGCCGATGCGCTCATCACCATAGACAGCCCCGATTTCTGCCTGCGCGCCGCGCGCATCGTGAAGTCGGCGCGTCCCGATCTGCGCATAATCCATTACGTCGCCCCCTCGGTCTGGGCCTGGCGGCCGGGGCGGGCGGCGAAGATGGCGCGGGTGATCGACCATGTGCTTGCCATCCTGCCCTTCGAGCCACCCTACATGACGGCCGCGGGCATGAGCTGCGATTTCGTCGGCCACCCCGTCGCCGCCGAGCCACCGGCGAGCGAGGCCGAGCGTGCGGCTTTCGCAGGCGACGGCCCGCTCCTCCTCGCGCTGCCCGGATCGCGGCGGGGCGAGGTTGCGCGGCTCGCCCCGGTGATCGGCCAAACGCTTGCACTTCTGAAGCCGTTCCATCCCGGCCTGCGCGTCGCCTTGCCCACCCTGCGCGGGGTGGCCGATCTGGTGCGCGGCCTCAGCGCCGACTGGCCGGTCCGCCCCGACATCATCACCGATCCCGGCCGGAAGCGCGGCGCTTTCGCCGCCGCCACCGCCGCCCTCGCCGCTTCCGGCACCGTAAGCCTCGAGCTTGCCGCCAATGCCTGCCCGATGGTGATCGCTTACCGGCTGCACCCGGTCAGCTTCTGGCTGATGCGCCGCGCCGCGCTGGTCGATACGGTGACTCTGGTGAACCTTGTCTCCGAAACCCGCGCCGTGCCGGAATTCCTCGGCCCGGCCTGCCGGGCGGACCGCATTGCCCCGGCGCTCGACGCGCTGATGACCCCCGGCCCGGCGCGAGAGGCGCAACGCGCCGCCATGGCGCTGACCATGCGTTGCCTCGGCCAGGGCGGCGAGAACCCCGGCTTGCGCGCCGCCCGCTCCGTCCTCTCGGCGCTGGCGCCGACTCAGACCGCGCGGTCGAATTTGGTTGAAAGGTGAATGAGGCTTTCCGAGCTTACCACCCCGGCCAGCGCGCCGATCTGGTCAAGCACCTGGTCAAGCACCTGTGTCGAGGGGGCGGCGACCTGCAGGAGCAGGTCGTAGCGCCCCGAGGTGGTGAAGACCTTCTCGATCTCGCCGATCGACTTCAGCCGGGTCAGGATGGCGGCCTGCGCGCGCGGCTCGATGGTGAGCAGCACCGAGGCCCGCAGCCGCCCCTGCCGCGCCGCCTCGCCCAGCCGGAGCGTGTAGCCGGCGATGACGCCCCCGGTCTCCAGCCGCTCCAGCCGCGCCTGCACGGTGGAGCGCGCCACCTTCATCCGCCGCGCCAGCGTGGCCACCGACATCCGGGCATCGGCGCTTAGCAGCGCGATGATGTTGCGATCCAGTTCATCCATGCAATATGCCCGTCTTTTTCGTCATTCTGTCATCCATACACTATAAATTTGCAGTTTTCATCGCTCAAGTTTGGTCCCATATGCGCATCCGACGTTTTCAGGAAAAGGGCGGCTCATACGCACCTGGCCTGGTTGTAATGACCGCGCAGGTGCTGGCTCCCGGTGGGTCCGGGCAATGGCCGCTTGCGTTCTGTTGGCAGAAGGGACACGCCGATGGGACTTTCCAAAACGATCTGGTCGAATCCGGCCGAATTCCTGCGCACCGTGCGCCCGGAAAATCCGGTTATCTTCTTTTCGCCCGCGGTGTTGCAGGCGGCAGCCCGGCGCTTTCTCGACGGCTTTCCCGGTCTCGTCACCTATGCGGTGAAGACCAACCCGTCCGAGGTGGTGATCGAGAATCTCGCAGCCGCCGGCATCTGTGGCTTCGACGTGGCGAGCCCGAACGAGATCCGGCTGATCCGCCGCCTCGTCCCCGATGCCGCGCTGCATTTCAACAATCCCGTCCGCTCCCGTGCCGAGATCGCGCAGGCGGTCGAACTCGGGGTGCAGAGCTGGTCGGTCGATTCGGCCTCGGAACTGGAAAAGCTGATCGAGATGGTGCCCGCCGAGGGCTGCGAGATCTCGGTGCGTTTCAAGCTGCCGGTGGCGGGGGCGGCCTATAATTTCGGGGCGAAGTTCGGTGCCACGGTGGAACTGGCGGTGCAACTCCTGAAACGGGTGGCTGCGGCCGGGTTCATCCCCTCGCTCACCTTCCATCCCGGCACGCAATGCACCGATCCCCACGCATGGGAGGCCTATATCCGTGCAGCGGCCGAAATCGGCACCGAGGCCGGGGTGCGGGTGGCAAGGCTCAATGTCGGCGGCGGCTTTCCGAACCATCGCCTGCAAGCCGTGCTGCCGCAGATCGAGGAGACCTTCGCGCTGATCGACCGCGTGGTGTCGGAGGCATTCGGGGTGCACCGTCCGGCGCTGGTCTGCGAGCCGGGCCGGGCGCTCTGCGGTGACGCCTTCAGCCATGCCGCCAAGGTCAAGGCGGTGCGCGATGGCGGGCATGTCTTTCTGAACGACGGCGTTTATGGTGCGTTGGCGGAACTGCCGCTGGTCGGCGTCATCGACCGGATCGAGGTGGCGGATGGCGAGGGGCGCCGACGCGATTCGGCGCTTTCCTCCCGGATCGTCTTCGGCCCGACCTGCGATTCAGTGGATCGCCTGCCGGGGGAATTGATGCTGGCGGAGGATATTGCCGAGGGTGACTATCTGGTGATCCACGGCATGGGCGCCTATTCCATTGCCACCAATACCCGCTTCAACGGCTTCGGCGAATTGACCATCGCCACCGTTCTGTCGCTGAGGCTTTGAGCGACGCCATCCGTTATGCCTCTACGCCCGGCCGGAGAGGGGGCTCCGCCGGGCGTCTGCTTGCAGAGCGTCTGGTAAGGAAGGGTCAGCGCAGTTGCGCCATTGCCCAGACCAGCGCGATCAGCACCGGTTGGTGGAGAAGGTATATCGCCAGGCTGTGCCGCCCCGGCCAGTCCATCCGGTGCCAGGGCGGGGGCGGGCGCAGCCGCGCCAGGCCGGGCAGGAGCGGCATTGCCAGCCGGGCAAGGCCCATGCCGATCAGGAAAGGGCCGAACCAGGGGATCAGCGGCTCGAAATCCACGGTGAAGGTGGGCGCGGTGTTCAGGCCGAGAAAGCGCAAGCCCGGGTGGTTCCAGTCTAGAAGCGGTGGCAGTCGCCATGCGGCAGCGATCACGCCCAGTCCGAGAAGCACATTCACCGACCCGGGCAGGCGCAGGAACAAAAGCCCCAGCAGGCTTGCCAGCGCGATGCTGTGCAGGATGCCGAAGAAGATATACCAGTCGGGCAGGACGATCCGCGTCGCCAGCGTCACCAGCGTCGCCGCAAGCGCGATCCGGATCCAGCGCCGCCAGAATGCTGGCCACCTCACGCCGCCGCCATGCGCAAGCCAGAGCCCGGCCCCGGCGAGAAACAGAAAGCTCCCCGCCACGATCCGCGCGTGATAGTAGAACACCCCCTGCGTCGAGGCGCCGGGTAGCAGGAATCCGAACATCTGAAGGTCGAACACCAGATGGAACGCGGCCATGCCCAGCAGAGCAAGGCCACGCGCCACGTCGATCAGCCAGATGCGCCCGGGCAGGATCGGCATTCAGGATT
>JAIRJX010000108.1 GCA_031260425.1 Gemmobacter sp.
GGATCGAGCCCTTCCCGCGGGAACCGGATGGTGGCCTTGCCTTCCTTCCCCTCGATCCAGGCGCGTTCAACGACGCCCACCTGCGAATGCGAGGACCAGACCGAATGGCTGTCGAGCGCAGGGGCCCCGGCGTTGAGGCGCGTCAGGTCGACGGCCCGGTCGCTGACCTCAAGGATCTCGTCGAAGGGGACGGATGTGTCCCAGCCAGTCCAGCGCCGCCGCCGGACGGGCGCGCCGGTGGTGAATACCACGTCGACCGAGCGAGTCTCGGTGTTGACGGTCGCGCGCAGGATTGGTGCGCGCCGCAGCTGCATCGGCAGGGCAGCCGGGGCCGCCATCATCGTATCGGGCATGGCCCTATTCCTTCTCTGGTTCGGATGCGGGGGCGGCCGGGTCACTGGTCGGATCGCTGGTCTGCGCGCTGCCGGTCTTGGTGACGCGGCGCGGATCGCTATCGAGCACGAGGCCGAGCCCGTCGAGCTTGGCGTTGGTCGCGGCGATTTCCGCCAGCACCGCATCGGGGTTGCGGCCCTGCCGCGCGATGGCCTGCGCCAACGTCATGGTGCCGGTCCGGATCGCCAACAGGTCGGCCATCACATCCTTGTAGGGATCGACAGCTTCGAACTTCGGTGGCGACCATTCGACCGGCACGTCCGGTGTCGGGATCTGGCCCGCCGCCCATGCCGCTTCGGTGAACCAGCGCCACACGGGCGCGCAGAACATCGGGATGAACAGGTGCCATTGCACGGCGTCGATCTGGCGACGGAATTCCACGATCCCCGCCCGGATTGAGGAATAGTTGACTTGGGACAGGTCCCCGGTCAGCAATTCATAGGGTACGCGGAACCCGGCCGAGATCGTGTGCAGGCTCGTCCGCTTGTATTCGCCATAGCCGCCGGTCGCCGCAGGTTGGTTGAAGCGGATGTCCTTGCCGCCGCGGGCATAGGCGATCATGTCAGAACCATCCTCCGCGTCGGCCAAGCCAGTCCGACTGGCGTTTTCCCTGGGGTGCGGACTGCGGCCGGTTGACCCGCCCCGCACCATCGATTTCCGTTGGCGCCGCCCCGAGTTGATCCTCGAGATCGCGCCATTTCTCCTCAGACCAGCGGTCCGCGCCTGCGATCCAGGCGGCGGCGCGGGCATAGACCCGGCAATCCAGCGCTTCGTTGCGTTCCCGTAGCTTCTGCCATTCGAGCTTGGCGAAGCTGCGCTTCGTGCGCACCGTCACCAGCTGTTCGGCCACGACCTGCTTCAGCCATTCGCTTTCCACCCATGTCGGCAGGTGGATCGTGCCCGGCGGGAAGGCCGCACCCTCGGCGCGTTCCTCGGTGGTGGGCCTCTCCAGCCGCAGGAAGCGGTAGGTTTCGGCCTTGAAGGTCGACACCGCCACGGTCCAAAGCCGCGCTCCGCGCCGCAGGCGTTTGCCGCCCTCGGTCGCATCGACGAAGGTCGGCCCCGACACCGGGCTCGAACGGTTGAACCCCTCGACGCCCTTGACCGGCGACACCTGCGCGAAGCCTTGCGCCCGCGACCAGGAATAGACCGCCGGAGCCTCGTAGCCCGTGTCGATGGCCAGCCGCGCGATGTGGAGATGCGCGCCGCGTTCATGCGGCCAGCTATTGTCCAGCAGGGCAGTCAGCTCCGACCAGGCGTCGTACCGATCCGGCCCGCCCTCGATCACGACGTGGTCGACGAACCAGCTTTCCAGACCACGGCCCCAGGCCCAGACATCGACCTCGATACGGTCCTTCTGGACGTCGGCCCCGGCCGTCAGGAACAGCCCGCCCGCAGGCACCGTGCCGGACGTCCAGCGCTCGCGCCGGTCGTAGAGCCGCTGCCAGTCCGGGGCTTCTCCGGTCTCGACCCAGGTCTCGCCGAGGATGGTGTTCCGAAACGCCTTGATCGCCTCGTCCGAGCCTTGGCACCCGTCCCATGCCCGCACGATCCGCTCCCAGCTCAGCCAGCCGATCGGCGAGTAGAGCGCCGAGAGGTGATACCCGACCGTGGTCGGATCGGCGGCCGTGGCGGTCGCCCGCCATTCGCCGCCTTCCAGCATCGCCGTCTTGTGGTGTTCCGCGATTGCCGCGTCGCACCCCTCGCAGTGATATTCCGCCGTCTCCGGGCGGCCCTTCTCCCAGCGCAGCCGGTCGAACTTCAGCCATTGCGTATGGCCACAGTGCGGGCACGGCACGAAGAACCGCCGCTGATCGCTGGCCTCGTACTCGCGCTCGATGCGCGACAGCCCCCGGATGGTCGGGGTCGAGACCAGAAACACCTTGCGCCGATGGGCGAAGGTCAGGGAGCGCGCCTCGGCCAGCGTGACCGGATCGCCTTCCTCGTCGGCCGAGGCCGGATAGGCGTCGACCTCGTCGAGGAAGATGTACCGCGCCGGGGTGGACCGCAGCCCGACCGCCGAGTTGGCCCCGGTCATGATCAGGATGCCGCCCGCGAACTCCTTGGACAGCATCGTGTTGCCCGCGTCGCGCGAGCGCGCGGGCTTCACCCGCTCCCGTAGCTCGGGGATTTCGTCGATCAGCGGCTCGATCCGCTGGCGCGAGTTGCGCTTGGCGAGTTCCACCGTCGGCTGGACCGCCAGCATCGGCCCCGGCGCCTGGTGGATGGCGAACCCGATCCAGTTGTTCCCGGCCTCGGTCGCCCCGACCTGCGCGGCCTTCATGAACACGATCCGCTGCGTGGGATCGCCGGGCGACAGCCGGTCCATGATCTCGCGCATGTAGGGCGTGCGCACCGTGCGATACCGCCCCGGTTCGGCCGACGCGCGGCCGGACAGCATGCGGTGCCGGTCCGCCCATTCCGGGACGGTCCGGTCCGGGTCGGGCCGCAGCCCGCTGCCCCAGGCGCGCAGGATCTCGCCCGCGCCGTCGAAGTCCGTCAGGCCATCTTCCGGCCCTGCGCTTGCGCTCCGGGCATTCGTCCCTCGCAAGGGTCCACTGGACCCTTGCGTTTCGCTGTCGCGAAACCGGTCCTCATCACCGGAAGTCGGGCCGGACCTCGGCAAGTTCGTCGAGGCGGGCACGGACATGTCGTTCCAAGGCCTTCTGCATTGCGGCCGGTTCCACGCCCAGTTTCGCCGCCATCAGCGCAGACGAGCGCGCGGGCCAGTTCACCCATGCGTCCCGCACCTCCCGCGCCAGCCGGAACACCAGCGCCAGCGCGCGGGCCCGCTCGATCAACTCCCCCTTCAGCTTCTGGAGCCGGATGCGCCGCTCCCGCGCCTTCAGCACCTCGTTCGCGATCTTGGCCTGCAGGAAGGTCGTCCCGCCGCCGACGGCGGGGACCACCAGACCCTGTTCGCGGAGCGTGTCGCCGACGGCGGCCACCGCCGCCTCGGGGACGGGCTTCAGCTTCGGCGTGGGCGGTTTGCGGGTCTTGGACGGGTCCGTCGCCTCAGTACGCCGTGCATCGCTCGCCGCAGCGTTGATGCTGCCGTCGGGATAGAGGACCAACCGATCCGCCGTCTTCGCTTTCTGGATCGCGCCGCGCGACAGACCGACATGCGCGGCGTACTGGCGCTCGCTCATGCCCAGCATCGACAACTCCGATTATCATTCAGATTCAGGTGCTTATTGAGTTGATAAGCAGCGCGACCGGAGCGAACGTCACTCCAACGACGCGATGCAACTCGACCACGGAGCCACCACGATGACCCGCCGCACACAGGACGACACGAAAGCCCTCGATGCCTTCCTCGCCGCCAAGTTCGAGATCGACGCGATGCTGGAACGCCTCGCCGCCCTCAGCGCGGAGCATTTCGAGACCAGCCCGGACGAGATCAACTGGGGCCATGTCGGCACCCTGAACCACTACCGCGCCAGGCTGCGCGAGATCACCGAAATGGCGTTCCGCGAAGGCGAGCACGCCGAGTAGCGCCAGCCCCTCCGAAGCTTGCCCGCCGCGAGGCGGGCTTGGGGTCGTAGAAGGGCCGCGATGGGCGCGGCCCCGACCATGGAGACGCCCCCGATGACCCAGCTTTCCGACACTCAAGCCGTGATCCTCAGCACTGCTGCTCAGCGAGACGACGGCAACCTCCTGCCGCTGCCCGGTTCCCTGCGCGGAGGCGCCGCCATCAAGGTGGTGGGCGCGCTTCTCTCTCGCGGACTGGTCGCCGAGACGGTGACCGACAGCCAGACGAAGGCCGACGCCGCGCTCAACCGCATCTGGCGCAATGACGAGGACGGTCGCGCCATTCTCCTGCACATCACCGACGCCGGTCTCGCCGCCATCGGCATCGAGCCGGAGGGGCCCGACACCGCGCTAACGGGCGCCAACGAAACGCCGAGCGCGGAGGCCCCGGAGGACACCCCGCGCGAGAGCGATCCCGCGCCCAAGGCGCGCACGCCGCGCGAGGGCACCAAGCAGGCCACGCTGATCGCCATGCTGCGCGCGCCGGACGGCGCGACCATCGAGGAGATCATGGCCGCGACGGGCTGGCAATCGCACACGGTGCGCGGCGCGATGGCCGGGGCGCTGAAGAAGAAACTCGGGCTCGAGGTGACCTCGGAGAAGGTCGAGGATCGGGGGCGGGTCTACCGGATCTCGTGAAAGACCGGGGCCTCAGACGGTCGGGTTAGGTCAGCTTCACCCGGCCGTCCTTGATCCTGTTGCGGGATGACTGTGCAAGGTTGATCGCACTCTTCACGATATCAAGCTTCGCCACTCGCGCGTGATACCCGCGAAATGCTTCAGCCAAATCCACATCAGTGACTGCTGGCGATACTTGCTCGTCTAGCCCTGATGTAATCGGCACCTGATCGAGACTCATTCCACGCCCTTCAAGGACAGTTGTGACGATGACTTCGAAGGTCATTGGCGGCCTGTGATCCATGTGCGCTTCGTCCCGCACAATCCTTTCACGTGTCACGGCGCACGAGACTTTGCCGTCCTCACCACGATGATCGGAAAAGAACCTGTCACGGGCAGCATAGAGATCAAGCTGAATGACTCGACGAAAAGCCGCCGAAACCTCTTGCTTTCTGCTTGGCGACCGTTGGGTGATGCAGTGCCTGTAGGAGAAGTCCGTTCCCGTGCCATCAATGCGGACGATCCTGAAGCAGTTCGTCCCGTGCTCTGTTGCCATAACTTCGAAATGATCGACGCCTTTGCCCACCTTCTGCGGGTACTCATCATGGCGTTCAAGCAATGCTGACAAGTCCAGAGCGTCATCATCGGAGACCCGGTCACCTGCTTTGTACCCACCCAACATTTTGCGGAAAAACTCTGTCGCCCTCGACTGGTTGCCGAAGCTGCGAGTCGGGATTTCAACAGGTTTACCTCGGGCCATGATCTATCTCTCTGCTTTGTCGCGACGAAGATAGTCGCTGCCGCAAACTGGCGTTAGCCCGAATTATCGAGTGACGGAGGCTTTTTTGTACGAAGCGCCTCGAACAGCCGCCGCAGGACATAAGACCGCGCTATCGACACCACGGTGAACACCGCGCCCATCTTCAGGTTCTGCGCCAGCGTCGTGTGCAGCCCGAAGACCGGGAAGATCAGGATCTGCGTCACGACCGCGACGCCGTAGCCCACGATCACGTTGGCGACGGACTCGACCAGCGACATGAGGCGGGACTGCTTC
>JAIRJX010000123.1 GCA_031260425.1 Gemmobacter sp.
GGGCGGATCGGCGGACGGCGGCTCGGCATCCTCGGCATGGGGCGGATCGGCCAGGCGGTGGCGCGGCGCGCCCGCGCCTTCGGGATGCAGATCCACTATCACAACCGCCGCCGCCTGCGCCCCGAGGTCGAGGCCGAATACGAGGCGACATATTGGGAAAGCCTTGACCAGATGATCGCCCGGATGGACATCGTCTCGGTCAATTGTCCGCATACCCCCTCGACGTTCCACCTGCTGAACGCGCGGCGGCTGAAGCTGCTGAAGCCCTCGGCGGTGGTGATCAACACCTCGCGCGGCGAGGTGATCGACGAGAACGCCCTGACCCGCGGCCTGCGCGCGGGCGAGATCGCGGGGGCGGGGCTCGACGTCTATGAACACGGTCACGAGGTCAACCCCCGCCTGCGCGAACTCCCCAATGTCGTGCTGCTGCCGCATATGGGCTCGGCCACGGTGGAGGGCCGCGTCGAGATGGGAGAGAAGGTGCTGCTCAACATCAAGACCTTCGCCGATGGCCACCGCCCGCCCGATCAGGTGGTGCCGGGAATGTTTTGATCGGGCAAGGGGGCGCTCGCGCCCCCTCTTGAGCGCATCGCGCTCAATTCACCCCCCGAGGATATTTTTGAACAGATGAATGAGCAGGCCGCAAGGCGTTGAGGGTCACGTGATCCGCAAGCGCGCCGGGCCGGATGCCCTTTGCTTCTTGCCCAAATACTCCGGGGGGCCGGGGCGCGCAGCCTCGGGGTCGCCGTCTCCAAACCGCGTCAGGGCGCCGGGAGCGGCATTTGCCGTGCATTCGGGCGGTCATGCCGGGTTGCACGGCGGCACTCGGGCGCGCGGCGGGCGGGGACAATACATGCCTCCGCCATATGCCTCTACATGCAGGCGTCGAACAGTGCCCGGGTATTTTGGCGCGTCAGTTCGATCGGGTTTCCGCCGCAGGACGGATCTTCCAGCGCCATTTCGGTCAGCATGTCGAGATCGCCGAACTGCACGCCGAGGGCACTCAGGCTCTCGGGGATCGAGAGTTTGGTGCGCAGTTCCATGATCTGGTCGTGGAAGCCCGCGAAACCGCCTTCGATGCCGATATAAGCCGCCGCATGCTTGATCCGGTCCTCGATGGCGGAGCGGTTGAATTCCAGCACCATCGGCATGACCACCGCGTTGGTGGTGCCGTGATGGGTGTTGTAGACCGCGCCTATCGGGTGGCTCAGCGCATGGATCGCGCCAAGGCCCTTCTGGAACGCCACTGCCCCCATGGCGGCCGCGCTCATCATATGCGCGCGCGCGTCGAGGTCGTTCGGGTTGTCATAGACCTTCGGCAGGTTCTCGAACACGAGCCGCATCCCTTCCAGCGCGATCCCCTGCGACATCGGGTGGTAGAGCGGGCTGCTATAGGCCTCCAGGCAATGGGCCAGCGCGTCCATGCCGGTGCCGGCGGTGATGAAGCGTGGCATGCCCACGGTCAGGGCCGGATCGCAGATCGTTACCACCGGCATCAGTTTCGGGTGGAAGATGATCTTCTTCTTGTGGGTTTCGGAATTGGTCAGCACCCCGGCGCGGCCGACCTCCGATCCGGTGCCGGCGGTGGTCGGCACCGCGATGATGGGGGCGATCTTCGAGGCATCGGCGCGGGTATACCAGTCGCCGATATCCTCCAGCTCCCAGACGCTCAGCCCCTCGCGCTGGCCTGCCATCAGCGCGATCATCTTGCCGAGGTCAAGGCCCGAGCCGCCGCCGAAGGCGATCACGCCGTCATGGCCTCCGGCGCGGTAGGCGGCGATGCCGTCCGCCATGTTCTTCTCGTTCGGGTTCGGGTCGACCCCGGAAAAGATCGCGTCCCCCAGGCCGGCGGACTTCAGAACCGCCAGCGCCTCGGCGGTGATCGGCAGGCCGGCCAGCGCCTTGTCGGTCACGAAAAGCGGTTTCGTGATGCCGGCATCCCTGCAATGCTCGGCCAGTTCGGCGATGCGGCCGACGCCGAACTTCATCGCGGTCGGGTAGGACCAGTTCCGGTTCGGAACATTATGGCTCATTTCGTCACCTTTTTCAGATGGTAGGATTTCGGCCGGGTCACCGAGAGATAGCCGAGCCATGAGAGCGAGCCGCCCCGCCCGGTATCCTTGCAGCCGGTCCAGCACAGCGCCGGGTCGAGGTAGTCGCAGCGGTTCATGAAGATGGTGCCGGTCTCGATCCGGGCGCCGATGGCGGCAGCCGCCCCGGCGTCCGTGGTCCAGATCGAGGCGGTCAGGCCATAGGGGCTGTCATTCATCAGGGCGATGGCTTCGTCGTCATCCTTCACCTTCATGATGCCGACGACCGGGCCGAAGCTTTCCTCCTTCATCACCCGCATGGAGTGATCGACATCCACGAGGATCTGCGGTGCGAGATAGGCGCCGCCATCATCGGCGGGACAATTCGCCGGGTCGATCAGCGCACTGGCCCCGGAGGCCACCGCATCGGCGATCTGGTCGCGCACCACGGCGGCGAAGCGCCGGTTCGCCATCGGGCCGAGCGTGGTTTCCGGGTCGAACGGGTTGCCGAGCCGCAGCGCGTTCACCCATTTCACCGCCTTTTCCACGAAGGCGTCATAGAGGCTTTCATGGACATAGACCCGCTCGATCCCGCAGCAGCATTGCCCGGCATTATACATCGCGCCGTCCATCAGGCTGTCCACCGCGGCATCAAGATCGGCATCGGCACGGACATAGCCGGGATCCTTGCCGCCAAGCTCCAGCCCCGTTCCGGTGAAGGTGCCGGCCGCCGCTTTCTCGATGGCGGCCCCCCCGGCGACAGAGCCGGTGAAGTTCACGAAGCCGAAGCAGCGTGCGCCGATCAGCGCCTCGGTGGTGGGGTGGTCGAGCGTGATGCTCTGGAACACGTCTTGCGGCACGCCGGCGGCATGGAACGCCTCGGCCAGCCGCTCCCCCACTTTCAGGGTCTGGCTGGAATGCTTGAGCATCACCGCATTGCCGGCGATCAGGCCGGGGACCAGTGTGTTGATCGCCGTGATGAAGGGGTAGTTCCAGGGCGCGATGATGAAGATCACGCCCACCGGCTCGCGCGCGAGGATGCGGGTGAAGGTTTCGCCCTCTTCGACCACCTCGGGGGTGAGGGTCTTTGCCGCGATCTCCGACATGTAGTCGGTGCGCTGGTTCAGTGGCCCCCATTCGCCGCCGAAGCGGGTGGGGCGGCCCATCTGCCAGGCCAGTTCCTCGACCAGCGTTTCCTTGTCTTCCAGCAGCTTCGCCACCCCGGCCTTGACCAGCGCGACACGCTCGGCGAGCGGCCGTGCGGCCCAGGCCTTCTGTGCGGCCTTTGCCCGTGCGGCGGCCGCGAAGGCGGTGTCGCGGGAAAGCGGCGTGCGTTCCAGCCAGACCGAGCCGTCCACCGGCGAGATGAGTTGAATCGGTTTCATCGTCATCGTCCTTCAAAGGCGCCCGCCGGGGCGCCGGTTCATCCTGTCAAGCCCCCGGAGCCGGGGCCTCGGAACCCGAGAACTCGTGCTCCCGATCTCGGGACCCCAAGTCTCAGGCCCCCAAATCTTAGGCCCTGTCGAAGCCGCGGGCGCGCTCCCAGTCGGTCACCACGCGGTTCTGTTCCCGCACCTCCCATTCGGCGGCATGGACGTAGTGATCCACCACCGCATCGCCGAAAGCCTTGCGCAGCATGGCGGAGCTGCGCAGAGCCGCCGCGGCCTCCCCAAGCGTATGAGGGATTTCCCGCGCATTTTCCGAGGCGTAGAGGTCGCCCCTCATCTCGGGCTCCAGCTCCAGCTTCTGTTCGATCCCGGCAAGTCCCGCCGCCAGAAGGGCAGCGCAGGCGAGATAGGGGTTGAGATCGGCGCCACCGATCCGACACTCCACCCGCACCGCCTTCGTGCCCTCGCCGCAGACGCGGAAGCCCGCCGTGCGGTTGTCGCAGGACCAGACCGCCTTGGTCGGCGCGAACATGCCCACCACGAAGCGCTTGTAGCTGTTGACATAGGGCGCGAGGAAGGCGGTGATCTCGGCGGCATGGGCCAGTTGCCCGGCCATATACTGCTTCATCAGCGCGCTCATGCCGTGCGGGTCGGCCTTGTCGAGGAAGGCAGGCTGGCCATCCTTCCACAGCGACTGGTGGACATGGCTCGACGAGCCTGCCCGGCGATGGTCGTATTTCGCCATGAAGGTAACCGAGGCGCCATGGTTCTGGGCGATCTGCTTCACGCCCAGCTTGATGATGGCATGCATGTCCGAGGTGTCCATCGCATCGGAATATTTCGCGTTGACCTCTTCCTGCCCGGCCTCGGCTTCGCCCTTCGAGCATTCGATGGGGATCCCGGCGGCCCAAAGCTGGTTGCGGATGTCGCGCATCACCGGTTCGTCGACCGAACTACCCCAGATCGAATAGTCGATATTGTTCCGCGCCATCGGGATCGGCAGCGGGTAGCCGCGGTCGAACATCGACTGGAAGCTGTCCTCGAACAGGAAAAATTCCAGTTCCGTCGCCATCATCGCGTCAAAGCCCATGGCACCAGCCCGCTCCACCTGCCGTTTCAGGATCGAGCGGGGGGCGTGCGGCACAGGGTTGTGATGGTGGTCGAGCATGTCGCACATCACCAGCGCGGTGCCCGGAACCCAGGGCAGCCGCCGCAGGGTTGCCAGATCCGGCTTCATCACATAGTCGCCATAGCCCGCCGCCCAGGAGGTGCTCCGGTAGCCCGGCACCGTCACCATCTCCATGTCGGTGGCGAGCAGGTAGTTGCAGCAATGCGTCTCGTCATGAGCGCTGTCGATGAAGTGCTGAGCGACGAAGCGCTTGCCCATCAGCCGGCCCTGCATGTCCACGATGCAGGCGGCCACAGTGTCGATCTCGCCGGTGGCGACGGCGGCTTTCAGGCTGTCGAAGGTGAGGTTGGCGGGCATTTGAGGGCTCTTTCGGGGGGCGGGTTCGGAAGTGGGGGCCGGGCAAGGTTGCCATCGGCGGGGCTGTCCGCAGCGGGGCGCGATCTGGATTTGATCATATGTTGAAAGGGGAGGCGCGTGCAATGCATCCCGGCAGGTTCGGTCGCGGCGCCGGCGATCCCG
>JAIRJX010000171.1 GCA_031260425.1 Gemmobacter sp.
AAGTCCGCTGCGGCTGCATGGCAAGGACATGCTGCCGATGGCAGGGGAATATATCGGGCAGGTGGTGCTCGACGGTCTTACCTCCTTCCTGAAGGCGGAGGCGCCGGAACTGTTGCCCAGCCGGGTGCGCGCGCCCAATGTCGACGCGCCGGCCATACCCGATCTCTCGAAAGTGGTGCCGATCCGCCCGCCGGGCTTCTGCACCGGCTGCCCGGAACGCCCCATTTTCGCTGCGATGAAGCTGGCGCAGCGGAAGACCGGAAAGCTTCAGATCACTGCCGATATCGGCTGTCATCTATTCGCCTCGTTGCCGCCGTTCGAGATCGGCGGTGCGACCATGGGCTACGGCCTTGGCCCCGCCGCCAACGCCGCTTTCGATGGTGGGGGGGAGCGCCGCCCGGTGTCCTTCATCGGTGATGGCGGGTTCTGGCACAACGGCCTTTCGTCGTCGATCGGCAACATGGTGTTCAATAGGTCGGATTCGCTGGCGGTGGTGGTGGACAACTTCTATTCCGCCGCAACCGGCGGGCAGGACGTGCTGTCGAGCCGCGCCAGCAATCCGACCAAGGACACCAACAACCCGATTGCCCGGGCGGTAGAGGGGATCGGCGTGAAATGGGTGCGGCAGGTGAACCGCACCTATGACGTGCCGCGTCTGCGCGACCTTTTCATCGAGGCGCTGACTACCCCCGAGAAAGGGCCGAAGGTCATCGTCGCCTCGTCCGAATGCATGCTGAACCGCCAGCGGCGCGAGAAGCCGCTGCGTGTGCAGGCGATCCGCGAGGGCCGCCGGGTGGAGGCCCCGCGTTTCGGCGTGGACGAGGCGGTCTGCACCGGTGACCATGCCTGCATGCGGCTTTCTGGTTGCCCGTCGCTGTCGCTCAGGATGCCGGATGATCCCTTGCGCGACGATCCGGTCGCCAGCATCGACCAGACCTGTGTCGGTTGCGGCAATTGCGGCGAGGTGGCGGATGCCGCCGTGCTCTGCCCCAGCTTCTACCGCGCCGATGTGGTGCATAACCCGGGGGGCTGGGAAAGCCGCTGGTCGGGTTTGCGCGCTCGCATCATCGGTTGGCTGCAATCGCGCCGCGCCGCCCGCCGCCTGAGCTTCGGAGACGTGGCATGACCCTGCAGGATACATTCGCTCCCCCCCCACAGGATCCGGCGCTGGGCCAGATCATCAAGCTTGCCGTGCTGGCGGTGGGCGGACAGGGTGGCGGGGTGCTGACCGGCTGGATCGAAGATCTTGCCCGCGCCAATGGTTACGCCGCGCAGGCGACTTCCGTTGCCGGGGTGGCACAGCGCACCGGCGCCACGATCTACTATGTCGAGATGGCGCCCTGGACCGGCGGGCCGGTGCCGGTCTTCTCGTTGGCGCCCTCGGCCGGTGATGTCGACGTGATGATCTCGGCCGAAATGATGGAGGCCGGGCGCGCCATCCTGCGCGGTTTCGTCACGCCCGACCGGACCACGCTCATAGCTTCTACCCATCGCGCGCTTGCGGTGTCGGAGAAGATGGCGCCGGGCAACGGCATCGCCTCCGCAGAGGAGGTGCGCGCGGCGGCCGAGGTTGCGGCGCAGCGCCTGATCCTTGCGGATTTCGAGCGGCTGGCAGTGCAGACGGGCTCGGTGATCTCGGCCAGCCTCTTTGGCGGGCTGGCGGGATCGGGCGTGCTGCCCTTCCCGCGCGAGGCGTTCGAAGCGGCGATCCGCGCCGGTGGAACGGGGGTGGATGCGTCGCTCTGCGCCTTCTCCGCTGGATTCGAAGCTGCGCAGGCGGGTATGGCGCCGGCCCTCGTTCCGGCCCCTGCCATCAGACGGATCGAGGTGACAGGCCCCGCCCGCCTGCGCGCCGAATGGGAGCGGCTGACGGCGCGGGTCGCAGCTTTTCCCGCACCGGTCGCCGAACTTGCCGCCCCCGGCCTGCGCAAGGTGGTGGAGTTCCAGGATCTTGCCTATGGCACGGCCTATCTCGACCGGCTGGAGGGGCTGCTGCCGCTGGATCGGGCGGAGAAGGGCCATGCCTTCACCCGCGAGGCCGCGAAATACATCGCCAATGCCATGGCCTATGACGATGTGATCCGCGTGGCCGATCTGAAGACCCGCGCCGCGCGCTTCGTCCGCATCCGCAGCGAGATGGGCGCGACCGAGACCAACCTGCTGTACGTGACCGAGTTCATGCATCCGGGGGCGGAGGAGATCGCCGGAATGCTTCCCGCCGGGCTGGGCCGAAGGCTGCTGGCCAGCCCGGTCTGGATGGCGTGGATTGAGCGCTGGTTCGGCAAAGGCCGTCGGCTGCGCAGCGACGCGCTGCCCGGCTTCGCCATGCTCTATTTCCTTGGTGGGCTGAGGCGCTGGCGGCTGAGGTCGCTGCGCCATGCGCAGGAGGTGGCGCATCTCGACGCTTGGCTTGGCCGGGCGATGGAGTATCTGCGGCAGGATTATGATCTGGCGGTGGAGGTGCTGAAATGCCGCCGCCTCATCAAGGGTTATTCCGATACCCATGCGCGCGGCCAGTCCAAATTCGATCGCACGCTGGCAGGGATCGCGCTGGCCGCTGGCCGCCCCGATGCGACGGACTGGGCGCGCCGGCTGCGCGAGGCCGCCCTTCAGGATGAGGAGGGCAAGGCGCTCGACGGTGCGATCCGGACGGTGAGAAGTTTCCTCTGAGCCGGCGGATCGCCCCGTGGATACGCCGGGTGGCGTCCCTTTCGGCTGTGCCCGCCATATTGGCGGCGCCTTCGGCTGACGCTATGGTCCTGCCAGCCGGGGAGGGCGGGAATGGATTTCAAGTGGCTGGAGGATTTCCTGAGCCTTGCCGAAACGCACAGCTTCTCGCGTTCGGCGGAAATCCGGGGGGTGACCCAATCCGCCTTCAGCCGCCGCATCCGTGCACTGGAAGACTGGCTCGGGGCCGAACTGCTCAGCCGCGACAGCTATCCGGTGATGCTGACCGAGGAGGGGCGGGCCTTCCGCGAAACCGCCGAAGAAGCGGTGCGCATGATCCAGACCCGTCGGGCAGAGTTCCGTAGCCGCGCGCGGCAGGGGGGGCCGGAAATCTCGCTCACCGCGCTGCATAGCCTGACGGTGACCTTCCTGCCGCATTGGCTGATGCAACTGCAGGAGGTGATCGGCCCGGTGGCGAGCCGGCTGAAGCCCGAGAACTTCGACCGTTGCCTGATCGCGCTGACCGAAGGCGGCTATGACTTCTTCCTCACCTTTCACCATCCGCAGGTCCGCATCCCGCTGGAACCGGAGGTCTATCCGCATCTGGTGGTCGGGCAGGACAGCCTCGTGGCCGTCGCAAGGCCGGGGCGTGTCGCGCTCTGGGGCGACCGGATGCCGCTACTGGCCTATTCGCGCGGCTCCTTCCTGGGGGCGCTGGCCCGGATCGCGCAGGCTCAGCCAGGCGCGCCGACCGTCTATGTGACCCATACCAACGAATCCTCCATGGCCGAGGCGATGAAGAGCATGGCGGTGGAGGGGCACGGCATCGTCTGGCTGCCGCGCGGTCTGGTGATCGGCGACATCGCCGCCGGCCGGCTGGAGGTGGTGGCGCCCGAATTGCCGATGGAAATCCGGCTTTACCGCAACGCCGCGCGGGCGCGGGCGCTGCCCAGCCGGGTCTGGGCGGCGGCTGGGCAACTTGCTGATGGTTATGCAAAATCTGAATAACCCAGCCCGCATCGGCATTGGCGCACGCCGTGGCACAGGGGTAGATCGCCGGCAAGGGCCGAGACGTTCCCCGGCTCCGATCCCGCAAACCCATTCGGAAACAGCATGAGCCTGCCCGACGGCGGGAGGCTGTTCTCCATGCGAGGCCAAGATGAAGATGACCCGTATCGAACACGACCTTCTGGGCGACCGCGAGGTACCTGCCGCCGCCTATTGGGGGGTGCACACGCTCCGCGCAGTAGAGAATTTTCCGATTTCCGGCCAGATCGTCGGCCAAGTGCCCGATCTGGTGGTGGCGCTGGCTGCGATCAAGCAAGCGGCGGCGCTGGCCAATGCCGATCTCGGCCTGCTGGATGCCGCCCGGCGCGACGCCATCGTGGCGGCCTGTATGGAGATCCGCGAGGGCGCCCTGCATGACCAGTTCGTGGTCGACCAGATTCAGGGCGGCGCCGGCACCTCGACCAACATGAACGCCAATGAGGTGATCGCCAATCGCGCGCTGGAGGTGCTGGGTCACCCGCGCGGCGCCTATCGCCACCTGCACCCGAACGAGCATGTGAACCTGAGCCAGAGCACGAATGACGTCTATCCGACGGCGCTGCGGCTGGCGGCCTGGGCCGGGCTGCACCGGCTGATCACCGCCATGGCCTCGTTGCGCGGCGCCTTTGCGCAGAAGGCCGCGGAATTTTCCGATGTACTGAAGATGGGCCGCACCCAGTTGCAGGAGGCGGTGCCGATGACGCTGGGGCAGGAGTTCAACGCCTTCGCCGTCATGCTGGGCGAGGACGAAGCGCGGCTGGCTGAGGCTGCGCAACTGATCCGGGAGATCAACCTCGGCGCAACCGCCATCGGCACCGGCATTACCGCCCACCCGGATTATGCCGGGCGGGTCTGCGCACGTCTTGTCGAGGTCACTGGCATCCCGGTCGTCACCGCCCCCGATCTGGTCGAGGCGACGCAGGATTGCGGCGCCTTCGTACAGGTTTCCGGCGTCTTGAAGCGGGTGGCGGTGAAACTGTCCAAGACCTGCAACGACCTGCGCCTGCTGTCTTCCGGCCCGCGCGCGGGCTTCGCCGAAATCAATCTGCCCGCCCGGCAGGCCGGTTCGTCGATCATGCCGGGCAAGGTGAATCCGGTCATCCCCGAAGTGGTCAACCAGGTTGCCTTCGAGGTGATCGGCAATGACGTGACGATCACCATGGCGGCCGAGGGCGGCCAGTTGCAGCTCAACGCGTTCGAGCCGGTCATCGCCTACAGCCTCTTCCGCTCCGTCTCGCACCTGATCGCTGCCTGTGGCACCCTGGAGGCGCATTGCGTGCGGGGCATCACCGCCAATCACGATCGGCTGCGCGAGACGGTGGAGCAGTCCATCGGTATCGTCACCGCGCTCAACCCCTATATCGGCTATGCCGCCGCGACCGAGGTAGCGCTGGAGGCGCATCGCAGCGGGCGCGGGGTCTATGAGCTGGTGCTGGAAAAGGGCCTGATGGCGAAGGACCGGCTCGACGCCGTGCTGCGCCCGGAGGCGCTGACCCGGCCGCAACGCATCCTGGCCTGACCTCATACGAAGCAGGCGGCGAGCCGCTCGAAGCTCGCCGCGACCCCTGCCGATTGCTCGGCCAGAAAGCTGTCCAGCGCGGGCCAGACCTTGATCGCACGATCCACCAGCGGGTCGGAGCCTTTCGCGTAGAGCCCGGCCTGGATCATCATCTCGGCCCGGTCCCACGCGCCAAGCAGCTTGCGCGCTTCTTCGATCAGGGTGTTTTCCTCGGCGCTCGCCGCTTCGGGCAGGCTGCGCGAGACCGAGCGCAACAGGTCGATCGCCGGGTAGCGGCCGCGTTCGGCAATGCGGCGGTCCATCACCACATGGCCGTCGAGCACGCCGCGCAGGATGTCGGCCACCGGCTCCTCCATGTCGGAACCGGCGACCAGCACCGACAGCACGGCGGTGATATCGCCCGCGCCTTCCGGCCCCGGCCCGGCCCGCTCGGCCAGCGCCATGATCGCATGGGCGACCGAGGGCGGGTAGCCACGCATGTTGCCTTCTTCGCCCGAGGCCAGCGCTACCTCGCGATGTGCCTCGGCGAAGCGGGTGATCGAATCGGCCAACAGCAGAACATGCAGCCCCTGGTCGCGGAAATGCTCGGCTACCGCCATGGCCGCCCAGGCACAGCGGCGGCGGGTCAGTGGCGAAAGGTCCGAAGTCGCCGCCACCACCACCGAACGCGCCATGCCTTGCGGCCCCAGCACCTTTTCGGTGAAGTCGCGCAGTTCGCGCCCGCGCTCGCCGATCAGTGCGATCACCACCACATCGGCTTCCACCCCCCGCGCGAACCGTGCCAGCAGCGAGGATTTGCCGACGCCCGATCCGGCGAAGAGCCCGACCCGCTGGCCGCGCACCAGCGGCAGCAGCGTGTCGAAGGCAGCCGAGCCGGTGCGCAACCTCCCACCCATGGCCCGGCGCGACGCCGCCGCGGGGGCCGGTGCGCGCAGGGGTCGGCTTTGCGCCCCGCGCAGAAGGTGCTTGCCGTCGAGCGGCTGACCATAGGGATCGACAATACGGCCGATCCAGCCGTCATGCGGTGCGATGGTGGCGGGGCCGAGCAGGTCCACCGCATCGCCGATCTTTACGCCTTCGGGCGGGGTGTCGGGCAGGACGGTCGCACCGTCGCGGGCGAGCCGCACGATCTCGCCCCCCGACTCGCCCCCCGCTCCCTGGATCAGCACCCGGTCGCCGAGTCCCGCACGCTCCAGCCCGGTGACATGTACTGTGCCGCGCGCGATGTCGCTCACCCGTCCGACCCGGCAGGTGATGCGGATCGACGCGATCTCCGCCCGCAGCGCCTCGAAGATCTCTCCCATCGGATTCCCTTTTTGATTTTCCGCTTACCGTTTCTAAAGGAATCACCCTTAAGCCTTGGTGAAGGTGATCGAGGGAGAAACCCCGGTGTTCGAAAAACTGGAATTGGTCAGAATGGCCCAGGCGATGGCGGCCCATGCCGGGGCGCGGCAGGGCGAGATTGCGCGCAATATCGCGAATGCCGATACGCCCGGCTTCAAGGCGCGCGACCTGCCGCCCTTCGCCGAGGTCTATGAGGCGCCGCAGTGGTTGCGTGCGACGCGGCCGGGCCATCTGACGGCGGGACCGCCGGAGGGGGCGGTGGCGGTGGCGCGTCACGGCCGCGGGGCGGCCTCGCCCAACGGCAATACGGTATCGCTGGAATCCGAAATGGTGGCGGCGGTCGAGGTGCAGCAGCAGCACGAGATGGCGCTGGCGATCTATCGCAACACGGCGGACATCTTGCGCGCCAGTCTTGGGCGGAGGTGAGCGATGGATCTGTTCGCGTCTCTCTCTCAGGCCGCCTCGGGGATGGAGGCGCAGTCGATGAGGCTGCGCCATGTCTCGGAGAATATCGCCAATGCCGACACCCCCGGTTACCGCCGCAAGCTGATCGGCTTTCGCGAGACGGTGGACGGGGTGGAGGCCGGGCCGGTGCGGCTCGACCGGCGGGAGCTGGCGCGGATCTTCGATCCGGGCCATCCGCTCGCTGACGAAAGCGGCCATTACGACGGATCGAATGTTGATCTGATAGTGGAGATTGCTGACGCCCGCGAGGCTCAGCGCAGTTACGAGGCCAATCTCAGGATGTTCGATCAGGCGCGGCGGATGACGCAAAGCCTGTTCGACCTCCTGCGCAGATAAGGAAATCCAGAATGGATGTGCATTCCGCGCTTGCCGCGCAGAGCTACAGTCATGCCCGGCCGGCCGTCGCCGCCGAGCCCGGCACCGGTGACGGGCTGCGCACCGCCGCCGAGAGTTTCGCCGATACCCTTGCAGCAGGCGAGCAGACCGCCCGCGCTGCCATGACCGGCGGCGCCGATCCCCATGCGCTGGTGCAGGCGCTTTCCGCCTCGCAGCTCGCGGTCGAGACGGCGGTGGCGGTGCGCGACAAGGTGGTGGAGGCCTATCAGGAAATCCTGAGGATGCCGGTATGACCGAGGAGCTGATCTACGACATCCTGCGGCAGGGGCTGTGGATCGCGGTAAAAATCTCGGCTCCCGTGCTCACGGTGGCGCTGGTCACCGGTGTCGCCATCGGTCTCTTTCAGGCGCTGACCTCGGTGCAGGAGATGACGCTGACCTTCGTGCCCAAGGTTGCCGCCATGCTGATCGTATTCTGGGTGTCGATGAGTTTCATGACAACGACGCTGGTCGGTTTCTTTACCGATACCATCGTGCCGCAGATCATCGGGGGTGCAAGATGAGCGTCTCGGGCTACGCCACGCTGACCCGCCAGATCGGGCTGGAGCGCGAGCTTCAGGCCATCGCCAACAACATCGCCAACGGCAGCACGACCGGCTTCCGCCGTGAGGGGGTGGTGTTTTCGGAATATGTCCGTCGGCTCGATGACGGGCCATCGGTTTCCATGGCCTGGGCCTCGGCACGCAATGTCGACCTGACCCAGGGCGAGCCGGAGCAGACCGGCGGCAGCTTCGATTTTGCCATCAAGGGCGAGGGCTTCTTCCTTGTAGAAACACCGCAGGGCAACCGGCTGACCCGGGCGGGCCACTTCACCCCCTCGGCAGAGGGCGAACTGGTGAACCCGGACGGGTACCGGCTGCTCGATCAGGGCGGCGCGCCGGTTTTCGTGCCGCCCGATGCCGGGTCGGTAAGTCTCGCCGCCGATGGCACGCTTTCTGCGGCTGGCGCGCCGCTGGCCCGCATTGGCCTGTGGCAACCCGCCGACCCCCTCACCCTGCGACATGAGGGCGGCACGCTTTTCGTTGCTGACGGCGAGGTTCCGGCCGAGGGTGCCACGCTCTCGCAGGGCTATCTGGAGGGCAGCAATGTCAGCCCGGTATTCGAACTGGCCAGGATGATCGAGGTGCAGCGCGCCTACGAACTCGGCCAGAGCTTTCTTGACCGCGAGGATGACCGGCTGCGCACGGTGATCCAGAAACTCGGAGGATGAACCCATGAAGGCGCTACAGATCGCTGCCAGCGGCATGGCGGCGCAGCAGATGCGTGTCGATGTCGTGTCCAATAACCTCGCGAACATGTCGACCACCGGCTACAATGCACGGCGGGCAGAGTTTGCGGACCTGCACTATCGTCAGGAGGTCCGACCCGGAACGATCTCGTCGGAGACCGGCACGATGCTGCCGACCGGTGTGCAACTCGGCCTTGGCGTACGGCCGGCCGCGGTGTCGGTGGTGCTGGCGCAGGGGACGCTGAGCCAGACCGGCGGCGATCTCGACCTTGCCATCGAGGGGCGCGGCTATCTGGAGGTCACGCTGCCTTCCGGCGCCGCTGCCTATACCCGCGACGGCGGGCTGAAGCGCACGGCGGATGGGCTCATCGTCACTTCCGAGGGACACGCGGTGGCGCCCGGCATCACCATTCCCTCCGACGCGCGCAGCATCAGCATCAATGCCGACGGCGAGGTCTATGCCCATTTCATCGACCAGGTGCAGCCGCAGATGCTGGGGCAACTGGTTCTGGCAGGTTTCACCAATGAAAAGGGGCTGGAGGCGATCGGCGGCAACATGTTTCTGGAAACTGCGGCCTCCGGTCCGCCGATGCAGGGCAATCCGGGGCAGGACGGGCTCGGCACGTTGCGGCAAGGCTATCTGGAGGAAAGCTCGGTCGATGCGGTGCGCGAGGTTACCGAACTCATCAAGGCCCAGCGAGGCTATGAGCTGAACGCCAAGGTCATCACCGCCGCCGACCAGATGCTGGCGGCCACCACGCAGGTGCGGTGATGCGCGCGCTGCTGCTTCTTTGCTTCTGCACGCCGGCGGTTGCCGAAACCGTGGTCGCGCAACGTATCATCCGGGCGCAGCAGATCGTGGTGGCCGAAGACTTGGCGCTGAGCCCAACCAGCGTTGCGGGGGCGATCTCGGACCTTGCGCTGGTCGTGGGGCAGGAGGCGCGGGTGGCGATCTATGCCGGGCACCCCCTGCGCGCTACCGATCTTGGCCCGCCAGCGGTGATTGCGCGGAACCAGGTGGTGCCGCTGGTCTGGCATTCCGGCCCCTTGCGCATCCTCACGGAAGGCCGGGCGCTGGAGCGCGCCGGTCCGGGTGACAGCCTGCGCGTCATGAACCTCTCATCCCGCACCACCGTTACCGGCCGGGTTGCCGCCGATGGTTCGGTTATCGTCGGCCCCGAAAGCTGAGGACACCATGCGCCGCCTGATCCTGTTCGTCCTTTGCCTCGGTGCCTGTTCCCGGCTTGAAGCCGTGGGTAAGGCGCCCGGCTTCACCGCCGTCGAGGGCGGCTATCAGCACCATGCGATGTATGCGACGCCTCTGCCGCATGATCTGCCGCCGGCGACACCGGGTGATGCCTCCTCGCTCTGGTCGGCAAACCGCGATTCTCTGTTCGGCGAACGACGGGCAGCGCGGCGCGGCGATATCCTGACGGTGGTGATCGAGATCGACGATGAGGCGAAAATTTCCAACAGTTCCGGTCGCAGCCGGAATGGGAGCGACAGCATGGGGATACCCGCGCTGTTCGGCATTCCGCAGCGACTGAACGAGAAACTGCCAGAGGGAGCGAGCATGAAAGAGGCGGTGAATACCCGCTCGGCGTCGAGCTATGAGGGCAGCGGCTCCGTTTCGCGGCAAGAGAAGCTGACGTTGCGCATCGCGGCAACGGTGGTGGAGGAGCTGCCGAACGGTGTGCTCCGGATCGAGGGGCAACAGGAGGTGCGGGTGAACTATGAACTGCGGGAGTTGATTGTGACCGGCTATGTCCGCCCGTCCGATATTTCGCGCCAGAATGTGATCACCTATGACAAGATCGCCGGCGCCCGTGTCTCCTATGGCGGGCGCGGCCAGATCACCGATGTGCAGCAGCCGCGCTACGGCCAGCAGATCGCCGATGTCGTGCTGCCGTTCTGATCCGTCATGAAACGCATCCTTATCCCACTGATCCTGGTTGTCCTCGGTCTTTCCGCTGGTCTGGGGGCCGGTCTCTGGCTCCGTCCGGCGACGCAACCGGAGGCGGATGCCGCGGCCCCCCGGGCGCCGGCCGAATATGTAAAGCTGCCCAATCAGTTCATCATCCCGGTGCTGGAGGAAGGCCGGGTGGCTTCGCTGGTGGTGATGACGCTGAGCTTCGAGGCGGTGCCGGGCAGCAGGGAGGCGATCTACGAGCGGGAGCCCAAGCTGCGTGACGCTTTTCTGCAGATCCTGTTCGACCACGCCAATAGTGGTGGCTTCCGCGGTTCTTTCACCGATGTCACCGTGCTCCTGCCGCTGCGCAAGGCACTGCTGGAGACCGCGCGTGGTATCATGCCGGACATGATCAGCGATGTTCTGATCACCGATATCGGCCGGCAGGACAGTTGACAAAGCCGGAATGTGTAGCCCGCTGTAGGGCATGGCATAGCTGGGCGACATTCAGGTTCTTCCCATGCATGATGGAATGCCCGTGCATCGCTTCGGCCCCGGGTGCTGGTATAGGCTCTTCCGGCGCCCATAGCCGGGCGTGGTGTGCTCGGTCGGGGCGAGTATCCGGTAGCTGGCGCGACAGGCTGTGTGCGGGAATTAAGTATCGGCCCCGGGTGCGGTTTGCCTTGCGACTGGGCATGGCGCGTCAGCTCCGTAGGGAGGCCACGAGTTTCGTCACGAGACCGCCCTGGATGATTGCAGCCCCATTCGAAAGCAAAAGGCCCCGGACCAGCCGGGGCCTTTCGAATACATCTGCGAGGGACGGATCAGCCTTCGGCCGATTCTTCCCTTTCCCGCTTTTCGGGCACGATTTCGGCCCCGGTCTCCTGATCGACCATCTTCATCCCGAGGCGCACCTTGCCGCGATCGTCGAAGCCCAGCAACTTGACCTTCACTTCCTGGCCTTCCTTCAGGATCTCGTTGGGATGGTTCAGCCGTTTGCTGGCGATCTGCGACACATGGACCAGACCATCACGCTTGCCGAAGAAATTCACGAAGGCGCCGAAATCCACCAGCTTCACCACCTTGCCGGTGTAGATCTGGCCCTCATCCGGTTCTGCCACGATCGACCAGATCATGTCATGGGCCTTCTTGATCGCCTCGGCCGAGTTCGAGGCGATCTTGATCACGCCGTCATCGTTGATGTCGACCTTGGCGCCCGAGACTTCGACGATCTCGCGGATAACCTTGCCGCCCGAACCGATCACTTCGCGGATCTTGTCGGTCGGGATACTCAGCGTCTCGATCTTCGGCGCGTATTCGCTGAAGCCCTGCGGGGCCGACAGCGCCTTGCCCATTTCGGCGAGGATGTGCAGCCGGCCGTCCTTCGCCTGCGCAAGCGCCTGCTGCATGATTTCGGGCGTGATGCCGGCGACCTTGATGTCCATCTGCAGCGAGGTGATGCCGGCTTCGGTGCCCGCGACCTTGAAGTCCATGTCGCCCAGGTGATCCTCGTCGCCGAGGATGTCGGTCAGCACCGCCCATTTGCCGTCGTCTTCCAGGATCAGGCCCATGGCGACACCAGCGACCGGCGCCTTCAGCGGCACGCCCGCATCCATCATGGAGAGCGACCCGCCACAGACCGAGGCCATCGAGGACGAGCCGTTCGATTCGGTGATCTCCGACACCACGCGGACCGTGTAGGGGAAATCGGTCGGTGCCGGCAGAACCGCCTGCAGCGCGCGCCAGGCCAGCTTGCCATGGCCGATCTCGCGGCGTCCGGGCGAACCCACACGCCCCACTTCGCCGACCGAATAGGGCGGGAAGTTGTAGTGCAGCAGGAAATTCGAGCGGTAATTGCCGTTCAGCGCGTCGATGATCTGCTCATCCTCGCCGGTGCCCAGCGTGGTGACCACGAGGCCCTGCGTCTCGCCCCGGGTGAACAGGGCCGAGCCATGCGCGCGTGGCAGGATGCCGGTTTCGGCCACGATCGGGCGGACGGTCCTGTTGTCGCGGCCGTCGATGCGGGCGCCGCCATTGATGATGTCGCCGCGCAGGATGCTTGATTCCAGTGCCTTGATCGCCGAGCCGAGGTTGAGATCGGCCTGATCCTCCTCCGGGAGCGCTGCCTTGATCGCGGCCACTGCCGCGGCAATGGCATTGGTGCGCTCCTGCTTGTCGCGCAGCGCGAAGGCCGCGCGCATCTGCGCCTCGCCTGCCGCCTTCACCTTGCCATAAAGCGCACTGTAATCCGGGGGCGCGAAGTCGAACGGCTCTTTCGCGGCGCTTTCAGCAAGGTCGATAATCAGATCGATCACCGGCTGCATCGCCTCGTGGCCGAACTTCACCGCGCCGAGCATCTCGTCCTCGGTCAGTTCGTAGGCCTCCGATTCCACCATCATCACAGCGGTCTTGGTGCCCGCGATCACCAGATCCAGCCGCTGGTCCGGCTTGTGGCGGAGCTGGGTCATGTCGTCCATGGCCGGGTTCAGCACATATTGCCCGTCAACGAAGCCGACGCGCGCAGCCCCGATCGGCCCCATGAACGGCACACCCGAAAGGGTCAGCGCCGCCGAAGCCGCGATCATCGCCACGATGTCGGGATCATTCACGAGATCGCAGGACAGCACCGTGGCCATCACCAGAACCTCGTTCTTGAAGCCCGGCACGAAGAGCGGGCGGCACGGCCGGTCGATCAGGCGGGAAACCAACGTCTCCTTCTCGGACGGGCGGGCCTCACGCTTGAAGAAACCGCCGGGGATCTTGCCGGCGGCATAATATTTTTCCTGATAATGCACCGTCAGCGGAAAGAAGTCCTGACCGGGTTTCGCCTGCTTGGCGAAGGTCACGTTGGCCATGACGCTGGTTTCGCCCAGCGTGGCGATGACCGAACCGTCGGCCTGACGCGCAACCTTGCCGGTTTCCAGAGTGAGCGTTTCATGGCCCCACTGGATCGACTTTTTCGAGATATTGAACATCCGTCATCCTATCCTGGGAGCACTCCCGGCCCTCCGGGTCTCCCTTTGTCCGGCGGCCCCATTGCCGCCTGCCCCCCATCCTTCGCATGTGGCCGGGGGCATGGCCTCACGTCGCAGATGGCGCCCCATACCGGAAAACCGGCTGTTTGGAAAGTGGGGACTTGGCCGGGCTGGTCTGGCGGTCATCCGGAGGCATCCATCTTTTCTACGCAACAAAGGGTGGCGTCCGCCTGGCGGGTGTTGGGTAGCCCACGCAAAATCGGCTTGGCGATCATCGCTTTCTTTGCTGCCCGACAGCAGAACGCCCGCCTCTTGCGAGACGGGCGTTCCGGTGAAACCTTGAGATATAGGCTCAGCGACGCAGGCCCAGGCGCGCGATCAGCGACTGGTAGCGGGCTTCGTCCTTGCCCTTGAGATAGTCGAGCAGCTTGCGGCGCTGTGCCACGAGCATCAGCAGGCCACGGCGCGAGTGGTTGTCCTTGCGGTGGGTCTTGAAGTGCTCGGTCAGCGTCGCGATACGCGAGCTGAGGATGGCGACCTGAACCTCGGGCGAGCCGGTGTCACCCTCCTTGGTCGCGTATTCCGTGATCAGGCGGGCTTTTTCTTCCACGGTGATCGACATCGTGATCTCCTTTTCAGGGTTAGAGGGACGGCGCGAGCCGGGATGTCGTCCAGCAAGGCCCGATTTCCGCCGGAACGGGCGGATGTGCGCCTATAGGGGAAATCCGGTCGAAAGGAAAGGCCGTTTCTCGCGCCGTGTGGCGCGACGCATTTTAACCAATGTTGAAGTTTTCTCCGTGTTCCCGTGGCTGGTCTGCCGCCTTTGTGCCATGTTTGGCGGGCTGAATTTCCAACGCAGACAGGGGATCGTGCGGGCCGGGCGTGCCTGGTCGTGCTGATATGGGTGGGGGGCTCCGGCCGTGCTGGGACTGATCGGATTTCTGGGAGCGGCGGTGAGCGCCGGGCTGATGTTGGACGCGCTGATGGTGCGCCCCGAGGCAAAGGAGGAGGACGATGCCCCCCCGGAGCCGGAAGAAGGAGAGCCCGCCGGCCACGGCGATCTGCTTGACGATGCCCATGAGATCAATCACCTGGAGGGCACCGCCGGCGATGACAAGCTCCATGGTGGCGATGGTTCCGACGAGATCCATGGCCGCGGCGGCCTCGATCAGATCGAGGGTGAGGGCGGTCGGGATCATCTGTATGGCGGCAGCGGGGATGACCATATCCACGGCGGGCGCGGCGCTGACAGGCTGTCGGGTGGTGCCGGCAACGATAATCTGCAGGGTGAGGAAGGGCGCGACACGCTCCGGGGCGGTGCCGGGAGCGACTATCTGGCCGGGCAGGGCGGAGCCGACAAGCTGTATGGTGGCCGGGGCGGGGACACGCTGTTTGGCGGTGAAGGGAACGACTATCTGTCGGGTGATCTTGGCAACGATTGGCTGCAGGGTGGTTTCGGTGCCGATACACTGAATGGCGGATATGGTTCGGATACACTCGACGGGGATGCCGGCAATGATCTTCTGATCGGATATGATCCGAATGCGCCGCAGGACGGGCAGGCGGATTTCCTCAATGGCGGCGACGGCGACGATACGCTGATCGGCGGCCATCTGGACTATATGACCGGAGGTGCCGGGGCCGATACTTTCCGTTTGGGTGACTGGCTGGAGGCGGGCCGTGGCGTACGGATCATGGATTTCGACGTGAAGGAAGATGTGCTGGAAATCCAGTATGATTCCAGCGCACATCCCGATCCGATGCTGGAGCTGCGCCCGGTCGAAGGGACGCAGGATGTCGAGATCCACCTCGATGGTCAGCCGCTCGGTCTGGTGGCGAATGGCGCCGGACTGGATCCGGCGGCGATCCGGCTGGTGCCAGCCTAGGACGGATCGGCATCTTGCCAGGGCTCAGGTGGCCGGGGATAGCGGTGATCTCCCGATTCTCGCCATCCGACGGTGGGCGTGTCCGGCGATTGTGGTTACCGTTCCCGGTGACACATCACCTGTGATTGATCCCCGCACCGGCCCCATCAAAGCGCCCGAGGGGCGGTCGGGCGCTACTCGATCCTTGTTTCCGGGTGTGACGCGAGTTCATTCGGTGCCTGGGCACGGGTGCCTGCGAACATTCCACGCCTTGCTCTCAAGGAGGGTCTGAAGGGTGATCATGCTTGGCGATTGAACACACGGCTCGGGTGCAGTTCGCCCGCGCGATAGACGCCGACCGCGATGGCGCGGCCTTGATATTCGGCCCAAGCCTCGTCGCCATAGGCGATGTCATGGGCAATCACCATGCCGGGATTGCCGTTGCCCAGCCGCGCTGCGCCCTCGGGTGTGGCGATGGCTTTGGGCAGATCAGCGAGACCAAGCTCCAGCGGCAACAGCAGTGTGTCGATCTCCGGGCTACGTGCCAGCCGGTCGATCTCGTCGAGGCTGGTTCCCTTGTCTGCGTCGAACGGGCCGGACCAGACCCGGCGCAGCCAGGCCACATGGCCGAGGCAGCCCAGCACCCGCCCCAGATCGCGCGCGATGGACCGCACATAACCGCCTTTGCCGCAGACCATTTCCAGTTCGACATGATCCGGATCGGGGCGCGACACCATTGCCAGCCGTTCCACCCAGAGCGGGCGGGCAGCGAGGTCCATCTCCACCCCCTCGCGGGCAAGATCATAGGCGCGTTCACCCTCCACACGCACGGCCGAGAATTGCGGCGGCACCTGCATGATCTCGCCCCGGAACCCCGCAAGCGCCTCGGCGATGGCGCTGTCCAAAGGGCGTAGGGCGCTGGTTTCCACCACCGCGCCCTCGGTATCATCGGTAGTGGTGGCGGCACCGAGCGTCACCATGAAACGGTAGCATTTCAGTGCATCGGTGATATAGGGCACGGTCTTGGTCGCCTCGCCCAGGGCCACCGCCAGAACTCCGGTTGCCGCCGGGTCGAGCGTGCCGGCATGGCCCGCCTTCTGTGCCTGAAATGCCCATTTCACCTTGTTGACCACCGCCGTCGAGGTCACGCCCGCCGGTTTGTCGATCACCACCCAGCCTGAAACCGCCCGCCCCTTCTTCGTCCGCGCCATGTCGCCCTCCGCCAGCCAGAGGCTCGCCTGCTAGCCGCGCGGTGCGGGGGCGTCAAGGTTTCGGCACCACCAGCCCGACGATCGGCCCCATCGGCAGCCCGAGATCCGACCGTCGCAAGGCCGGTGCGTAAAGCCGCGAGACCTTACCATCGAAATAAAGCGCGTCGGGCAGGTTCAGGGCGTCGCGGAACAGCCGCCCGAATGTGTCGAAATTCACCGCATCTTCGGAAATCGCGAAGACCGCGCGCTGACCATCGGCGCTGACACCAACGCCGTTGCGCAGATAGCGGCTGTCGCCGCCCGGGATGAAGCGCGGATGCAGGGCGCCTCCTTTCACCAGCATCGGCCCGGATTGCGTGGCGAAGCGGCAGGTGGCGGGCGTCGTCGCGAAATCCCGCGAATCGGTGATGCTGAAACCAGCCTCGCCGATGCAGAACACCCCGTTCGGCAGCATTCCGAAATTGCCGGGCGAAGCGTTGGTGACAATCGGCGTCCGCTCCTGCCCGTTCTCGACATAAAGCCCTACCGGCTCGCGATCGGCATGATACATCCCGGCATTCATCGCAAAACCAAGCGTCCCGCCCTCGGCCGCGAGCATCCGGTTCACCGCGCCGAACGAGCCGAGAAGTCCGCCGGCGTCACTGTGAAAGATCCGCAGATCCTCACCTGCCCTGACCTCGCACAGGATGAAACCAGCCCCCTCGAACGCCGTCTGCGTGCAAGGCGCGCCATGAGCAGGCGTGGCCAGAAAGGCCAGCGTCGCCAGAAGTTTACGCATCATCTTCGGTGTCATGCCGGGCCAGGTCGCGCCGCACTTTCTCATCCGAGAAGAGCCGCCGCGTCTCGTCAAGCTGGTCGAAGGTGGTGTCGGGACGGAAGCGCAGGTCGGGCGTGTATTTCAGCGTCAATGTTCCGCCGATCCGGTGCCGCAGCTCCGCCTTGTTGCGGGCGAGCGCTGCGATGGCATCCTCTACCGGCACCGAGCCCATCAGCGGCATGACATAGGCCGTCGCCACCTTCAGGTCGGGCGAGCAGCGGACCTCGCCCACGGTGATCGACATGCGGTTGAGATCCGGATCATGGATCTCGGCCCGGTTCAGCAGGTCGGAAAGCGTGCGTCGGATCAGTTCGCCGACGCGAAGCTGGCGTTGCGAGGGGCCTTCGGCCGAGGAGGAGCGGTGTTTCGACATGCCTCCCATGTAGGCATTTCGGTGCCGCCCCGCAACGGCAGGCTTTTCGACACGGTCCTTGCGCGTTATGGGGCAGAAAAGCGAAAAGGGGAGACGGCCGATGACTGGGCTGCCGGGGATCGTGATCACGGGCGCATCGGGGCGGATGGGGCAGATGCTGTTGCGTGTCGTTCTGGCCAGCGACGAGGTGCGCCTGGTCGGCGCAGTGGTGCGCGCGGGCCACCCCTGGGTCGGGCGCGACGTGGGCCACTGCCTCGGTGGCGCACCGGTCGGCGTGGCGGCGACCGATGACGCGCTGGAGGCGTTCGCGCAGGCGCAGGCGGTGATCGACTTCACCACCCCGGCGGCAACGGTGGAGTTTGCGGCGCTCGCCGCGCAGGCCCGCGCGGTGCATGTGATCGGCACGACGGGGCTGGAGCCCGGGCATCTGGCGAAGATCGCCGCTGCTGCCCGCCACGCGGTGATCGTGCGGGCCGGGAACATGAGCCTGGGGGTCAACCTTCTGGTGCAGCTTACAAAAAAGGTGGCGCGTGCGCTCGATGCCGACTGGGATGTCGAGATTGTCGAGGCGCATCACAACCGCAAGATCGACGCCCCCTCAGGCACGGCGCTGATGCTGGGGTCGGCCGCAGCCGAGGGGCGCGGTGTGGCGCTGGAAGACGTCCGCGAGGGCGCGCGCGACGGTATCACGGGCGCCCGGACGCGCGGCGCCATCGGCTTTTCCGCCATCCGCGGCGGTGACATCGTGGGCGAGCACGACGTGCTGTTCGCAGGTGAGGGCGAGCGCATCATCCTGCGCCACGTTGCTACCGATCGCACAGTTTTCGCGCGCGGCGCGCTGAAGGCGGCGCTCTGGGGGCAGGAGCACGGTCCCGGCGAATATGACATGATGGATGTGCTGGGTCTTGCCGATTGAACATGCACCTTAACCGGGTGTGAACTCTTTCCTGCTTTCGTAGGGGAAAGCCGGGGGGACCATGTTCGATTTCCTGATCTTGATACTCTTGTTGTTATCGGTGCGGATCAGTTGCCCGCTGCGGCCGCCTGTGCTCTCCATCCTGTCGGAAGCGGCTTGCCCGATGCCGAGGCGTCAGCCCCGCCCGCCGTGATCAGAAATCGACGGCGATGCCCTTCCTCTCCCAATCGCCGAAGCGCACGGGCTCGGGCCCGTCACGCCCGCCGAGTTCCGGCGGCAGGTCCGGCTGTCGGGAGGTCTTGCGGCGCTCTGCCGCTTCGGCCAGCGCGCGCAGTGCCTCCGGCGGGAGATCCTTTGTCCCGACTCGCATCG
>JAIRJX010000243.1 GCA_031260425.1 Gemmobacter sp.
AAATCCCCCCGTCTGAGCCCACGCCATGCCCGGAACAAGGCGTGAAGCGCCGCCGGGCAGCGCCCGACCGCCCCTGGGGCGGGCGCTTCGGAAACGCCGGCACATAGGCGTGTTTACGCCATAAAGCGGCAACCACAATCGTATCAGCACCGGGCGCTGCCCTCTGTGACTCCGGGAGGTCGAAAGGCAGGGTCGCGATCTTCCGAAGGGTCCGAGTCACTCGCAGTGGAGAACTGCCCACTGTCGTCAGGGATGGTGCAGGGCAGGATCGTCGCGGGGGCCGCTCGTCGGACGTGATCCTTCCGGCGCGGGATGGTTGAGAGTCGGGGTGCCACCGGCTTGATCGGTCTGCTCCTTCCCGATCCGCCCCAGCCCGGCATTCAACGGCCCGGCATCTTCCGCATCAGCGCGAACCCGACCGCCGCAAGCGCCATGACCCCGGCGGTGAGCGGCAGGGGGGTGCCGTCGAAAGCCAGTCCCAGCGGCGCGGCCAGCGCCACCGCCGCCACTGTGGCGATGGCCCCGGTGGTCGAGGCGGCCATGCCGGCGATATGGCCCAGAGGCTCCAGCGCCAATGCGTTCAGGTTGCCGAGTGTCAGCCCCGTCATCATGAAGACGCTGACCGTCCAGCCGATATAGAGCGCGAAATAGACGGGTTCGGGCAGCGCCCCGCTCCAGGTCAGGACGAGGAAGAGGAGCGACAGCGCGACCTCCGCCGCCAGCGCCGCCGTGATCAGAAGGCGCATCCCGAGGCGGACCACGAAACTTGCATTGAGAAAACTCGCACAACCCGCGACGACCGCGATCACCGCGAACCAGAACGGGAAATCCGCACCTCGTCCGAAGGTCACGTCGAAGATCGGCTGGGTGGAGGAGAGCGTGCCGAAAAGTGCTGCGAAGCACAGCGTCTGCACCGCGATCGAGATGACGACGATACGGTTGCCCAGCACCTCGCGCAGCGCCTGCACCAGCGTGCCGACCGAAAGCGGGCGACGCATGGCGGCGGGCAGCGTCTCGGGCTGGCGCAAGCCGAGCCAGAGGATCGACAACGCCGCGAAGCCGATGAAGGCGAGAAAGATCGCCCGCCAGCCGAAACCCGCGATGATGAAGCTGCCCGCCAATGGTGCGACGGCCGGCACCAGCGTGAAGATCATCATGGCGAAGCTGACCACCCGCGCCATCTCGCGCCCCTTGTAGAGATCGCGCACCAGCGCCACCGAAACCACACGCGGTCCGGCGGCGCCGACCCCCTGCACCACCCGCGCCGCCAGCACGGTTTCCATCGTCGGCGCCGCATAGGCCGCCAATGCGGCGAGGCAATAGAGCAGGGCGCCCCCGATGATGACGTTCCTGCGCCCGAAACTGTCCGACAGCGGCCCCGCGCCGAAGGTGCCGATCCCCATCCCCAACACGAAGCTGGTGACGATGAGCTGCGCGCGGTTGGTGTCGTATGGCACCAGCTCGCGGGCGATCTCGGGGAGCGCGGGCAGCATCGAGTCGATCGAGAAGGCGACTGTGGCAAAGAGCATCGCGATCAGGGCGATGAACTCCACTCCGGAAAGGCGGGCGGCGGCTTCCGGGCTGCTCATCCCTGTGGTCCTCCTGCGGATGCGGCAATCTCGTCGATCACCTTTTGCCAGAGGTCCGGCGGCTGTGCGCCCGAAAGCACATAGTGGTCGGCGATGATGAAGCAGGGCACGGCGCTTACCCCGCGCTCACGCGCGTGCCGGTCGCGGGCGGCGATGGTGTCGCGGTCGGCGTCCGAGGCGAACAGCCGGGCGACGGCCCCGGCGTCAAGACCCGCCGCACCGGCCAGTTCCGCCAGCGTCGCGGTATCGCCGATATCGCGCCCCTCGCGCCAATAGGCGCGGAACAGGGCGGATACCATGGCGCTTTGCCTCCCCTCGAGCCCGGCCCAATGGATCAGCCGATGTGCGTCGAGGGTGTTCGGCACCCTACGGATGGCGCCGAAATCGAAGCTGACACCGGCCGCGCGACCCAGCTCCTCCAGCCGCAGATGCGCCTCTACCGCGCGCTGCGGTTCGCCGAAGATGCGCAGCAGATAGTCCGCGCGGTCCACACCCCCCCGGGGTAGGGCCGGGTCGAGCTGGAAGGGCTGCCATTCGATCACGAACGGATGACCCGGGCGCGTTTCCAGAGCACGGTCGAGGTGCGCCTTGCCGAGGTAACACCACGGGCAGACAGGATCGGCGAAGATGTCGAGGCGGATCATTGCGGATTCCAGAGCAGGGGCAGGGCGCGGCGGTCGAGCTTGCCGTTGGCGTTGCGGGGCAGGGCATCGACGCGCTGCCAGATACGGGGCTGGCGGTAGCGGGCAAGGCGGGCGGCTGCCTCGGCTGAAAGCAGTGCCTCGTCGAGCGGGGCGGGTGCGCGGCAGAAGGCGGCGATGACGCGGTTGCCGGGCGCAACCTCGACCTCCGCCACCGCCAGCTCCTCGATGCCGGGCAGGCCGTGGAGCGCGGCCTCGACCTCCAGCGGCGAGACGCGGAAGCCGCCGGGATTCATCTGGTCGTCGGTGCGGCCGAGGTATTCGACCGCGCCCTCCGGGCTCAGCCGCACCCGGTCGCCGGTCCGGAACCAGCCATCGCGCAGGCGGGCAGCGGTGGCCTCCGGCGCGTCGAGATAGCCGAGCATCAGGCCGGGATCATCGGCGGCTATGGCCAGTTCACCTTCGGTCACGGCAGCGCCGGTTTCATCCAGCACGGCGATATGGCGGCCGGGTTGCGGGAAGCCGGCCGTCCCCTCGGGCGCCGGACGGGCGGGGCTGCCGGAGATGAAGGTGGAGCATTCCGACATGCCTAGCGCTTCGTGCAGGTCGGTGCCGGTGGCGTCACGCCAGGCCCGCCGGAGTGCAGGGATCAGCCGTTCCCCGGCGGAAAGCCCGTGACGCAGGCGGGGCAGGGCGGGGATGTTCGCGCGCAGCATCTGCCGGATCACCCCTGGTGCGGCGGCAAGGATCGTGGCGTCGAAGCGGCGCAGCAGCAGGGCCAATTGTTCCGGCGTGACCCCGGCGCCGGGAATCAGCGCGGTCGCCCCCAATGTCCAAGGATCCATCAGGCCGGTGCCGAGCGTATAGGTCCAGTTGAAGGCCCCGGCATGGAGCAGCCGGTCCTCGGGACCCAAGCCCTCCCATCCCTGATGCATCATGGCCCGGGCGAGGATGGCGCGATGGGCATGGACCACAGCTTGCGGCTGGCCAGACGAGCCGGAGGTGAAGACGATATAGGCCGGACGCTCCGCCGCGCCCATCGCCCAGTCGCAGGGGGCGAGATCCGCCATGGCGGCAAGCCGGGCGGCGGCAAGCATCGGAGCCGTGCTTTCCGGCAGGGCGATACCCTCGCCCGCCACGATCAGCCTCGGCCTCAGGCGAGCGGCAAGGGCGGTGATCTCCGGCCCGGTCAGTTGCGCCGAGGTTGGCACCGGCACGAAGCCGGCGGCGATGGCGCCAAGGAAGGCCACCGGAAATTCCGGGCTGTTGCCGAGCCGCAGAAGCACCCGGTCACCCGGTTCCAGCCCCAGCGCCGCCATGCCGCTGCCCGCACCGCGCACGGCGGCGATCAGCCGCGCAAAACTCCAGCGTTCCGCGCCGGTCGGGCGGAGAATCTGCATCGCCACCCGGTCGGGCGTCGCGGCCCCACGCGCCAGAACATGGGCGGCCAGATTGAAAGAGGCAGTCATGCTCCGAGTGCTAGCCCCCATGTGCACGGGTTGCAAGGGCGGTCGGGTGACAGGTCCCGGTCCGGTGATTCTGCGTTGGGTTGGGTCTTCATGCCGGGTGCCTGTCCAACCGCCTGGCGATCCCCGGCTTCCAGCCACGGATAGCAGGAGCCGGATGACACCTTTTCTCTCTCGCCACCGAAAGATGGCCCTCGACCGCAGGTGCGCGCGCTCCGATCGCGGCCCTCGCGGTCGGGCGCAAACTCGCCCAAGCTCTGTCGCGGGGCCCGTATCACGCAAGCACACGGGGGGCTTTCCGCCCCCCGACGCTTCCCTTTGGGAAGCTCCCCCCGAGGATATTTGTGAACAGATGAAGCCGGGCGCGCCTCTCTGTTCATCATCTGTTCATAAATATCCTCAGGGGGTGAATTGAGCCGCAGGCTCAAGAGGGGGCGCGAGCGCCCCTTTGCGACATTGGCCAGGGAACGGTCCGCTTCCAGATGCTGGCGCGTTGCATGACGGCGCGGCCTGCCGTAATGCTGCAGGGATCATGAGCCAGAACGAGCCGCCCTCCCTGATCCGTATTGCCCGCGAGTCCGGTGCGGACGCCCATGTCGAGCCGCTGAACCTCGGCATCAGGGTGCGCGAGTTGCGCAAGGCCAGGGGCTGGACGCTGGAGCAGGCGGCGGCGCAGGCCGGGCTCGCACGCTCCACGCTGTCGAAGATCGAGAACGGCCAGATGTCGCCCACCTACGAGGCGCTGAAGAAACTGGCCGAGGGGCTGGCAATCTCGGTGCCGCAACTCTTCACGCCGCCGTCGCGGGCGCAGGTGAACGGGCGGCTGGCGGTGACGAAATCGGGCGAGGGGCAGGCCCATGCGACGGCGACCTATGAACATGAGTTGCTCACCGCCTCGCTGCGTGGCAAGCAGATGCTGCCCTACCGCGCCCGTATCCGCGCCCGCGATCCGGCGGAGTTCGGCGGCTGGGTGCGCCATGACGGGGAGGAGTTCCTTTACGTGCTGACCGGGATCGTCCGGCTCTATTCCGAGTTCTACGAACCGGTGGATTTGCGGCGCGGCGACAGCGCCTATTACGACGCCTCGATGGGCCACAACGTGGTCAGCCTCAGCGAGGAGGACGCGACGATCCTGTGGGTGACCTCGCTGGTGTGAAGGGCAAGGTCCTTGCCCGCACTGCAGAGAGCAGCGCCCGACCGGCGCTCAGGGTTTCATGCCGGCACCTGCGCCGACATCTCGCGCCACGAAGGGCAGCAACCGACCCTGGGTGAGCGGCTCCGACAATTGCGGTTTGCACTTTATGGCGACGCATCCGCCTTTGCTCGATCCCCGCCAAAGTGTCGACAAAGCGCCCACCCAGGGTCGGGCGCTGCCCGGCGGCACGTCGCGCCTTGTTCCGGGCCCGGGTAGCGGGCTCATGCGGCGTGCTTCCGCAACCCCACTCCATGCAACGGAGAGGCTATGGGCGATCCGTGGATGGGTGCGTCAATGGTTGCGGCCCACCCTTGGGAGACACCTCGCCCATCCTGGGCAGGGATGACACACCCGGAGCCGAAGGATCGGGCTTTCGTGGCGGCGCCCTCTCCTTCTCCTCCATGCGGCGGAAGGGCAGCCCGGCGGCACTACGTGGCTTTGCTCCGGCGGAAAGCGGGGCTTACAAGGTGCCGGCCCGTCCATTGCTTGTCGTCTCCTTGCCCCGCGCGCAATACCCGTCCGAAGTCGGCACTGCTCCCGGTGAAGAAGACTGGAGCCGCAAGCCTGATCGTATCGCGACCCAATCGCGGCGGCTGCCAGGCGACACGATCCGTGCGGACAAGGCTCACGGTCAGGCGGGCTTCATCCTGTCCCCGGCTCCGACTCTATTGTCGCTGGCATGCGCACTCACTAACCTGTGAGGTGGGCAGGAGGCAGACAGATGCGTTACGCGATTCTCACCGACATCCATGCCAATCGTCAGGGCTTCACCGCCGTGCTTGATGATCTGGCGCAGCGGCAGGTCGACCGGATCGTGCTCCTGGGCGATATCGTGGGCTACGGGCCGGATCCGGAATGGTGCTGCGACCGGGTGATGGCGCTGGTGGAGCAGGGCGCGCTGGCTCTCAGGGGCAACCATGACGCCGCCATCACGGAGCCCGATCCTGCGATGAACATCACCGCTCGCCGGGTGATCGACTGGACGCGGCCGCGCCTGTCGGAAGCGCAGCGGACCTTCCTCACCGGCCTGCCGATGAGCGCGCGGATCGGCGAGACGCTGTTCGTTCATGCCAGTGCCAATGATCCGGGTGACTGGCTCTATGTCACTTCGGCGGAGCGGGCGATGCCCTCGTTCCGGGTCTGCGACGCACGGGTGATCCTCTGCGGCCATGTCCATGTGCCGCTTCTGGTGAGTTGTGACCGGCTTGGTGCGGTGCGGCAACAACCCATCCCCATGGGCGCGCCAATGCCGCTGATCCGCTCGCGCCGCTGGCTTGCCGTGGTGGGCTCCACCGGCCAGCCGAGGGATGGCAAGCCGCTCGCCGGCTATGCGATCCACGACACCGACAGGGATGAGTTGACCTTCCGGCGCGTGCCCTATGACACGGCGGCGACAGTCGCCCGCATCGGCGCGGAGGGCCTGCCACCCAGCCTGGCCATGCGTATCATCTCAGGAGCCTGAGCCATGAAGACCCGCCCGCATCCCGGCCTCGAGATCGACGGCTTCACCCTTGGAGAGAAGTTGCACGAGGGCGGCTTCGCCACGATCTGGGATGTCACCCATCCGCTTCACCCCCTGTCGATGGTCATGAAGGTGCCGAAGATCCTGGACGGTTACGACGCGCCGACCATCGTGGGCTTCGAGGTGGAGCAGATGATCCTGCCGCGCTTGAGCGGCCCGCATGTGCCACGCGTCATCGCGCGGGGTGATTTCGCGGTGATGCCCTATATCGTGACCGAGCGCATCCCCGGCGAGTCGCTGGCGAAACTGTTCGCGCGCGCGCCGCTTCCAGTCTCGGAGGTGGTCGAGATCGCCGCGCGCATGGCCGAGGCGCTGCATCATCTGCACGGCCAGCAGGTCATCCATCTGGACCTGAAACCGGAAAACTATCTGCAGCGCCCCTCGGGCGAGATGGTGCTGATCGACTATGGCCTGTCGCGTCACGACCTGCTTCCCGACCTGCTGGCGGAAGAGTTCACCATTCCGATGGGCACCTTCCCCTATATCGCGCCCGAACAGTATCTGGGTTCCCGCAACGATCCGCGAAGCGATATCTTTGCGCTGGGTGCCATGATCTATCAGGCGGTGACCGGCCTTCTTCCCTTCGGCAAGCCCGAAAAGCTGAAAGGGGTGCGCCGGCGGCTCTGGCGCGACCCGGTGCCACCGAAGGCGCTGGTGCCCGACTTGCCGGACTGGTTGCAGGAAATCATCCTGCGCGCGCTGGAGGTGGATCCGGCGCAACGCTACCGGACGGCGGCGCAGTTGCGGTTCGATCTGACCCATCCGCAGCAGGTGAAGCTGACCGGACGCGCGATGCGCCGCGCGCCCGACGGCTGGCGCAAGGTGCTGGCGCGGCGCTGGCGGATGCGCAAGGTGAAATCCTTCGCCGCCCCTCCCTCGATCGCCGCACAGATCGGCAAGGCACCGATCCTGCTGGTGGCGGTGGATCTCTCGCCCGAAATGGAGGATCTGGCCGGGCAATTGCGGCTCAATGTGCAACGAATGCTGGTGACCGAGCCCGACAGCCGCGTGGCCTGCATCAATGTCATCAAGACCAACCGCATCGGCATTGATCAGGCAACCGATGACGAGGGCAACCATATCCACGTCGCGCGGCTGGTCGGGCTCCGGCACTGGGCCGAGGCGATCGAACTGGGCGAGGAGCGGCTGACCTGCTCGATCCTCGAAAACCCCGATCCGGCGGCGGCGCTCATCGACTATGCGCGGCACAACAACGTCGACCATATCGTGATGGGCGCGCGCGCCAGTTCCTCGACACGGCGCTATCTCGGCTCGGTATCCAGCCGGGTGGTGGCCGAGGCGCATTGCTCGGTGACGGTGATCCGCCGGCCCGAGGCGGCGGAGCCCGCCGCCTGAACCCCGCGCCTCAGCCGAACCAGCCCGCAACGCGGTTGGCGCCCCCCGAGATGTCGCGCCCGACACCGTCTACCGTGTTGCAGCCGGCCAGCATCGCCAGCGCGGCGATCAGCAGGATGTTCCTTGTCCACAGGGTTCTGCTCTGCCTTCGTTTCTTGTGTCATGCCCCACTCCGGGGACGGCGGCCATTATATGCCATAATCGGGGATCCGCCTATAGCCGGTGCAATCGTGCCCATGTCCGATCCCGGCGCCTCCGTCACTCGGACGCGCGGGGGGCTGTCTGCCCCCCGACGCTTCCCTTCGGGAAGCTCCCCCCGAGGATATTTTTGAACAGATGAAGCCAGGGGCGTTTTCCTGTTCATCATCTGTT
>JAIRJX010000347.1 GCA_031260425.1 Gemmobacter sp.
CTCGGTCGAGCGGATCTGGCTGCCCGCGCCATGATCGGTGAACAATTCCAGCAGACCGGCATTGGGCAGCCGCCCGTCGAGGATGGTCACCGCCCGCACTCCCTGCTCCAGCGCTGCCAGCGCGGTTTCGGTCTTGGGGATCATGCCGCCCGCGATCACCCCCTCGACCGTCATGCGGCGGATCTCCTCCGGAGTGATCCGGGTCATCACCTCGCCAGCGGCATTCTTCACCCCCGACACATCGGTCAAAAGTAGCAACCGATCGGCCTGCAAGGCGCCCGCTATGGCACCGGCTGCAGTATCACCATTGACGTTGAAAGTCTCGTTATCGGCCATCCCGGTCGCCACCGGTGCCACCACCGGGATGATCCCGGCATTGTAAAGGTCGCGCAGCACCTGCACGTTCATCTCGACCGGCCGGCCGACGAAACCGAGCTCCGGATCATCGGCCTCGCAAACCATCAGATCATCATCCTTGCCGGAAATCCCGACTGCACGCCCGCCCTGATCGTTGATCGCCTGCACGATGCGCTTGTTGACCAGGCCCGACAGGATCATCTCCACCACCTCGACCGTGGCCTTGTCGGTAACCCGCTTGCCACGCACGAACTCGGACCTGATACCGAGCTTGCCCAGCATCTCGTTGATCATCGGCCCGCCGCCATGCACCACGACCGGGTTCACACCGACCTGCCGCATCAGCACGATGTCGCGGGCGAATTCGGCCATTGCCACGTCATCGCCCATGGCATTGCCGCCGAACTTCACCACGACGACAGCGCCGGAATAGCGTTGCAGATAGGGCAGCGCCTCGGAGAGGGTCTTCGCGGTGGTGATGGAATCCTGCATGGCGCGGATCTGCCTCTTCATGGGAAATCTCGGGTGTCGCGGCCTTGGTAGCCGCTTCGCCGCGCCCTGCCAAGCTTGCAAATCCGCCCGCGCCCCGGCTAGGCTGAAACCAGATTGCGGAGGTCACGGATGAGCGAGCAGAAGGTGATGGTGCTGACCGGGGCAAGCCGGGGTATCGGCCACGCCACGGTAAAGCGGTTCGGCGCCGAGGGCTGGCGGGTGCTCACCTGCTCACGTCAGGCTTTCGATCCGCGCTGCCCTTGGCCCGGAGGCGAGCAGAACCATATCCGGATCGACCTCGCCAGCCCCGACGCCACCATCGCCGCCATCGCCACGATCAAGGAAAAGATCGGCGGCAGGCTGCACGCGCTGGTCAACAATGCCGGGATCTCGCCCAAGGGCGAGGGTGGCCGCCGCCTCAACACGCTGGAAACCGACCTGCGCACCTGGGGCCATGTGTTCCATGTCAACTTTTTCTCCTCCATCGTGCTGGCGCGCGGGCTGAAGGACGAGCTTTCCGCCGCGCGCGGCTCGGTGGTGAACGTAACCTCCATCGCCGGCAGCCGCGTCCATCCCTTTGCCGGCGCCGCCTATGCCACCTCCAAGGCGGCGCTCGCCGCACTCACCCGCGAGATGGCGCATGATTTCGGGCCGATGGGCGTGCGGGTCAATGCCATCGCACCGGGCGAAATCGAGACATCGATCCTCTCCCCAGGCACGGAGAAGATCGTGGAAAGCCTGCCGCTTCAGCGCCTCGGCCAACCGAAGGAAGTGGCGGATGTGATCTGGTTCCTCTGCTCTGACCAGGCCAGCTACATCTCGGGAGCGGAGATCGAGGTGAACGGCGCCCAACACGTCTGACGGTGCGGTGGCGACACCGTTTTTTGAGTATTTCGGCAAGAAGCAAAACACAAAACCGTCAGGCGGGGCGGAGAACGGCGCGCCGGGGCCGCACGCTTTGAGAGCCGTATTGCCGCCCCCTTGGCACGATTCCGCTTTGCTTCTTGCCGAAATACTCAACCGCAACCGCAGGACCAGGCGCACGGCCGGAGGGATCAGCCGCGTCGCTGGGTGCGCAACCGCGCGAAATAATCGATGCGTTTTTTCAACTCCCGCTCGAAGCCGCGCTCGGGCGGGGCGTAGAAGACCGGGCGTTTCATGCCCTCGGGAAAGTAGTCCTGCCCGGAGAAGCCGTCCTCGGCGTCATGGTCATAGGCATAGCCCGCGCCATAGCCGATCTCTTTCATCAGCCTTGTCGGCGCGTTGCGGATATGGAGAGGCGGTGGCAGGCTGCCGGTCTCGCGCGCTGCGGCGCGGGCGGCCTTATAGGCCAGATAGACCCCGTTCGACTTGGGGGCGAGCGCCAGATAGACCACAGCATTGGCCAGGGCCAGTTCACCCTCCGGCGAGCCCAGCCGCTCATAGGTCTGCCAGGCATCCATGCAGACCGCCTGCGCCTGCGGATCGGCGAGGCCGATATCCTCTACCGACATCCGGGTCAGGCGGCGGGCGAGGAAGCGCGGATCCTCTCCCCCTTCCAACATCCGAGCGAACCAGTAAAGTGCTGCATCCGGATCCGACCCCCGCACCGATTTGTGGAGCGCCGAGATCAGATTGTAGTGCTCCTCGCCCGATTTGTCGTATCTGGTGGCCCGCCGCATCAGGCGCTGGCCGAGCTGCTCGCTGCTCAGCGCCCCGCCCTTATGTGCCGCCACCTGCTCGATGAGGTTCAGAAGCGCCCGCCCGTCGCCATCCGCCATTTCCAACAGTGCCTCGCGCGCCTCGGCCTTCAGCGGCAGGGCATGGCCCAGTTCCTTCTCGGCCCTCTGTGCCAGCCGCTCCAGATCGGCGAGGCCGAGGCGCTCCAGCACGATCACCTGCGCCCGGCTGAGAAGCGCCGCGTTCAGCTCGAAGGACGGATTTTCGGTGGTGGCGCCGACCAGAAGGATGGTACCATCCTCCATATGCGGCAGGAAGCCGTCCTGCTGCGCCTTGTTGAAGCGGTGGATCTCGTCGACGAAGAGCAGCGTGCCCTGCCCGTTCGCGCGGCGGATCTTCGCCTGTTCGAAGACCTTGCGCAGTTCCGGCACGCCGGTGAAAATGGCGCTGATCTGCACGAAGGCAAGATTTGTCTGGTCGGCCAGCAGGCGCGCGATGGTGGTCTTGCCGACCCCCGGCGGCCCCCAGAGCACCAGCGACGACAGGCTTCCCGCCGCCAGCATCGCGCCAAGCGGACCTTCCGGGCCAAGAACATGCGCCTGCCCGATCACCTCGGAAAGGGTTTTCGGGCGCAGCCGGTCGGCCAGAGGGCGCGGGGCCTCGGGGCGGGACGAGGGCGGCGTATCAAACAGATCGGACATGGTGCCAATCTAAGCCTTTCGACCCGCCGCGAAAAGGTCAGATGCGGAAGTGCAGCGCAAGCGGCCGACCGTCACGGCGCACCTCCACCACCCAGCGCCGTTGCGTAGGCTGGCTCTGCGCCTCGATCCCGGCCGGCTCGGTCACCGCCACGCCGTTGATCGCCATGCCAACCCCCGGCTCGACGAAGTCCCCAATAGTGGTTGTCGCTGCGTGGTCGTCGATCAGCCACTTGCCGCTTGCTTTCACCATGTCGAAGTACATCGCCACCGTGGCGTTGCCGACCT